>JAFEEF010000035.1 GCA_018241265.1 Pseudomonadota bacterium | reverse complement strand
CCTACGGTGAAATATGCGGGCTAGTGCAGATAGCCGCCGCGTCCGAGGTGCACGAGGCGTTCGGCGATCGCCGCGCGGTCGTGGCTGTCGGCGGCGTGCTCGAGGTAGTCGCGCAGATCGCGCGACGCGGCCTCGTTGAAGCCGAGTTCGGCGTAGGCGAGGCCGCGGTCGCGGCGCTCCTCCCAGGCACGCGGCAGGAGGATCACCAGTCGCTGCAGCACGGCGAGCAGGCGCACCGCATCGCCGCTGCTGCGATGGATCTCTTTCAGGTTGCGCAGCATGCGCGCCACCACGTCGCGCGCCGGCGCGGCCTGCAGGAAGAGGCCGAGCGGCGCATCGAAGTCGCCCTGCAGCCCGTGGCTGCGCTTGTAGGGCGCGAGACGCCCATCGAGCTCGTCGCGCGACAGCGAATGGCCGGTGAACGGATCGATCACCACCTCACCCTGCGGCATGCGCAGCTTGACGAGGAAATGGCCGGGGAACGAGACGCCGCGCGCCGTCAGCCCGATCTGCGATGCGAGCTCGATGTAGAGCACCGCGAGCGTGATCGGGATGCCGCGCCGCGAGCTCAGCACCGCATGCACGTAGCTGTTGTTCGGATCGTAGTAGTCGTTGACGTTGCCGCAGAAGCCGAGTTCTTCGAAGAAGAAGCGGTTCAGCAGACGCAGGCGCTGCGCCGCTGCGGCGTCGGCAGCCAATCGGCGCTGCAGACGCTCGGCCAGCGCGTCGATCTCGGCGAGCACGGCCTCGGTGTCGAGCTGCGGGAAGTCGTCCTGGGCGATCGAGACGGCCGCCTCGGTGAGCGACAAGGTCGCATCATCGGCGACCAGCGACGTGAAATAGTCGAGCGCGGTCGGCGCAGCGAGGGACCAGGGACCGGGCATGACGCGAGTGTAGGGCTTCGACTGCTGCGGTCCCACCCCCGGCAGACCCCGGGCATCAGGTGTGGCGCATGAACGCGCGCGGGTTCCAGCCGCAGGCGAGCAGCGTCGCGAAGTAGAGCGCCGCCGCGCCGATCAGGCAGGCCGCGAGCCAGCCGATGCGCACCCATGGATGGTCGACCAGGCCGGTCCAGTCGATCGCGTGGTCGGCCCAGTACAACAACGCGGTCAGCAGTGCCGTCGCCAGGCCGACGCGCCAGCCGAAGCCGCGCCAGCCCGGCTGCGGCACGTAGGCGCCGGCGCGCCGCAGGCCGTGGTAGAGGAAAGCGGCGTTGAACAGCGCACCGATGCCGATCGCCAAGGTCAGCCCGGCATGGTGCAGGTACGGCACCAGCAGCAGGTTGAGCGCCTGCGTCAGCAGCAAGACGCCGATCGAGACCTTGACCGGCGTGCGGATGTCCTGGCGGGCGTAGAAGCCGGGGGCCAGGATCTTCACCGCGATCAGCCCCAGCAGACCGGCGCCATAGCCCATCAGTGCGGGCACGGTCTGGGCGACGTCCGCGGCGCCGAACTGGCCGCGCTGGTACAGGACCGCCAGCAGCGCCTTCGGAAACACCAGCAGCGCGGCAGCGCACGGCAGCGCGAGCAGCAGCACGAGGCGCAGCCCCCAGTCGAGCAGCTTCGAATATTCGTCGGTGTCGCGTCGCGCCTGCGCGGCCGAGAGCTGCGGAATCAACACCACGCCGAGCGCGACGCCGAGCAGCGCGGTCGGGAACTCCATCAGCCGGTCGGCATAGGTGATCCACGACACCGCGCCTACACCCTGGTGCGATGCGATCTGGGTGTTGATCAGCAGCGAGAGCTGCGACACCGAGACGCCGAGCAGCGCCGGCGCCATCTGGTGCAGCACGCGGCCGACGCCGGGATGCGCCCAGGCGTCGCGCAGCGCACGCGGCGTCGCGCCGATGTGCGGCAGCATGCCGATCCGTGCGAGCGCCGGCACCTGGATCGCGAGCTGCAGCACGCCGCCGACGATCACGCCGACCGCCATCGAATAGATCGGCTCGATGCCGTGCCGGCGGAACAGCGGCGCGAGCCACCACGCGGCCGCGATCGATGCCACGTTGAGCAGCACCGGCGTCGCCGCCGGCACCGCGAAGTGGCGCCAGGTGTTGAGGATCCCCGACGCCAGCGAGACCAGCGAGATCATCCCGATGTACGGGAACATCCAGCGCGTCATCAGCACCGCGCCGTCGAACTCCTGCAGCCCGGACGCCATCAGCCAGACGACCGCCGGCGCCAGCACGACGCCGGCGATGCAGGTGGCGACGAGGATCCAGAACAGCACGGTCGCCACCGCGTCGATCAGCCGGTGCGTCGCGGCGTCGCCGTCGGTGGCGCGCGAGGCCGCCAGCAGCGGCACGAAGGCGGCCGAGAACGCGCCCTCGCCGAACAGCCGGCGCAGCATGTTGGGAATGCGGAAAGCGGCCTGGTAGGCGTCGTTCCAGGCGCCGGCGCCGAACAGCTGGGCGATCAGCACCTCGCGGACGAGGCCGGTGATGCGCGAGGCGAGCGAGAGCAGCGAAACGGTCGACGCGGCCCGCAGCAGGTTCATGAAGGAGATAGGCCGCGGGCGTTCGGGGCCGTCGCGGCCCGGTCGGCGGGCGGGCGCAGGTCCAGGGGCTGGCGATTATAGGCAGCCTGCGCCGCCCGCCGGCCGGCTGTGGCCACCGCGGGCCGACGGGATGCTATACTCGCGGTCTTTGCTCAACCTGCCTCCGCTGCCTTAGCTGGCACCTCGGCGGCAGCGCCAAGCCAAACCAAAGCAGCCAAACCAAGCACATGGCCACTTCCTCCAAAGCCAAGAAGAAGACCGTACGGATCGCGTCGGGCCTCAAGCGCGTGCGCCAGGACGTGAAGCTCAACGCCGCCAACACCGCGCTGCGCTCGAAGTTCCGCACCGTCATCAAGAACGTCCAGAAGGCCGTCGTCGCGGGCGACAAGGCCAAGGCGACCGACCTGTTCAAGTCGGCCCAGTCGGTGATCGACTCGGTGGCGGACAAGGGTCTGTTCCACAAGAACAAGGCGGCGCGCCACAAGAGCCGCCTGGCCGCCAAGGTCAAGGCGCTCGCCGCGCACGCCTGAGTCCGGTTCAGTCCGGATGCCGAACGGCCCGCTACGCGGGCCGTTTTCCATTCAGTACAAGGTTTCGACCGCCGGCGCGAACCGGTAGCCGGCGCCGCGCTCGGTCACGATCAGGCTCGGCCGCGCCGGGTCCGGCTCGATCTGGCGCCGCAGGCGCAGGATCTGCACGTCGATGTTGCGGTCGTAGACCTCGGCGCCGTGCAGGCGCGACTGGCCCAGCAACTGATCGCGCGACAGCACCCGGCCGCCCGCGCCGCACAGCGCGACGAGCAGGCTGAACTGCCCGTTCGACAGCTCCACGTCGCCGCCGTCGGCGCGCCGCAATCGTCGCGTGCGCAGGTTGAGTTCCCAGCCGGCGAAGCGGAACGCGCGCCGACGGTCCTCGTTACGGGGCGACGCCTCGAGCATGCGTGAACGGCGCAGCTGGGCACGCACGCGCGCGAGCAGCTCGCGCGAGCTGAACGGCTTGACGATGTAGTCGTCGGCGCCGACCTCCAGGCCCATCACGCGATCGGCCTCCTCGGCGCGGCCGGTCAGCAGGATGATGGGCACGGGCGCCTTCTCGCGCAGCTGCGCCGCCAGACGCATGCCGTTCTCGCCCGGCAGCCGCACGTCGAGCAGGACCAGATCGATCGCCTCGCGCTCGAACGCCTGCCACATCTGCGTGCCGTTCGACGCCGCACTGACGCGCAGCTCGTTGGCGCCGAGATAGTCCTGCAGCAGCTCGACGACCAGAGGATCGTCGTCGACGACCAGGATGTGCGGATCCAGCGTATCGCTCACGGTTCGACTGTGCGACTCGGGACGCGGATTGTGCGGCGAGTCCTGCCGCCGCGCCGCGGACGGCCCACGCAGCCCGCGACGGCGCGAAGCTGCGTATCCTCGCGGCCATCGTGTATGCCGGTGCCACGCATCCGCACGCCGCCGCGGAACCCACGCCGCGCCGCCTCGCCTGGGCGGCGTCCGTGGTCGCGCTCGTGCTGTGCGCGCTGATGGCCTACTGGCTCTGGGTGCTGCGCGACCACCGCCTGCAGTTCACCGCACGCCAGCTCGTGCTGCAGACTGCGGCGCTGAGCGAGCACGTGCGCGTCGTGTTCGACACCGTCGACGCGTCGCTGCGCGCCACGCGAGCCGACCTTGCCGCGGGCCGCATCACGCCGGACAGCGCCCAGGCGCGGCTGCGGCTGCGCGCCGGCGACGATCTCTACGTGCGCGAACTCGCGCTGGCCACGGCCAATGGGACCATCGTCGCCTCGTCGAGCGCGGCTTCCTCGGCGGCACGCGCGCTGCCGCCCGGCGATCCGCCCGGTGCCCTGCGCATCGGCCCGCCGCGCAGCGGCGACGCCGAATCGATCGAGCTGGCGCGCAGCGCGGCAGCCGATGCCGGCGCGCTGCAGATCATCGCGGTGGCGGACGCGCGCTTCATCGAGCGCTTCTTCGCGCGCGTCGCGATCGCGAGCGATGCGCGCTTCGGTCTCTACACGCTCGCGGGCCAGCGCCTGGCCGGCAACCTCGACCTCGCCGAGCTGGAGGAGGCCGACGTCGGCGCCGCAGCGCTGCTGGAGCACCTGCTCGAACCGAACACGCCGGTCGCGCATGCGCGCGTCTTCGCCACCGCCCAGCGGCTGCGCGGCCTGCCGCTCGTCGCGATCAGCTCGCGCGACCGCAGCGCGGTACTCGCACCCTGGGTCGAGTACCTCGCGAGCGCGACGCTCGTCACCGTGATCGCCCTCGGCCTGCTGGCCTTCGTCGTGCTCCGCCTGCAGCACGAGACCCAGGCGCGCGTGCAGGCGCAGGCCGTGCTGGCGCGGCGCGCCGAGCAGTCGCGTCGCCTCGAAGCGCTGGGCCGGCTGTCGGGCGGCATCGCGCACGACTTCAACAACGTGCTGGCGGCGATCCTGGGCTATGCCGACCTGCTCGGCCAGCAAGTCGCGGCGAACACGCCCGCGGCGCGCAGCGCCGAACAGGTGCTGCGCGCCGGCGAGCGCGGCCGGCGCCTCGTCGCGCGCATCCTGAGCTTCAGCCGCGGCGGCCCGAAGCCGCAGACCGCGGTCGCGGTGCTGCCGGTGGTGCGCGAAGTGCTGGACCTGCTCGCCGCCACGCTGCCCGCGACGATTCGTCTGGAGCGCGCCTTCGACGCCGGCGACACCGTGACGGTGCGTGGCGACGCGATCCAGCTGTTCGAGGCGGTGCACAACCTCTGCACCAACGCGCTGCAGGCGATGCCCGACGGCGGCGTGCTGCGCGTCGTCCTCGCGGTCGAGGCCGCGGTGCGGGATGCCGCGACGGCGGACGAGCGCGTCGTGCTGCGCATCGAGGACACCGGCCACGGCCTCAGCAACGAGGCGACCGAGCACTTGTTCGAACCGTTCTTCACGACGCGCGCCGGCGCCGGCGGCACCGGCCTCGGGCTGGCGATCGTGCATGCCGCGGTCAAGGACATGGGCGGCACGATCGACGTGCAGTCGGCGCCGAACCGCGGCACGACGTTCACGCTCGCGTTCCCGCGCATCGAAGCGGCGCCGCCGCGCGAGGCCGAAGCACCCGCCGACGTGCCGCGCGGCCACGGCCAGGTGGTGATGGTGGTCGACGACGAGCCGGCGCTGGTCGCGCTGACCGAGGAAGTGCTGGCCGGCATGGGCTACGAGCCCGCGGGCTACGCGGATCCGCAAGCCGCGCTGGCGGCGCTGCAGGAGACGCCGGAGCGCTACGACGCGCTGCTCGTCGACCAGGCGATGCCGGGCCTGAACGGCACCGACCTGGCGCGCCGATTCCGTGCGCTGCGGCCCGACGTGCCTATCCTGCTCGTCAGCGGCTACGGCGGGACGAACCTTGACGAGCGCGCACGCGCCGCCGGCGTGTCCACCGTGCTGCAGAAGCCGCTGCATCGCGCCGAACTCGGCGCTCGCCTGGCGCAGGCCTTCGCGCGCTAGCCGTCGTCGTTCCAGCCCGGCGGCGTTGCCGCTCGTTGCATCGGCGATTGCATCTGCAACATGGCGTCCGAACGGCGCCATCGCGCGGCAAGACCGGCCGGCCACGATCCGCTCATCGCCGGCGTCCATGCACCCGCTCCCGCGTGCCGCAACGGCGATCCCTCACGACCCGTTCCAGGAGATGCCATGACCAAGCAAGTTCTGATCGCCGCAGCCACCTTCGCCGCCCTGCTGTCGACCGGCGTCGCGCGCGCCGACGACGCTTCACGCCCGCTGACGCGCGACGAGGTCGTCGCACAGACGCTGGCCGCGCGCCAGAGCGGCGAGCTCGCGGTGCTCGAGACCGGCGGCGTCTGGACCGCCAACCAGCAGCCGTCGGCGCTGTCGCGCGATCAGGTCGTCGCCGACACGCTGGCGGCACGCCAGAGCGGCGAACTGGCCGCGATCGAGACGGGCGCGGCCTGGAACGGCAACACGCCGGCCGCCGAACCGGCGTCGCGCGACAAGGTCGTCAACGACATGATGACGGCGCGCCACGCGCCGAGCGACCAGCTCGCGATCGAACATTCGATCTGATCGGTCGTCACGGCCGGCGCTTGCCGGTCCGACGACGTCCAAAGCAAAGCCCGGCCGCTCGCGCGCCGGGCTTTCTTATTGCTGCCGCGTGCCGATGACCTTGCATCGTCGCGTCACGGCCGCGACCCTAGAATCGACAGCCCATCGTCCAGGAGTCCGCCCATGACCGCCGCGTCCGCAGCCGCGCCGACCGCCCCGACCGAACCGCACGTGATGGCGACCTACGGCCGCCTGCCGCTGGCGCTGTCGCACGGCCGAGGCTGCACGGTGTGGGACACCGAAGGTCGCGAATACCTCGACGCGCTCGCCGGCATCGCCGTCAACACGCTCGGCCATGCGCATCCCAAGCTCGTGCCGGCGCTGCAGGACCAGATCGGCAAGCTGATCCATTCGTCGAACTACTACCACGTGCCGCTGCAGGAGCGGCTCGCCGCCAAGCTGTGCGAGCTGTCGGGCCTGACCAACGTGTTCTTCTGCAGCACCGGTCTGGAGGCCAACGAGGGCGCGCTGAAGATCGCGCGCAAGTACGGCCACGATCGCAAGATCGACCGGCCCGAGATCATCGTGCTCGAGAACGCCTTCCACGGCCGCTCGATCGCGACCTTGTCGGCCACCGGCAACCCGAAGGTGCAGGCCGGCTTCGGGCCGCTCGTCGAAGGCTTCGTGCGCGTCCCGATGAACGACATCGCCGCGATCGATGCCGTCGCGAAGACGCATCCGAACATCGTCGCGGTGTTCCTCGAGGTGATCCAGGGCGAAGGCGGCATCCGCCCGGCGACGATCGACTACCTGCAGCAGGTCCGCCGGCGCTGCGACGCGAACGACTGGCTGCTGATGCTCGACGAAGTGCAGTGCGGCATGGGCCGCACCGGCAAGTGGTTCGCGCACCAGTGGGCCGGCATCCGGCCCGACGTGATGCCGATGGCCAAGGGCCTGGGCTCCGGCGTGCCGGTCGGCGCGATCGTCTGCGGGCCGAAGACCGCGAAGGTGCTGGGCGCCGGCAACCACGGCACGACCTTCGGCGGCAATCCGCTCGCGATGCGCGCCGGCGTCGAGACGCTGCGCATCATGGAGGAAGAAGGCCTGCTCGCGAACGCCGCGAAGGTCGGCGGCGAGCTGCGGCTGGGACTGCAACAGGCGTTCGAAGGCGTGGCCGGCGTGCGCGAGATCCGCGGCCAGGGCCTGATGCTCGGCATCGAGCTCGACCGGCCGTGCGGCGTGCTGCTCGGCCGCGCCGCCGATGCGGGCCTGCTCATCAGCGTGACCGCCGACCGCGTGATCCGCCTCTTGCCGGCGCTGATCCTGTCGTCGGCCGAGGCGCGCCGGATCGTCGAGATCCTGGTTCCGCTGGTCAAGGCCTTCCTCGCCGAGCCGCCGCCCAAGGCTGCGTCATGAAGCCGGGCAAGAGCCTCATGAAGCACTACCTGCAGTTCAAGGACTTCCGGCGGGAAGAGTACGACTACCTGTTCGAGCGCTCGGCGATCATCAAGAAGCGCTTCAAGAACTACGAGAAGTACACGCCGCTCGTCGACCGCACCTTGGCGATGATCTTCGAGAAGGCCTCGACGCGCACCCGCGTGAGCTTCGAAGCCGGCATGTACCAGATGGGCGGCTCGGTCGTGCACCTGACGACCGGCGACAGCCAGCTCGGTCGCGCCGAGCCGGTCGAGGACAGCGCGCGCGTGATCAGCCGCATGGTCGACCTCGTGATGATCCGGACCTACGAGCAGCAGAAGCTCGAGGCCTTCGCGGCCCATTCGCGCGTGCCGGTGATCAACGGGCTGACGAACGAATACCATCCGTGCCAGATCCTTGCCGACATCTACACCTACATCGAGCAGCGCGGCTCGATCGAAGGCAAGACCGTCGCCTGGGTCGGTGACGGCAACAACATGGCCAACACCTGGCTGCAGGCCGCCGACATCCTCGGCTTCACCCTGCACGTCAGCACGCCGACCGGCTACGAGATCGATGCCAAGGTGGCCGGCGTGCGCCATCCGTCGTGCCTCAAGACCTTCAAGCATCCGCTCGATGCCTGCCGCGATGCGCACCTCGTCACCACCGACGTGTGGACCAGCATGGGCTACGAAGCCGAGAACGAGGCGCGCCGCCAGGCCTTCGCCGACTGGCGCGTCGACGGCGAGATGATGGCCGCCGCACAGCCCGACGCGCTCTTCATGCACTGCCTGCCGGCGCACCGCGGCGAGGAGGTCGACGCCGACGTGATCGACGGGCCGCAATCGGTCGTGTGGGACGAGGCCGAGAACCGGATGCACGTGCAGAAGGCGCTGATGGAATACCTGGTGCTGGGAAGGATCGGATGAACGCCTCGCGACGCATCGTGCTGAGCCTGGCCGCGGCCGGCCTCGCCGGACGAGCGTCCGCGGCCGATCTCGTCCCGAAGATCAACGCCACGCTGCTCGACGGCACGCCTTACGGCACCGATACCGCCAAGGGCAAGGTGCTGCTGGTGAACTTCTGGGCCACCTGGTGCGGCCCGTGCCGCGAAGAGATGCCGGCGATCGAGGCCTACTACCAGGCGCACCAGGCCAAGGGGCTCGAGGTGCTCGCGCTCAGCGTCGACGAGCTGGCCGACGAGCCCAAGGTGCGCGAGGCCGCGCAGCCGTTCAGCTTCCGCGTCGCGATGCTGAAGAAGGCGCAGCTCGTCGGCTTCACGCGCGTCTGGCGCATGCCCGTCTCGGCGGTGATCGACCGGCAGGGCCGCATCGTCAAGCAGGACTGGTTCGCGCAGCCCATGCTCGACGCGGCGACGCTCGATCCGGTGATCCTGCCGCTGCTGCAGGCGAGCTGATCGATGACGCCGACGCGCCGCCAACGTCGAGGCCAAGCCTGGCTGGGCCTGGCCCTCGCGTTCTGGCTGACGTTCGCACCGACGATCAGCCATGCGGTGCAATTGCTGCAGGGCCGCTATGCGCCGTGGCAGGAGCTGTGTTCGGCGCTCTACGGCGCCAGTGTCGGCCAGACCACTGCCGACGCGGGCGCCGATCATGACGGCGGCACCGCGACGCATGCCGCGCTCGCGGTGTTCCACTGCCCGTACTGCGCGCTCGATGCGCATGGACTCGCGCTGCCGGCGACCGTGCCGGCCGTGCTGCCGCTGCAGGTCTCCGGTCGCGAGATGCGGCCCAGGCTCGCGTGGGTCGGACCGCGCACGCTGCACGCCTGGGTCACGGCCCAGCCGCGCGCGCCGCCGGTCGCTTGACGAAGACGGCGCGTTCGGCGCGTCGCCTTCTCACATTCAACGAGAGAACGAAGCCGCGCCCCAGCGCGCCGCTTCGCGCCGCCCATGGCCTACGCGCCGCGAACATCGTCACGCGACCACACACCGACACCATGAAGACTGCATCACGACGTCACCTCCACTCCGTACGCACCGGCCTGCTCGCGCTGGCCGCCATCGCCGCGCTTCCTTCGACCGCACTCGCCTGCGCGAGCTGCGGCTGCAGCCTGAACGCCGACTGGGGCGCGCAGGGCCTGTCGACCCAGGCCGGCTGGAGCGCCGACCTGCGCATCGACTACCTGAACCAGGACCAGCTGCGCTACGGCACCGGCTCGATCTCGCCGACCGCAGCCGCCGCCATCACCAACACCGACACCGGCGAGCCGGCCGAGGTCGAGCAGTACACGCGCAACGTCTACACCACGTTCACGCTCGACTACTCGTCCGCGCAGCCCTGGGGCATCACGCTGACCGTGCCCTACATCCAGCGTTCGCATTCGACCTTGGGCGTCGGCGGCGACGGCGTGTCGCCCGGCGACGCAGCCTACGTGTCCAACACGCATGACCTCGGCGACGTCAAGCTCGTCGGCCGCTACTACGGCTTTGCCGACGAGAAGAACTGGGGCGTGCAGCTCGGCTTCAAGCTGCCGACCGGCAGCCACACGAAGACCGGCACCCTGACCGATCCCGCCGGACCGCCCGGCGGCGTCGCGACGATCGACCCCGGTCTGCAGCCCGGCAGCGGCACCACCGACGTCATCGCCGGAATCTTCGGCTTCGACAACCTGAACGCCGACTGGAGCTGGTTCGCCCAGGGCACCTACCAGCATGCGCTGAGCACCGTCGACGGCTACCGCACCGGCGACTCGGTGTCGCTCGCGGCCGGACTGCGCTACTACGGCTGGCAGTCGGTCACGCCGCAGCTGCAGCTCAACGTACGCCACGCGCACCACGACGGCGGCGAGGCCGCCGACACCTGGGCGACCGGCGGCACGCTGGTCTACCTGACGCCGGGCATCAGCGTGCCGGTGACGGAGAGGGTCTCGGCCTACAGCTATGTGCAGGTGCCGCTCTGGCAGGACTTGCGCGGGGTGCAGCTGGCACCAAGAGTCATCGTGTCGGCAGGAGTGCACATGACGTTTTGACCGTCATCGGAGCGCCTTGCGCACGACGAGCTTCAACCCCGACCACGTCGCATCGACCGCACACACCTTGACGTCGACCCAGCCGAGCGGCAATGCCACCTCGCGGATCACGTCTTCGGTGATGTCGGTCGCGCCCTTGGCGCTTTTCTTCGGCCACGAGACCCAGACCACGGCATCGGGGGCGAGACGCTCGCGCAACCGAACGAGTTCGGTCGCGAGGGTCTTGCGCTCGGTCGTGAAGAGATGGACGAGGTCGGTCTTCGCGTCCGGCGTCTTGCCGAGCGCGACGCCGTCGGGCCACGGCATGACGATCGCCGCATAGTCGCCCGGCGCGCCCAGCGGCACGACGCGCATGCCCGGCTCGATGCCGAGCTTCTTGGGCAGCGGCGTGCCCGAATAGCCGGTCGCGGCAGGCGCTTGCGCCATGGTCGGTTGAAGTTCAGGCCGGCGGGATCACCGCCGTGACCTCGATCTCGACCTGCGCGCGGTCTTCCATCAAGGCGCTCACCTGCACGGCCGTCATCGCGACGTCGTAGCGGCGACCGATCAGCTCGCGGTACGCCGCGCCGACCTCCTTGCCGCGCGCGAGGTACTCGCGCTTGTCGGTCACGTACCACGTCATCCGCACGATGTGCTCGGGACGCGCGCCGGCCTCGGCCAGCACCGCGACGACGTTGGACAGCGCCTGCCGCACCTGCGCGACGAAGTCGTCGCTGTCGAATTCGCAGCGCGCGTTCCAGCCGATCTGGCCGGCGACGTGGACCTGGCGTCCTTCGGTCGCGACGCCGTTCGCATAGCCGCGCGGCAATGCCCAGCCGGCCGGTTGCAATACCTGCTTCATGCGCGTGCCTCCCGGCGCAGCACGAAGCGCTGCAGCTTGCCGGTCTCGGTGCGCGGCAACGCGTCGCGGAACTCGATCGCGCGCGGGTACTTGTAGGGCGCGATCTGCGCCTTCACGAAGTCCTGCAGCTCTCGCACCAGCTCGTCGCCGGGCGCATGCCCGGCGCGCAGCACGACGTACGCCTTGACGATCTGCCCGCGCTCGGCGTGGGGTGCGCCGACCACGCCGCACTCGGCCACCTTCGGATGCAGCAGCAGCACCGCCTCGACCTCGGGACCGCCGATGTTGTAGCCGCCGCTGACGATCATGTCGTCGGTGCGCGCCTGGTAGACGTAGTAGCCGTCTTCGTCGACGAGGTAGGCGTCGCCGGTCAGGTTCCAGCCGTCCTGCACATACTGGCGCTGACGCTCGTCGGCCAGGTAGCGGCAGCCGGTCGGGCCCTTGACCGCGAGACGCCCGATCTGGCCGGGCTGCAACGGCCGGCCGGCATCGTCGATCACCCGTGCGACGTAGCCGGGCACCGCCGTGCCCGTCGCTCCCGGCCGCGCATGTGCTTCGTCGTGCGAGATGAAGATGTGCAGCATCTCGGTCGAGCCGATGCCGTCGATCATCTCGATGCCGGTCGCGTCCTTCCACAACCGGCGGGTCGCCGCCGGCAGCGCCTCGCCGGCACTCACGCATTTCCTCAGCGACGACGCGTCGTGGCCGGCGAGCTGCGCGGCCATCGCCCGGTACGACGTCGGCGCGGTCACGCAGACGGTCGCGCGATAGGCCGCGATCGCGGCCGGCAGCGCATCGGGCGTGGCCTTCTCGACGAGCACGGTCGACGCGCCGATCGCGAGCGGAAACAGCAAGAGCCCGCCCAGCCCGAACGTGAACGCGAGCGGCGGGCTGCCGATGAAGACGTCGTCCGGCGACGCACGCAGTACGTGCCTGGGCCAGCAGGCGCAGGCCGCCATCACGTCGCGATGGAAGTGCATCGTGCCCTTGGGCTGGCCGGTCGTGCCGGACGTGAACGCGATCAGGCAGGTGTCGTCGCGGCTCGTGTCGACGTTGTCGAAGGTCGCCGGCTTCGCCGCCATGCGAGCTTCCAGGCCGTCGGCCGAAGGCGTATGGAAGTGCAGCACCCGCTTCAGCGTCGGACAACCGGCCTGCGCCTGCGCGAGTTCGTCGGCCAGCCGCGCATCGCAAAGCGCATGGCTGATCTCGGCCTTCGTGACGATCTGCGTCAGCTCGCGCGCGCGCAGCAGCGGCATCGACCCGACCGCGATGCCGCCGGCCTTCACGACGCCGAACCAGCAGGCCGCGAGCATCGGCGAGTTGGCGCCGCGCAGCAGCACGCGGTTGCCGGGCACGAGGCCGAGGTCTTCGACGAGCACGCGTGCGATGCGGTTCGCCTGCGCCTGCAGGTCGCGATAGGTCCAGCGCAGGCGTACGCCCTGCGCCATGCCCTGCACGCACAGGCGGTCGCCCTGCCCTTGCGTGACCCAGCGATCGAGCAGTTCGGTCGCGCAGTTGAGCTGCGCCGGGAACTGCAGATCGGGTCCGTCGAACAGGAACTCGGGCTGCAGCTCGAGCGGCGGAAGATGATCGTGCGCGAAGGTATCGACGTGGGCGGAGGTCACGATGCATTCCCCTGGCTGCGCCGCGCCTTCATCAGCTCGCGCCCGATGATCAACTGCTGCACTTCGGTCGCCCCTTCGTAGATGCGCAGCGCGCGAATCTCGCGGTACAGCCGCTCGACCGGCGCGCCGCGCGTCACGCCGAGCCCGCCCCACAACTGCACCGCACCGTCGATCACGCGCTGCGCGCCTTCGGTCGAGGCCATCTTCGCCATCGCCGCTTCGCGCGTCACGTTGGCACCCTGGTCGCGCAGCCAGGCGGCGCGATACGTCAGCAGCGCCGCGCCGTCGACCTCGGTCGCCATCTCGGCGAGCTTGGCCTGCGCGAGCGGCAGATCGCCGAGGTGCTGGCCGAACATCGGCCGGCCCGCGGCACGGTCGAGCGCCTCGTCGAGCGCGCGCCGCGCGAAGCCGAGCGCCGCGGCCGCGACCGACGTGCGGAACACGTCGAGCGTGCGCATCGCGATCTTGAAGCCCTCGCCCGGTGCGCCGATCAGCTGCGTCTTCGGCACGCGGCAGCCCGACAAGCGCAAGCGCGCGAGCGGGTGCGGCGCGACCAGCTCGATGCGTTCGGCGATCTCGAAGCCGGGCAGGTCGGCATCGACGATGAAGGCTGAAATACCCCGCGCTCCGGGTGCTTCTCCGGTGCGCGCGAACAGCACGTAGAAGTCGGCGATGCCTCCGTTGCTGATCCAGGTCTTCTCGCCGTCCAGCACGTAGGCATCGCCGTCATCGCGTGCGCTGCAGGCCATCGCGGCGACATCCGAGCCGGCATCGGGTTCCGACAGCGCGAATGCCGCGATCGCCTCCCCGCGCGCAACGCGCGGCAGGTAGCGCTCGCGCTGTACCGGCGTGCCCGCCAGCGAGATCGCGCCCGAGCCCAGCCCCTGCATCGCGAACGCGAAGTCGGCCAGCCCTTCGTGGTACGCCAGCGCCTCGCGCAGCACGCAGATCGCGCGCGTGTCGATCGCGTCCCGCAGGCCGCCATGGGCCGTGCCGCCGACGGCATGGCGCAGCCAGCCGGCTTCGCCGAGCGCACGCACGAGGCGCCGGCACGTGGCGTCGACGTCCGCGTCGTCGCCGGCGTGCGCGAGATGGGTGTCGGCCCACGCACCGAGTTCCCGCGCCAGCACCCGATGCCGCTCGTCGAAGAACGGCCAGGCCAGATGAGTCGACTGCATTGCCATCGCGTCCCTCAATCGCCTTCGAACACCGGCTTCGTCTTGCCGACGAAGGCGTGGTAGGCACGGTGGAAGTCCTGCGTCATCATGCAGATCGCCTGCGCCTGCGCTTCGGACTCGATCGCTTCGTCGACGCCCATGGCCCATTCCTGATGCAGCATGCGCTTGGTCATCGCGTGGCCAAAGCTCGGTCCCGACGCGAGCGATGCGGCCCAGCCGACCGCCTCCGCCTCCAGCGCCTCCGGATCGACCAGCCGGTTGTAGAAGCCCCAGGCGAGCGCCTCGTCGCCGGCCATCGAGCGGCCGGTGTAGAGCAGCTCCGACGCCCGTCCCTGGCCGACGATGCGCGGCAACAGGCTGCAGGCGCCCATGTCGCAGCCGGCCAGGCCGACGCGCGTGAACAGGAACGCGACCTTGCTGCGCAAGGTGCCGATGCGCAGGTCCGATGCCATCGCGACGATCGCGCCGGCACCGGCGCAGACGCCGTCGACCGCCGAGATGACCGGCTGCGGGCAGGCGCGCATCGCCTTCACGAGGTCGCCGGTCATGCGCGTGAAGGCGAGCAGGTCGGGCATGCTCATCTTCGTCAGCGGGCCGATGATCTCGTGCACGTCGCCGCCCGAGCAGAAGTTGCCGCCGGCGCCCTGCACGACGACCGCGCGGATGTCGTCGGCATGGGCGAGCCGCCGGAACAGGTCGCGCAGCTCGGCATACGAATCGAAGGTCAGCGGGTTCTTGCGCTCGGGGCGCGCCAGCGTGATCACGCCGACGCCGCGCTCGGCCTTCCATGCGAAGTGCTCGGGCGCATACGTCCCGATGTCGCGCCGGTTGCCGGCGCTCAGGTGTTCGTCCATCGGCCTGGTCATGCCGCGATCTCCTTGGTGTCGTTCCTGCCTTTCGCACCGGCCATCGGGCCGCGTGCCAGGGTTTCCTTCAGGCCGCCGAGCAGCTCCAGCACGCGACCCTGATCGTCGGGCGACCAGGCGGCGAGCAGCTCGACGATCCACTTCTCGTGCGTCGCCGCCATGCGACGGAACTGGCGCCGGCCGTTCGTCGTGAGGCGCACCGCATAGGCCCGCCGATCGCGCGGATGGGCCGCGCGCACGACCAGGCCTTCGGCCTCGAGCTGGTCGGTGATGCCGGTGACGTTGCCGCCGGTGACCATCATGCGCTGCGACAGCTCGCCCATCGTCAATCCTTCGGGATGGCGCTCGAGCTGCGCCATCAGGTCGAAGCGCGGCAAGGTCGTCGAGAACTCCGTGCGCAGCCGGTTGCGGATCACCGTTTCGATGCGCGTCGTGCACGACAGGAGGCGCAGCCAGACCTTGAGCGCCTGATGGTGGTCGTCGCTGACACGCGACTCGAGGTCGTTGATCGGCGCGGGTACCACGGCGGCCATGGTCGCTTCGGGCATCTTCAGACCCCGAGCGCCAGCTCGGCCTGCTCTTGCGGCGTGAGCCCTGCCGCCTGCGCGGCCAGCGCGCGTTCGCGCTCCCAGTTGCGCTCCAGCTGGCTGCGGCCCGACAAGTACTGGCGCGGCCAGTCGGCACCGATGCCCGACGTGTGACCGATGCGTGCGGCCTCGAGCAAGGTCCACGCCGGGTTGGCCAAGTGCGGCCGGGCGACGGCGCACAGGTCGGCGCGGCCGGCGGCGATGATGCCGTTGACGTGATCGGCTTCGTAGATCGCGCCGACCGCCATCGTCGCGATGCCGACCTCGTTGCGGATGCGGTCGGAGAACGGCGTCTGGTACATGCGTCCGTAGACCGGCTGCTGCTGCTTGCTGACCTGCCCCGACGACACGTCGATCAGGTCGCAGCCCGCCGCCCGGAAGGCGCTCGCGATCGCCACCGCGTCGTCCAGGGTGTTGCCGCCGTCGACCCAATCGTGCGCCGAGATGCGCACCGACATCGGCAGGTGCTCGGGCCAGACCGCGCGCATCGCGGCGAATACCTCGAGGGGGAAGCGCAGCCGGTTCTCGAGGCTGCCGCCGTACTCGTCGTCGCGCCGGTTCGTCAGCGGCGACAGGAAGGCCGACAGCAGGTAGCCGTGCGCGCAATGCAGTTCGAGCCAGTCGAAGCCGGCCAGGGCGGCGCGGCGCGTCGCGGCGACGAAGTCGGCCTTGACGCCGTCCATCTCGTCCTTCGTCATCGGATGCGACCAGTCGCCGATGCCGTCGAGGTACTGCTGTGCCGAGGCCGAGACCAGCGGCCAGTTGCCCTCCTCGAGCGGCAGGTCCTCGCCTTCCCACGGCACGCGCGTCGAGCCCTTGGCCCCGGCGTGGCCGAGCTGCATCGCGATCTTCGCGGTGGTGTGGCCGTGCACGAAATCGACGATGCGCTTCCAGGCCGACATCTGCTCGTCGGTGTAGAGCCCGGGGCACGCCGGCGTGATGCGCGCATCGGGCGACGTGCAGGTCATCTCCGCGAAGACGAGCCCCGCGCCGCCCATCGCGCGCGCGCCGAGATGCACCAGATGGTGATCGCCGGGCACGCCGGCGATGCAGCTGTACTGCGCCATCGGCGACACCACGACGCGGTTCTTCAAGGCGAGCCCACGCAGCCGGAACGGCGTGAACATCGGCGGCAGCATCGCCGGCATCGTGGTCGGCGGCAATCCGGCGCGCTCGGCCAGCCAGTGCTCGACATCGCCGACATAGCCGGCATCGCGCACGCGCAGGTTCTCGTGCGAGATGCGCTGCGATCGCGTCAGCAGCGCATAGGCGAACTGCTCGGGCGCGAGCTTCGCGTGGCGCTCGACGTTCTCGAACCACTCGGTCGAGTTGCGCGCCGCGTTCTGGATCTTCAGCACCTCGACGCTGCGACGCGCCTCGTAGTCGGCGAGCGCGGCGGCGAGGTCCTGCGGATGCGCCGCCATGCTGGCCGCGAGGTCGATCGCGTCCTCGAGCGCCAGCTTGGTGCCCGAGCCGATCGAGAAGTGCGCGGTGTGCGCGGCATCGCCCATCAGCACGACCGGCGTACGGCCGTCGGCGCCGCCGCCCGGATGGACCCAGCGCTCGCAGACGACGCGCGGGAAGCGGATCCACTGCGCCGAGCCGCGCAGGTGCGACGCGTTGGACATCAGCGGATGGCCGTCGAGGTACTTGGCGAACAGCCGCTCGCAGAACGCGATGCCGTCTTCCTTGCTCATGTCCGCGAGGCCCGCGGCGCGCCACACTTCCTCGGGCGTCTCGACGATGAAGGTCGACGTGTCTTCGTCGAAGCGGTAGGCATGCGCCTGGAACCAACCCCACTCGGTCTTCTCGAAGGCGAACGTGAAGGCCTCGAAGCGCTTCTTCGTGCCGAGCCAGACGAAGCGGTTGCGCCGCAGGTCGATGTCCGGCTCGTAGGTCTCGGCGTAGCGGCTGCGGATGCGGCTGTTCAGGCCATCAGCGGCGATGATCAGGTCGGCGGCGATCGTGCCGTCGTCGGCGACGTCGGTCGAGAAGCGCAGCTCGACGCCGAGCTCGGCGCAGCGGTCCTGCAGGATATTGAGCAGCTTGCGGCGGCCGATGCCGCAGAAGCCGTGGCCGGACGAGCGCATCGTCCGGCCCTCGATGTGGACCTCGATGTCGTCCCAGTGGTTGAACGCGTCGTTGATCTGCGCCGCGGTCTTCGGGTCGGCACGGTGCAGCGCCGACAAGGTCTGGTCGGAGAACACCACGCCCCAGCCGAAGGTGTCGGACGCGTTGTTGCGCTCGACGAGCGTGACCTCGTGCGCCGGGTCTTGACGCTTCATCAACAGTGCGAAGTACAGGCCCGCCGGGCCGCCGCCGATGCAGGTGATGCGCATGCCGTGGACCTTTCGCTCGTGCCCCGAGAGGGGCGGTCGTTTCGTGACTTTAGGTCCAGATATTTTAGATGTCAAGCAAATCGACGATGCCCGAGTCGGGCGAACGGCCGGCGTGCGGCGCTGCGCCGGCGGTGCTACCGTCGCGCCTGCCATGGTCGTCGAACGCCAACTCTGGGACATCTCGCCGCCGGTCGGGCCGGAGTCGCCGCTCTTTCCCGGCGACATGGCCTATTCGCAGGCGTGGACCGCGCGCATCGGGCCGGGCTGCCCGGTGAACCTGTCGGCCGTGACCTTGTCGCCGCACATCGGCGCACATGCCGATGCGCCGCTGCACTACGGAGACGGCGCACCGACCATCGGCACGGTCGACCTCGCGCCCTACCTCGGCCGCTGCCGCGTGATCCACGCGCTCGGCGTGCGGCCGCTGGTGCGGCCCGAACACCTGCTGCACGCGGCCGACGACCTGCCGCCGCGCGTGCTGGTGCGCACCGAGGCGCGCGCGCCGACCGCGTGGACGGAAGACTTCGCGAGCTTCGCGCCGGAGACGATACGCTGGCTCGCCGAACGCGGCGTGCGCCTCGTCGGCATCGACAGCCAGTCGGTCGACCCGGCGACCAGCAAGACCTTGGACAGCCATCATCGGTTGCTCGAGCACGATCTGCGCGTGCTCGAGAACCTCGTGCTCGACGCCGTGCCGGCCGGCGACTACGAGCTGATCGCGCTGCCGCTGAAATGGGTGCATGCCGATGCGTCGCCGGTGCGTGCGGTGCTGCGATCCCTGAGCTGACGACAGGACGACGATGACGACCCGCGACGACTGCCTCCGCCTCGACCGCGACGATCCGCTCGCGCGGCTGCGCGATCACTTCATCGTGCCCGACGGCGTGATCTACCTCGACGGCAATTCGCTCGGCGTGCTGCCGCGCGCGACTTCGGCGCGCGTGCAGCAGGTCGTGCAGGAGGAATGGGGCCGGGGCCTGATCCGCAGCTGGAACACCGCCGGCTGGATCCACCTGCCGCAGCGCATCGGCGACAAGATCGGCGCGCTGATCGGCGCGCGTCCCGGCGAGACCATGGTGGCCGACGCGACGTCGGTGAACCTCTACAAGGCGCTGAGCGCGGCGCTGACCGTGGCGGCGCACGGCGGGCGCGACCTGCGCGGCACGAAGATCGTCTCCGAGCGCAGCAACTTCCCGACCGACCTCTACATCGCCGACAGCATCGCGCAGCAGCACGGCATGACGCTCGAACTGATCGAGGCCGACGACCTGCCGGGCGCACTCGACGCTGACGTCGCCGTGCTGATGCTCACGCACGTCAACTACCGCACCGGCCGGATGCACGACATGGCGGCCGTGACGCACGCCGCGCATGCGGCAGGCGCACTCGTGGTGTGGGACCTCGCGCATTCGGCCGGCGCCGTGCCGGTCGACTTGAACGGCGCCGATGCCGACTTCGCGGTGGGCTGCGGCTACAAGTACCTGAACGGCGGCCCGGGCGCGCCGGCGTTCGTGTGGGCGCATCCGCGCCACACCGCGCGCATGGACGACGCGCAGCTCCGCCAGCCGCTGTCGGGCTGGCTCGGCCATGCCGCGCCGTTCGAGTTCACGCCCGAGTACCGGCCCGGCAGCGGCATCAGCCGCTTCGTCTGCGGCACGCCGCCGGTGATCTCGCTCGCAGCGCTCGAGGCCGGTGTCGACGTGTTCGCAGCAGCCGGGCCGCTCGGCGGCATCGCCGCGCTGCGCACCAAGTCGATCGCGCTGACCGATCTCTTCATCCGGCTCGTCGAAGCGTCGCCGGTCGCGCCGCAGTTCACGCTCGTCACGCCGCGCGACAGCAGCATCCGCGGCAGTCAGGCGAGCTTCGCGCACGCCGAGGCCGGCTACGCGATCATGCAGGCGCTGATCGCGCGCGGCGTCATCGGCGACTTCCGCGCGCCCGACCTGCTGCGTTTCGGCTTCACGCCGCTCTATACGCGCCACGTCGATGTGTTCGACGCGGTGCGGCATCTCGTCGAGGTGATGGAAAGCGGCGAGTGGAAGGATGCTCGATTTCATGCGCGGGCGGCCGTGACGTGATGTCGAGCCGAGGCGCGCGAGCAAGATCTTGTTTTCACCAGCCGGACGAGCAACGCACCATGAGCACCGAGAAGATCGTCGCCGACGAAGGCGCCCGCCTCGACTTCGCCAACGAGATGAGCTATGGCGACTACCTGCACCTCGACGAGGTGCTCGGCGCGCAGCATCCGCTCTCGCCCGAGCACAACGAGATGCTCTTCATCATCCAGCACCAGACCAGCGAGCTGTGGATGAAGCTGATGCTGCACGAGCTGCGCGCCGCGATCGCCGCGGTCGCGCGCGACGAGCTCGGCAGCGCCTTCAAGATGCTGGCGCGCGTGTCGCGCATCATGGAGCAGCTGGTGCACGCCTGGGACGTGCTGGCGACGATGACGCCGCCCGAGTACTCGGCCATCCGCCCCTACCTCAGCAGCAGCAGCGGCTTCCAGAGCTGGCAGTACCGCTGCATCGAGTTCCAGCTCGGCAACAAGAACGCCGCGATGCTGAAGCCGCATGCGCATCGCCCCGACCGGCTCGCCCAGGTCGAAGCCGCCTGGCGTGCGCCGTCGCTCTACGACGAGTCGCTTCGGCTGCTCGCGCGGCGCGGCCTGCCGGTGCCGGCGGACCATGTCGAACGCGACTGGACCCGACCCTACGAAGCCAGCGATGCCGTCGAACAGGCGTGGCTCGTCGCCTACCGCGCGCCCGACACGCATTGGGACCTCTACCAGCTCGGCGAGGAACTCACCGACCTCGAAGACGCCTTCCGCCTCTGGCGCTTTCGCCACGTCACGACGGTCGAGCGGGTGATCGGCTTCAAGCGCGGCACCGGCGGCACGTCGGGCGTCGGCTATCTGCGCAAGATGCTGGACGTGGTGCTGTTTCCGGAGATCTGGAAGTTGCGGACGGATTTGTAGCGGCCGTCGTTCGGAGACCTCAGGGAGGATGTCCCGTGATCCACGAGCTCTACCCCTACCTGCGCGTCCGCGATACCGCGGCGGCGATCGCGTTCTATGCGCAAGCCTTCGGCGCGGTCGAACGCTTCCGCCTGGTCGAACCGTCGGGGCGCATCGGGCATGCCGAGCTGCAGATCGGTCCGGCGGTGCTGATGCTGTCGGATGCGTTCCCGGAGCACGGCCTGGAAGCGCCGGCGAGCGCCGCGCCGGCGGCCTGCTTGATCCATCTGCACGTCGACGATGCCGACGCGGTGATCGCACGTGCCGTCGCGGCCGGCGCCTCGATCGACATGCCGGCCGCCGACATGTTCTACGGCGAGCGCAGCGGCCGCATCCGCGACCCCTACGGCCACGTCTGGCTGATCGGCCACTCGATCGAGGACGTCACGCCGGAAGAGATGCAGCGCCGCTACACGGCGCTGCTGCAGGAGTAGTAGCGCGGTCGATCAGCCCGCGGCCTGCGGGAAGACGAACGTAGCGCGGGCGTGTCCGCTGTCGGTCACGTGCACGCTGCGCTCGGCCAGCGCCTGACCGCGCAGTGTCGCGGCGACGCGGTAGTCGCCGGCCGGCAGCCGCAACAGCATGAACGGCCCTTCGGCATGCCGGTCGAAGACGACGTCGCCCTTGCGGTCGGTGATCTTCACCTGCGCATCGGCCGTGTAGACCGTCGCCTTGCCGTCCTGCTCGAACAGCTGCACGACCAGCGGATAGCGCCCGAACGCCGCCTCGAAGCGATGCGCCTCGCCCTCGCCGATGCCGCCCGAGAGGTACGACACCTTCCCGGCATCGTGTTCGGGCGGCAGTTGCGCGTCGACCTGCGCCGCAGCATACGCAGGAAGCGCCGCGGCCCCGGCCAGCACCGCCGCAAACGACGCGCCGGCGCGCTGGAGGAAGGACTTGTTCATGATGAGCTCCTGAAACAAGGCGGCGGGCCGCAGCCCGCCGCTCGATCGTTCAGCCGAGATTCACCGGCATGAAGATCTTGGTACCGTCACGCTGCACCAGCAGGGCGACGCTCTTCGGCTTGGCGTCGAGGACGCGCTTGATCTCGTCCATCGACTGCACCGGCCGTCCGTTGATCGCGAGCACCACGTCGCCGGGCTGCAGGCCGGCCTTGGCCGCCGGTCCGCCGACGTTCTCGACCAGCAGACCCTGGTCGATGCCCGACTGACGACGCTCGTCGCGCGTCAGCGGCCGCAGGCTCAGGCCGAGCTTGCCGTGCTGGACGCTCCCGTCGGCGCTCGCCACCGTCTCGTCGTCGTCCTTCGCGCCGCCGAGCTTCACGTCGATGCTCTTCGACTCGCGGTCACGCCACACCGTCAGCTTGACCTTGTCGCCCGGCGCGGCCATGCCGATCGTGCTCGACAGGTCGACCGAGCCGACGATGGGCTGGCCGTTCACTTCGGTCACCACGTCGCCCGGCTTCAGGCCGGCGGCCGCGGCCGCGCTGTTCGGCTCGACGGCGGCCACCAGCGCGCCATCCGCATGTTTCAGCCCGAACGAATCGGCCAGCGACTGGTCGACGTTCTGGATCTGCACGCCGAGCCGGCCATGCGAGGCCTTTCCGGTCGCGACGATCTCGTCCTTGACCTTCAGCGCCACATTGATCGGGATCGAGAAGCTGAGGCCCTGGAAGCCGCCGCTCTGCGAATAGATCTGCGCGTTGATGCCGATCACCTGGCCCTGGCCGTCGAACAGCGGACCGCCGGAGTTGCCGGGGTTCACCGCCGCGTCGGTCTGGATGAACGGCACCGCGGAGCCGCCGGGCAGCGAACGGCCCTTGGCGCTGATGATCCCCTGCGTCGCGGTCTGTTCGAGGCCGTAGGGCGCGCCGATCGCGAGCACGCGGTCGCCGACCTCGGCGCTGCGCGGATCGCCCAGCCGCACCGTCGGCAGGCCCTTGGCGTCGATCTTCAGCACCGCGACGTCGGTCGTCGGATCGATCCCCAGCACCTTGGCGTTGAACTCGCGCCGGTCGCTCGTCTTGACGGTGACCTCCTTGGCCTCGCGCACCACGTGCGCGTTGGTCAGGATCAGGCCATCGCTGCTGATGATGAAGCCCGAACCCAGGCCCTTGAACGGCACGCTGTTCGGACCGCGCAGCTGCATGCCGGGCATGCCGCGGAAGAACTGGAAGAACGGATCGTTCTCCATGCCGGGCGGCATGCCGCCTTCGCCGACGCTGGTCTTGTGCATGCCGGCGACGGTGACGCCGACGACGGCCGGCCCGAACTGCTTCACGATCGCGCGGTAGTTCGGCTCGCCCTGCAGCGGCGGCAGCAGCGGCACGGCCGCCGGCGCGGCCGCATCGGGCACCGCGGTCGCGGCGGGCTTGTCCTTGGCACCCTTCAGCCAGCTCGGCGTCAGGTCGAATGCGCTCGCGGTCGACGCCGCCAGCACGCCGGCAGCCACCAGCGCGGCGCTCAGTGCATTGATCTTTCTGGTCATTCTCATCGCTCCTTCATCGATCGGCGAACGCGGGAGATTCCGCATGCAGGCAAAGATAGAGGTCGGCGATGAGCGCAGCGTTAGACGACGGTTAGGCGAAGGTTAGGAAGCCGGTGGGTGCGGATCAGCCCTTGTTTTCAAGCGCCTTCTTCTCGCGCCAGATTTCCTGAACGAACGGGTCGGTCACGCCATACATGCCGTGTCCCCGGCGCATGATGAGGTTGGCGGCAAGAAGGTCGTTCGCAGCCGGTTGAATCTCTTCGACGCGTACCTCTCGGCCGATGGCCTTGCTGTAGTCGGCCGCTGCCTCCGACGAGAACACCCCGCGCGCGTCGCCGTCCGTCGAAGCGATGCGTTCGAAGATCGCTGTCGCGAGACCGCCGAGCTGCTCCACCTTCATCAACTCGATGTCGGCGGCAGTCGATCGGAGCGTCGCGGCAATCACCGGTAGATGTTCATCGGGGTTCCCGCCCGGCGGTAGGTGCAGACTCAACTGCCTGAGTGCCTTGAGCATTTCCTCGGGCCGATTGCCCAGGGTTGCGAACGCCTGGGTTGCAACCGCAACCGAAGGCAGCGGCGCCGCCCCGTCCTGCGCAAGCCTTTTCAAGAGGTGCTCGACGTAGTCGCCGTTCAGCACCGGGTACGCCACCGAGGTGGCCGCCGGCAAACGGGGTCGGCGCCGCCGACACGCTTGAGCTTTTTCAAGAGGCTCGATGCCGGCGTCTGCAGCTCCGCGAGCGTTTTCTTCACGGCGGACAGCACAAGCGCGGCGGGGCTAGTCTGCGTGTCGCTCCAGAAGTCGACATAGATCACCAATGCCCCTGCCTCTTCGAGTGCCGGGATGAGGTCGTTCAACAGGAACGTCGTCTTGCCGGTGCGGCGCATGCCGGACAAGAACAAGCCAGACCGAAGGCCCTCATCAAGAACCCCAGGGTGAAGAAGCTGCGTGGCCATCTGAGCAGCCAGCTCCGGGCGGCGGTAGATCTCAGCCATTGACTTGTCCTCTTTTATTCAGCGTCAATAATTATGTGCCACGAATAAATGCTCATAACCCACCCGTGCTCAGCACCTGGTCGAGCGGCCGTTCCTGGAATGGCGCGGCCGCCTCTGCCCGAGCAACTTCGCGGCGCCGCGCTTCACCCGACCGGCGACGGCACCGGCGGGAAGCGCACCGTGACGCCCAGACCACCGAGCGGCGAGCCACGCAACCGAATCTGCGCGTCGTGCCGATCGGCGATGCTGCGCACGATCGCGAGGCCCAGGCCGCTGCCGGTCTCGTCGACATTGGCACGCCGATAGAAGCGGTCGAACACGCGTTCGCGGTCGGCCTCCGGGATGCCCGGGCCGCTGTCGTCGACCTCCAGCAGCGCGCCGGCCGCATCGGCCGCCACGCGTACCTCGACGCGCGCGCCCGGTGGCGCATAGCGAAGCGCGTTGTCGATCAGGTTGCGCGCCAGGATGCGCAATGCGGCCGCGTCGCCGGCCACCGGCACCCCTTGCGCAGCGCTGACGGTGATCGTGCTGCCGCCCTGCGTCGCGAGCGGCTGGGCATCCTCCGCGGCCTGGCGCACGACGTCGGCCAGATCGGCGGCCTCGCCCGCCGGCGGCGATGCGCCAGGCTCGTTGCGCGCCAGCACGAGGAGCTGCTCGACGAGGCGCGCCGCACGCTCGATGCCGGCACCGATCGCATCGAGCGCGTCGCCGCGCGCGGCATCGTCGGGCGCGCGACGCAGCAGCTGGAGCTGCAGCTTCAGCGCGGTCAGCGGCGAGCGCAGTTCGTGCGCCGCATCGGCAACGAAGGCGCGCTGCGCATCGCGCGACGCGGCCAGGCGCTGCAGCAGCGTGTTCAAGGCCGCGACCAGCGGCGCGACTTCGTCGGGCAGGTGGCCGGTCGGCAGCGGTTGCAGCGATTCCTCGTCGCGCGCCGCGACGTCGGTCGCGACGCGGCGCAATGGCGCCAAGGTCAGCGCGGCCAGCCACCAGATCGCCGCGCCCAGCAGCGGTGCGACGTAGAGCAACGGCGCGACGCTGCGCAAGGCCGCGTTGGCGGCCAGGCGCCGTCGTGTCTCGAGAGGCTGCGCGACCTGGATCACACGGCCCGGTGCGGTCGCCCCGAAGGTGCGCCAGGTCTGGCCGCGAACGACGATGTCGGCGAAGCCGAGCAGCGCGCGTGCCGGCAGGTCGGCCGGTGCGCGCGAACCGTAGATCAGGCGGCCGTCGACGCTCCAGATCTGCACCACGAAGTCGAAGCGCGGATCGGCATACGGTACCTGCGCCGGATCGATCTCGCCCTGGTCGCGCAGCGACAGCGCCATCTGGCTCAACTGGTAGTCGAACAAGCCCTCGGCCTCGGCAAGGACGCTGCGATAGGTCAAGGCCCCCATCGCCAGCGCCGCGCAGCCCAGCATCGCCATCAGCGGCAGCAGGAGGCGCAGCCGGATCGAGCGGATCTTCACGATGCGCGCGGCCGCTCGCCGACGAAGTAGCCGACGCCGCGCAGGTTCTGGATGAAGTCGGCACCGAGCTTGCGGCGCAGCTGATGGATGTAGACCGAGACGGCGTTGCTCTCGATCTCCTCGCCCCAACCGTACAGGCGATCCTCGAGCTGGGCGCGCGACAGCAGCGCACCCGGACGCTGCATCAGCGCTTCGAGCACCGCGAACTCGCGCGCCGACAGCAGCACCGGCACGCCGTCGCGCGTGACCTGGCGGGTCGCCGGGTCCAGCGTCACGCCGGCGTGCGACAGCACCGGCTCGGCCCGTCCGGCAACGCGCCGCTGGATCGCGCGGATGCGCGCCGCGAGCTCGTCGAGTTCGAACGGCTTGACGAGGTAGTCGTCGGCGCCGGCATCCAGGCCGCCGACCTTGTCGCCGGGGCCATCGCGCGCCGTCAGCACGATCACCGGCGTCGCGTCGTGGCGCGCGCGCAGCGCCCTCAGCACCGCAAGCCCCGCGGCCGGATCGGTCGGCTGGCCGCTCGTGGCCGGCAGGCCGAGGTCGAGCAGCACGAGGTCGAAGCGCTCGCTCGCGAGCGTGGCCTGCGCGGCCGATGTGTCGCGCACCCAATCGACCGCATGGCCTTCGAGGCGCAGCGCACCGCGCAGGCTCTCGCCGATCATGCGGTCGTCTTCCACCAGCAGCAGGCGCATCGTCCAGTCTTCGTCGCGGCGTCGTTTCCAAGCCGAGCATAGCGCGCGGCTCGACGCGTCCGCGGTATCGTGCGGGCATGCCGCGCGGGTGCCGCGGCGATCACCGATCAGGAGGGGCACGGCATGAAGCAACCGCGACCGGCGCCGCCGCGGATCGTGCAACTCGCAGGCCAGCCTCGATGAACGCGACGACGGCCCGTCCGCGCGTGGTCATCCTCGGCTGCGGCTTCGGCGGCATCGAGGCGCTGCGCGGGCTGTCGCGCGCCGACGTCGAGATCACGATCGTCGACCGCACCAACCACCATCTGTTCCAGCCGCTGCTCTACCAGGTGGCCACCGCAGGACTGACGGCGCCGGCGATCAGCGCACCGATACGCCATGTGCTGCGCAGCCAGATGAAGCGCGGCAACCTGACCGTCCTGCAGGCGCAGGTGACCGGCATCGACACGGCCGGGCGCCAGGTGCTGCTCGATGACGGCCAGCAGCTGCCGTACGACCACCTGATCGTTGCGACCGGCGCGACGCACAGCTACTTCGGGCACGACGCCTGGTCGGCCTACGCGCCGGGCTTGAAGACGCTCGCCGATGCCTTCACGATCCGTTCCCGCGTGATCGGCGCGTTCGAGCACGCCGAACGACTCGCCGACGCGGCGGCGCGCGCGCCGTGGATGACCTTCGTCGTGATCGGCGCCGGCCCGACCGGCGTCGAGATGGCCGGCACGATGATCGAGATCGCGCACCACACCTTGCCGCAGGAGTTCCGCCGCATCGACTCGCGCCGCACCAACGTGATCCTGCTCGAAGGCTCGCCGCGCGTGCTCGGCGCGTTCGTGCCGCAGCTGTCGGAACGGGCCCGCGCGCAGCTCGACCGGCTCGGCGTCGACGTGCGCACCGGCTGCATGGTGACCGGCATCGATGCCGACGGCGTCGACTACCGCGAGGGCGACGGCGGACCGACACGGCGCATTGCCAGCAAGACCGTGATCTGGGCTGCAGGCGTCGCCGCCTCGCCGCTCGGCCGCGCGATCGCGGCCGGCACCGGCATCACGCTGGACCGCGCCGGCCGCGTGCCGGTCGAGCCCGACCTCGGCGTCGCCGGCCATCCGGAGATCTCGGTGATCGGCGATCTCGCGGCAGCCAGGAGCTACGGACGCGGCGAGCCGCGCCCGGTGCCCGGCGTCAGCCCCGGCGCCAAGCAGATGGGCCGCGCCGCCGCCGCCAACCTGCTGCGGCGTCTGGCCGGCCAGCCGACGCGGCCGTTCCGCTACCGCGACTACGGCAACCTCGCGACCGTCGGCCGCAAGGCGGCGGTGGTCGACCTCCCGGTGCCGGGAATCGGCGCGGTCCGCTTCTGGGGCTTTGCCGCATGGCTGTTCTGGCTCTTCGCGCACATCTACTTCCTGATCGGCTTCCGCAACCGGCTGATCGTCATGCTCGACTGGGCCGTGGCGTACTGGACCTACGAGCGCTCGGCGCGCGTCGTCGCCGAGCCGCCACCGACGCAAGGAGAACCTTGACGCTCGCCGCCCGCAGTGCGACGCTCGCGCCAGAGGATCGTCATGAAGCACACGCGCGCCACCATCATCAACCTGTCGCCCGAACTCGAGCAGGACAGCCTGTTGAAGATCCGCACCTTGCTGAAGAGCCAGCACGATCTGCAGCTCGGCGACTTCGAGGCCAAGGAGCTGCTCGACTGGTTCTGCAACGAGATCGGCGTCAAGGTCTACAACCAGGCGATCGCCGATACCCAGAAGACGCTGGCGCACCGCCTCGAGACGATCGAAGGCGAGCTGTGGGCGCTGCAGAAGTAGTGGGCTATTCGCCCGCGGCGCACACCGGCTGCGTGTGCGCGCTCGCGCAGAGCAGCGCATAGGACTCGGCACCGCGCTTGGCCGCGGCCGGCACGACGACGTCGCCGGCCAGCGCGAGCGGTCGCGGCGTGCCGCCGCAGACGAGCGCCGGCACCGGATCCGCGCACGAGGCCGCGGCCTTGCGGACGCGGCGCTCGACGATCGCGCGGCAGGCTTGCACCACCGTGGCGCCGGGTCGGCTTTCGGGCGACAGCACGAAGCCCTGCCCCGCCGTGCGCCGATAGGTCATGCCGGCCGGGCCGTCGCACACGGAGACCGTCATTGCCGCATCGGCCGGCGCGTCGGCGGCCACCTGCAGCGCGACCGCGCGGCGCGTGGCCTTGCAACCGATGCCCCACGGCTTCGCGCGGTCGTCTGCGCTCAGCGGCACGAGGCCGGCCGCGCCTTCGGCGTCGCTGCGCGGTCGCACGCCGGCGAGCTCGTCGCAGGCGGTGATCGACACCAACGGCGGGCGCGGCGCGACATCGACGATGAGGGCATCCGACACGCCGGCGATCGTCGCGTTCACGATCACGCGCCGGCTGCCGGGCTCGGGCTTGACGACGTAGGAGCGCGTCAGCTTGCCGTCGTAGCGGTCGCTGACGGTGTGTTGCCCGTCGACCCGCGCGCCGTCGAGCGACAGCACGATGGTCGACTGCTCGATGCCGGCCGGCGGCACGAACGCGACCTCGAGCCGGAACGATGTCGCGTTCGGCTCGGCGGCGACCAGCAGCAAGGAACCGCTCGCCGACTTGGCGGCGCAGGTCGACCAGTCGGCGATCTGGCGCGCCGAGACATGGCTGCGCGCCAGGCCGCGCAGCTCGAGCACGCCGGCCTCGTAGTCCTCGTCGCGCCATCGCACGCGCAGGCGCTGGCGAAACTCCTCCGCCGACCGCGAGCCGTCGAATTCGACCGCATACAGCCGGTAGATCGGATCGGCCATGCGGCCACGCGCATCGAGCAACGTCAGCCGCTCGTATTCGCTCGCGGCCTCGAGCGCGACGTAGGCGCGGGCGACGGCATAGTCGGCGGCAACCTGATCCGGCGCGGGACGCAGCATGGCATCGCACGACGTCGCGGCCTGTGCAACGACGGCGAGCGACGCGAGCAGCAAGGCCAGCAGGCTGCGGTACCAGCGCGTCGACGGAACGGCAAGGGGATGCATCGGGTCGGCATCGGGAGCGGCTGATCACGAAAGTGTCGCCTTGCCCAGGTCGCTACACATAACTTTTCCGATGCCGGCCGGCCATGCGACCGGATGCGGTCTTCGCGCTCCGGATTCAAACCGTCGAGGTGCCGGTCTGCAGACGACCGCTGCGCAGCCGCAGCACGCGGTGGCAGCGGCTCGCCAGCGCCTCGTCGTGCGTGACCATCACGAACGCGGTGCCGCGGCTCTCGGCCAGCTCGAGCATCATCGCGAACACGCCGGCCGCAGTCTCGCGGTCGAGGTTGCCGGTCGGTTCGTCGGCCAGCACGCAGGCCGGCCCGCCCGCGAGCGCACGCGCGATCGCGACGCGCTGACGCTCGCCGCCCGAGAGCTCCGACGGCCGATGGCGCACGCGCTCGCCGAGGCCGACGCGCGCGAGCAGCTCGGCCGCACGCGCGCGCGCATCGGACTGGGTGTCGCGCCGGATCAGCAGCGGCATCGCCACGTTGTCGAGCGCGCTGAACTCGGGCAGCAGGTGGTGGAACTGGTAGACGAAGCCGAGGTGGCGGTTGCGCCAGCGGCCCTGCTCGGCCGGCGTCAGCGCCGCGAAGTCTTGCCCCTGCAGCCAGACGCGGCCCTGGCTCGGCGCCTCGAGGCCGCCGAGCAGGTGCAGCAAGGTGCTCTTGCCGGAGCCCGACGCACCGACGATCGCGAGCGTCTCGCCGGGCGCGACGGCGAGGTCGACGCCCTGCAGCACCTGCACGTCGAGCCGCTCGCGGCCCGAGCCTTCGGCGAAGCGCTTGTGCAGGTCTTCGGCCTTCAGCACCGGGCCCGCTGCGACGGCATCACTCATAGCGCAGCGCATCGGCCGGCTGCACGCGGCTCGCGCGCCAGCTCGGATAGATCGTCGCGACGAACGACAGCAGCAGCGACACGACCGCGATCGGCACGATGTCGCCGCGCTGCGGATCGCTCGGCATGCGGCTGATCAGGTAGACGCTCGACGGCAGGAAGGTCATGCCGAGCAGCCGCTCGAGGAATGCGACGATGTCGCCGACGTTGAAGGCGACGACGAGCCCGAGCAGCACGCCCGACAGCGTCCCGATCACGCCCGACAGCGCGCCCTGCACCATGAAGATCCCCATCACCGAACGCGGGCTCGCGCCGAGCGTGCGCAGGATCGCGATGTCGGCGCGCTTGTCGGTGACCGTCATGACCAGCGTCGACACGAGGTTGAAGGCCGCGACCGCGACGATCAAGGTCAGCACGATGAACATCATGCGTTTCTCGAGCTGCACCGCGGTGAACCAGTTGCGGTTGGTCTGCGTCCAGTCGCGCACGACGACCTGCGGACCCAGGCTGTAGGCGAGCTGCGCGGCGACGTCGCGCGCCTCCTGCTGGTCCTTCAGGCGCAGCTGCACGCCGGTCGGGCCTTCGGTGCGGAACAGCTTCGCGGCATCGTCGAGCTGCAGCATCGCGAGCGTGCTGTCGTATTCGTAGTGGCCGGAGTCGAAGGTGCCGACCACGGTGAGCTGCTTCAGCCGCGGCACGACGCCGGCGGGCGTGACCTCGCCGCCCGGCGCCATCAGCGTGACCTTGTCGCCGGTGCGCACGCCGAGCTCGCGCGCCAGCTCGATGCCGAGCACGACGCCCCAGCCGCCCGGCTGCAGCTTCGCGAACGTCGTGTCCTTGTACTCGCGCACGATGTCGGTGACGGTCGCTTCGTCGTCGGGCGAGATGCCGCGCACGACCGCGCCGCGCATCGTGTCGCCGCGCGCGATCAGCGCCTGCGTCTCGATGAACGGCGCGGTGCCGATCACCTCGGGGTTGCGGCGCGCATCGGCGGCGGTGCGGTGCCAGTCGGGCAAGGCGTTGCCGTCGCTCGCAAAGACCTCGACATGCGCGATGACCGCGAGCATGCGGTCGCGCACTTCCTTCTGGAAGCCGTTCATCACCGACAGCACGACGATCAGCGCCATCACGCCGAGCGCGATGCCCAGCATGGATACGCCCGAGATGAACGAGATGAAGCCGTTGCGCCGGCCCGCACGGCCGGCCCGCGTGTAGCGCCAGCCGATCTGCAGTTCATAGGGCCAGTTCATGGGGAGCGCATGCTACATGAGGCCTTTGCCCTCTCGGCGGCCGGGTACAGCGGCCGATCCCTCGAGGGGGATGCGAGCGGCCTCAAGAGCAACCCATGCCCCTGCAGGTGCGCGGCGATCGCGGGGAAACATGGGCGTGGTGTGGGTAAGGCGCTTTCGGCTTCGTGCCACGTTGTCGCTGGGCGCAAGAGCCCGCCGGAATTCGCCCGGCAGGCGAGTCACTTTCTTCTGCTGGCCCAGAAGAAAAGAAGAGGGCCCAACACCAGCCATCAGAGTGGTGGGTGTGGCTGGAGACCAGAGGCGGCTGTTGGGAAATCCGTGCCACGCGTCGCAGCCGATCGCTGCTCATCTCGCGGGAGTTCGAGAGCGCTTGGCGGGTGCGAGTCGTGCCCGTCCTTCATCAGCCGCCTCTGGTCTCTTGCCACGGGCAGCAGCCCAATGGGCTGGTGTTCAGGCCCTTTGCTTTGCCTACTTTCATTTGGGCCAGCAAATGAAAGTAGGTCGGCTGCCGGCCGAGTCCGGCGGGCTGCCGCGCCAAGCTCAGGCCGAGCGAAGAGCAATCCCGGCTCGACCCGTTCGGTTTCTCTTGAGCGGCCCGGCGCTCGGCCCACGACCCACGGCCCGTGGGTACAGCGGCCGATAATCGCCCCCATGCATCTGCTGATCCCGCATGCCGCGGCGCTGTCGGAGGCGGCGCGCGAGGCTCAGCGCCAGCTCGACCTGCCCGTGTTGCGCCGCCTGCTCGCCCGCCTGGAGGCCGGTCCGCCCGACGCCGGCGACGAGTACACGCTGTCGCCGCCGCACGAGCGCGCGCTCGCGTCGGCATGGGGCTGGCAAGGCAGCGACGGTGCCTGGCCCTACGCGGCACAGGCCGCGGCGGCCGATGGCATCGATGTCGGCGGCCGCGCCTGGGGCTTGTTGACGCCGGCGCACTGGAAGGTCGGGCGCGACAGCGTCGCGCTCGCCGACCCGGAGCTGCTGGCGCTCGACGAGGCCGAGTCGCGCACCTTGTTCGACGCGGCCCGGCCGCTGTTCGAAAGCGACGGCTATGCGGTCGCCTGGGGTGCGCCGCTGCGCTGGTACGCGGCCCACGACAGCCTCGACGGGCTGCCCGCCGCATCGCTCGACCGCGCGATCGGCCGCAACGTCGACCTGTGGGTGCGCGGCAGCGCGCCGCCGGCCGCGGCCGCGACGATCCGCCGGCTGCAGAGCGAGATCCAGTTGCTGTTCTATCCGCATCCGGTCAACGAGGCACGCGAGGCGCGCGGTGCGCTCACCGTCAATTCGTTCTGGCTGAGCGGCTGCGGCCGGCATCAGTCCAGCGATCCGACGGCGGTCACGCAGGCCGCGAGCCTGCGTGCACCGCTGCTCGCGGGCGACTGGCCCGCATGGACCGCCGCCTGGCGGGCGCTCGACGGCGGACCGATCGCGGCCTTGCTGGCACGCGTCGAAGCCGGACAGCCGGCCACGTTGACGCTGTGCGGCGAACGCCGCGCGCAGCGCTTCGATCGCGCAGCCCGGCGCTGGTGGCAGCGTCTGGCCGCACCGCGCGTCGACGTCGCTGCGGTGCTGGAGGGTCTGTGACGTCCACCAGCACCTTGCATCTGCGCGACGCGCCGCCGCGCACCGTCTGGGCGCTCGAGCAGGCGGGCTTCCATCCGCTGCTCGCGCGCCTCTATGCCGGCCGCGGCGTGCGCGATCCGTGCGAGCTCGACGATGCCTTCGCGCACCTGCATGCGCCCGCCGAATTGCGCCAGGCCGATGCCGCGGCCCGCCTGCTCGCCGACGCGATCGATGCCGGCCGGCGCATCGGCATCGTCGCCGACTACGACTGCGACGGCGCGACCGCCTGTGCCGTCGCGCTGCGCGGCCTTGCGCTGCTCGGCGCTCCGCGCGATCGGCTGGGATATGTCGTGCCCGATCGCGCGGTGCACGGCTATGGACTCACGCCGGCGATCGTCGACCTGGCACGCGCACGCGGCGCCGAGCTCTTGGTCACGGTGGACAACGGCATCGCGAGCCTCGACGGCGTCGCCCATGCGCGCGCGCTCGGGTTGTCGGTGCTGGTCACCGATCACCACCTGCCCGCGGCCGACGCCGGCGGCACCATCGTGCTGCCGGACGCCGACGTGATCGTCAACCCGAACCAGCCCGGCTGCAGCTTCGCGAGCAAGAACCTCGCGGGCGTCGGCGTGATGTTCTACGTGCTGCTCGCGTTGCGCAGCGAACTGCGCGCGCGCGGCCGCTTCGATGCGCAGAACCAGCCGCGCCTCGATGCGCTGCTCGATCTGGTCGCGCTCGGCACGGTGGCCGACGTCGTGAAGCTCGACGCCAACAACCGGCGTCTCGTCGCGCAAGGCCTGAAGCGCATCCGGCAAGGCCGCATGCAGCCGGGCATCGCCGCACTGCTGGCCATCGCCGGCCGCGATGCGCGCCGCGCCGGCGGCTTCGACCTCGGATTCGCGCTCGGGCCGCGCATCAATGCGGCCGGGCGCCTCGCCGACATGACGCTCGGCATCGAGTGCCTCGTGACCGACGATGCGGCGCGCGCCGGCGAGCTCGCGATGACGCTCGACACGATCAACCGCGAGCGGCGCACGATCGAGACCGGCATGCGCGAGCAGGCCGAGAGCCTGCTCGCCGGCATGCTGGCCGAGGCATCCGATGCGTGCTCCGAGAAGGCCACGCCGCCGGCTGTCGTGCTGTACGACGCGGCCTTCCACGAGGGTGTGGTCGGCATCGTCGCGGCACGCCTGAAGGACCGCCTGCACCGCCCGACGTTCGTGTTCGCACGCGGCCAGGACGGGCTGCTGAAAGGCTCGGGGCGATCGATCCCGGGCTTTCATCTGCGCGATGCGCTCGACCTCGTCGCGAAGCGCCGCCCCGGCGTGCTGCTGCGCTTCGGCGGCCATGCGATGGCGGCCGGCTGCACGCTCGCGCCCGAAGGGCTCGACGCCTTCGCCGCGACCTTGCGCGACGTCGCCGGCGAGCTGCTGGACGCATCGACGCTGGCACGCACTTTATGGACCGACGGGTCGCTCGCGCTGCAGTACTACAACGCCGAGACCGTGCGCACGCTGGACGCGCAGGTCTGGGGCCAGGCCTTCGATGCGCCGCTCTTCAGCGACGAGGTCGAGGTGGTCTCGCAGCGCCTCGTCGGCGAGCAGCACCTGAAGCTCGCACTGCGCTGCGGCGGGACGCTGCGCGACGCGATCTGGTTCGGCCGCACCGAGCTGCTGCCCGAGCGCGTCACGCTCGCCTATCGGTTGTCGGTCGATGCCTGGCAGGGACGCGAGCGCGTGCAGATGGTGATCGAAGCCGCCGCTCCGTAGAACAACGGTAGGACAACAACTACGCACAGGCACGCTCGCGTCCGGCGGGTGCCTGCCGGGAGGCGATCCAGACTTTCTTCACGTTGCGCAGGGCGAGGCCCGCGCCGATCGACAGACTCATCGAGTGAGGAAACCATGAACCGCATCGCCACCCCGAAGAAGCTCCTGATCGCTGCCGGTTTCTGCGCCGGCCTGATGGCCGGCCCGGTGTTCGCCGCCACCATGGACAAGGCGAGCTACGACAGCTCCAAGGCGCAGATCGAGGCCGACTACAAGCAGGCCAAGGCCGGCTGCGACACCTACAGCGGCAACGCCAAGGACGTCTGCCAGGAGCAGGCCAAGGCCAAGGAAAAGGTCGCGCGTGCCGAACTCGAAGCCAACTACACCGGCAAGGCGAGCGACTGGAACAAGCTCGCCGAGGTGAAGGCCGACACGAGCTACGACGTCGCGAAGGAGATGTGCGACGACAAGTCGGGCAACGCCAAGGACGTCTGCGTGGCCGAAGCCAAGGCAGCGCATACCAAGGCCATCGCCGATGCGAAGGCGAACAAGAAGGTCGGCGACGCGACGCGCGAGGCTGCCAACGACAAGCGCGATGCCGACTACAAGGTCGCCGTCGAACGCTGCGACACGCTGGCCGGCGACGCCAAGGACGCCTGCGTGAAGGAAGCCAAGCAGCGCTACGGCAAGAGCTGAGGCCGCGTGATCGTTCAGGAGTTCGCGATGGCCGCGCCGCTGTCACCCGTCAAGCGCGCACCGCGTTCCGCGGTGCCGGCCGGGCAGGAGCCGGGGGCCAGCCTGCGACACGGCGGCGAAGGCACCCGGCCCAAGCTGCCGCACGAGCACGATCAGTCCGTGGGCACGACCGGCGACGGTGCGGTGCCGGCCGTCACGCGCCAGGGCTATCGAGATGTGGCCCGCGGCGTACAGGACACGTCGCGCGCCGATGAAGCGGACGAGGCCTATCGGAAGCAGAAGCTGCCGGCGCCGTCGGCGCCGCAGCGCGCGCGACCGGCCCGTCCGAGGAGGAAAGCATGAGCCAAGGTCATCCACAAGCCTATGGCGTCTTCAAGCCGGTCGGCCACGTCGTCGTCGCGATGCCCGAGGGCAGCGACGTCGAAGGGGCCGACGCGGCATTCCGTGCGGCGGGCCTGCCGGTCGTCGAGCGGCTGTCGCCGGCCCAGATGGTCGTACAGGCCGATCGCGACCTGGCGCAGGCCAGCCCTTTGGCCGGCGTCGGCCAGGAACTCAACCTGGTGAAGACGCACCGCGCGCTGGCGCTGGCCGGCGCGACCTTCCTGCTCGTGCGCACGCAGGACAACGACGAGGCGCAACGGGCCGGCGACATCGCGCAGCGCTATGGCGCGAGCCGTGCGCAGCATTACAGCCGCTGGATGGTGGAAGAGCTGGTGCCGGTGGGCACGACTTCGCACCAGGTCAACGAGTCGCCCGACAGCGGGCTCGACCAGCAGACCCATACCGGCCGCCCGGCCGTCAACTGAGCCGCCGGAGCGAAGTCGCCTCATGTGAAATTGCGCAGCGCAGGCAGGCGACTGGACTCAGGGGCCTTCCGGCCTGACGCGAAGTGAACGACTCTCAGCCCCTGAGTCGCCGGTGATGACGACGCGCAGCGGAGGCCTGCGCGTCTGACCCTGCCCGTTCTGCAGTTCGTCGCGCGCCGCTCAGCGCGGCGCGATGGCGCTGGCACACTGGTGCAACGGCTCGCCATGCCGAGCGGTCACTTGCGCCTGCGCCATGGAACTGCACATCACCGGACTCTCGAAGACCTATCCCAACGGCACGCGCGCGCTCGACGACGTGAGCCTCACGATACCGACCGGCATGTTCGGGCTGCTCGGGCCGAACGGCGCGGGCAAGTCGACGCTGATGCGCACGCTGGCGACCCTGCAGGAGGCGGATCACGGGTCGGTGCAGTTGTCGGGCGTCGGCAGCAGCGGTGCGTCGGGCAGCACGATCAACGTGCTGCGCGACAAGGATGCGTTGCGCCGCGTGCTCGGCTACCTGCCGCAAGACTTCGGCGTCTACCCGAAGGTCAGCGCCGAGGACATGCTCGACCACCTCGCGCAGCTCAAGGGCCTGACGAACCGTGCCGAGCGCCGTGCGGAGGTCGCCGCGCTGCTGCAGCAGACCAACCTCTACGAGGTGCGCAAGAAGGCGCTCGGCGGCTATTCGGGCGGCATGCGCCAGCGCTTCGGCATCGCGCAGGCCCTGCTCGGCGCACCCCAGCTCATCATCGTCGACGAGCCGACCGCCGGCCTCGACCCCGAAGAACGCACGCGCTTCCACAACCTGCTCGCCGAGATCGGCGAGGAAGTGATCGTGCTGCTGTCGACGCACATCGTCTCCGACGTCAGCGACCTGTGCTCGAACCTCGCGATCATGAACCGCGGGCGCGTGCTGGTGAGCGGCACGCCGCAGGAACTCACCTCGGCATTGACGGGTCGCGTCTGGGCGACGACGGCGGCCCGCACCGCGGTCGCCGCGCTGCAGGAACGGCATGCGGTCATCTCGACGCGCCTGCAGGCGGGCCGCACCGTCGTCCATGTGGTGGCCGACGCGCCTCCCGGCCCGGGCTTCGAAGCGATCGCCCCGAGTCTCGAAGACGCGTACTTCGCGGCGATCGGCGGCCACCTCGGCCATGCGGCCGATGCCGGCACGATCGCCGAAGGCCGCTTCGTCGACGCCGCGCGCTGACGCCAGCGGGAGACGATCATGACGACGCTGCTGCGCATCGCCGGCTTCGAGTTCCGCTCGCGCCTGCGGCTGCTTTCGACGTGGATCTACTTCGCGGTGTTCTTCCTGCTGGCGATGCTCTGGATGGCGGCCGCCGGCGGGCTGTTCAAGAGCGCGGCGGTCTCGTTCGGCAGCGGCAAGGTGATGGTCAATTCGCCGTTCGCGCTGATGCAGACGGTGGTGTTCCTCGGGCTGTTCGGCGTCTCGGTGATGTCGGCGATCATGGGCCGCGCCGTGCAGCAGGACTTCGAGTACCGCACGCAGCACTTCTTCTTCACGACGCCGATCGGCAAGACGCAGTATCTCGGCGGACGCTTCCTCGGCGCGCTGGCGGTCGTGCTGGTGGTCTATGCCGGCATCGGTTTCGGCGCCTGGACCGCGACCTTCCTGCCCGCGATGGACGCGACGCGGATCGGCCCGAACCGGCTCGCCGACTACCTGCTGCCCTACGCCTACGTGCTGCTGCCCAACGCGATCCTGATCGGCGGCGTGTTCTTCAGCCTCGCCGCGACGACGCGCCGCATGCTGCCGGTCTACATCGGCAGCGTGCTGGTGCTGGTCGGCTGGCTGATCGCGCAGCAGCTCGTCCGCGACATCGACAACAAGACGATCGCTGCGCTGGTCGATCCGTTCGGCAGCCGCGCGATCAGCCTGCTGACCGAATACTGGCCGGTCGCCGAGCGCAACACGCGCGCGATCCCGCTGTCGGGCTACCTGCTGTGGAACCGGCTGCTCTGGCTGGGCATCGGGCTGGCGCTCGCGGCGCTGTGCTGGTGGCGCTTCTCGTTCAGCGCCGCCGCGCAGGAGCGCATCGGCAAGGCCGCGCGGCGCAGTGCCGACGAGCCCGCGGCCGTGGCAGCGCCGCCGCGCCGCGGCGTCGTCCCGCCGGCCGCCTCGCATGCCGGGTCGCTGCTGCCCGGACTCGTCGGCATGTACTTCAAGGAGACGGTCAAGAACGTCTACTTCGGCGTGCTGGTGCTGGCCGGCGTGCTCTTCATGGTGTTTGCCAGCACGACGTCGGGCGACATCTTCGGCACGTCGACCTGGCCGGTCACGTTCGCGATGCTGGATCTGGTGCGGGACGTCTTCCCGCTCTTCATGCTGATCATCATCGCGTTCTATGCCGGCGAGCTGGTGTGGCGCGAGCGCGATCACCGCATCGACCAGATCGGCGACGCGCTGCCGGTGCCGACCTGGCTGCCGATGCTCGCCAAGCTGCTCGCGCTGATGCTGGTGCCGCTGGTGCTGCAGCTCGTGATGATGCTGTGCGGCATGGGGATCCAGGCGGCGCAAGGCTACTTCCGCTTCGAGCCGGGCGTCTACCTGCACGACCTGCTCGGCATCGAGCTCGTCGACTACTGGCTGCTGTGCGCGATCGCGATCACGGTGCACAGCGTCGTCGACCACAAATACGTCGGCCACTTCGTGATGGTGCTGTACTACGTGCTGCTGCTGTTCGCGACCGAGCTCGGCCTCGAGCACAACCTGTACAAGTTCGGCAGCGTGCCGAGCGTCGTCTATTCGGACATGAACGGCTTCGGCCCGGCGATGCTGCGGCTGCGCCTGTTCCAGGGCTATTGGACCGCGGCATCGGTCGTGCTGCTGGTCGTGGCCTACCTGGCGTGGCCGCGCGGCACGCCGAGCGGCTGGCGCGAGCGCTGGCGCGTCGCGCGCAGCCGTTGCACGGGCGGGCCGGTCGCGATCGGCGCGGCGGGCGTCGCGGTCTTCGCGCTGCTCGGCGGCGTGATCTTCTACAACACCAACGTGCTGAACCGCTACGAGACGACGCTGGACCGCCAGCAGCACCAGGCCGACTACGAGCGCATCTACAAGCCGCTGACCTACGCCGAACCGCAACCGAAGATCACCGCCGTGCAGCTCGACGTCGACCTCTATCCGACCGAGCAGCGCGTGCGCATGCGCGGCCGCTACACGCTCGAGAACAAGACCGGCCAACCGGTCTCGACCCTGAACCTCTACTTCGCCGGCGGCATCGACACCGTCATCCACCGGCTGGAGGCCAGCGTGCCCAGCCGCCTCGTCGACGACAAGCTGCTGCTCGGCGTGCGACGCTACCGGTTCTATACGCCGCTCGCACCGGGACAGACGACGACGTTGACGTTCGACCTCGAGCGGCCGACGCCCGGCTTCACGAACGAAGGCACCTACACCGACGTCGTTGCCAACGGCAGCTTCGTCAACGGCGCGAACCTGCTGCCGTCGATCGGCTACCAGGAGCACGCCGAGCTCGAACGCGACCAGGACCGCCGCAAGTTCGGCCTCGCGCCGAAGGAGCGGATGCGCGATCGCGCCGATCCGGCCGGCCTGCAGTTCAACGACCTGAACCACGATTCGGACTTCATCGACTTCGACGCCACGGTGAGCACCACGCCCGACCAGATCGCGATCGCGCCGGGCTACCTGCAGCGCGAGTGGACCGACGGCGGCCGGCGCTATTTCCACTACAGGATGGATGCGCCCATCCTCGACTTCTTCGCGTTCCAGTCGGGCCGCTATGCGGTGCGCAAGGATGTCTGGCATCGCGGCGACGGCGGCCCGGACGTGGCGCTCGAGGTCTACTACCAGCCGGGCCACGAGTTCAACCTCGACGCGATGATCGCCGCGGCGAAGGCCGCGCTGGCCTACAACAGCACGCACTTCGGCGCCTACCAGTACCGGCAGTTCCGCATCATCGAGTTCCCGCGCTACGCGACGTTCGCGCAGGCCTTCCCGAACACGATCCCGTACTCCGAAGGCATAGGCTTCATCGCGCGGGTGCGGCCCGACGATCCGAAGGACATCGACTATCCGTACTACGTCACCGCGCACGAGGCCGCGCACCAGTGGTGGGGCCACCAGGTGGTGTCGGCCGACGTGCAGGGCGGCACGATGCTGATCGAGACGCTGGCGCAGTATTCGGCGCTGATGGTGATGAAGCAGCATGTCGGCGCGGCGAAGATGCGCAAGTTCCTCGCCTACGAGATGGACCGCTACCTCGCCGGCCGCGGCTTCGAGCAGAAGAAGGAGCTGCCGCTGGCGCGCGTCGAGAACCAGCCGTACATCCACTACCGCAAGGGCAGCGTCGTGATGTATGCGCTGGCGGACTACATCGGCGAGGACAAGGTGAACGAGGCGCTGCGCGGCTACCGGGATGAGCATGCGTTCAAGGGCGCGCCCTATCCGACCACGGTCGAGCTGGTGGCGCGGCTGCGCGCGGTCACGCCGCCATCCATGCAGTACCTGATCGACGACATGTTCGAGCGCATCGTCATCTACGACAACCACGCGGTCAGCGCCGTCTCGAAGCCGCTGCCGGACGGCCGCCACGAAGTGACGGTGACCGTGGCAGCGACCAAGCGCGTGGCCGACGCGCTCGGCAAGGAAAGCGACGTGGCGATCGCCGACGACATCGACATCGGCGTGCTCGACGCGAACGACGCGCCGCTGGCGCTCGAGCGCCACCGCATCGACAAGCCGGAGATGACGTTCACGCTGGTCGTCCAGGGCCGGCCGGCCAAGGCGGGCATCGATCCGCTCAACAAGCTGATCGATCGGAAGCCAGACGACAACACGATCGCGGTGTCCGATCAGGCACGCTGAAATCAAAGATAGATGCAGGGGGGAGCTTCAGACGATCGCGGGATTCTCGAGCCAGTCCCCTACATTTGACGCGGCCTCGAACCCCTTCGCGACACGAAGCAACAGCGGCTCGAAGGTAGTCGGCTGCTGGGCGCTGAACATGTTCCCTACCAGCACATCCGAGACCAACTTCGCCACGGTCTGAACCGTCGCGTGATCGCCTAGCGTCAGACGAATGTCCGCAAAGCCTTCGTACCGCGAATTGTCGTACCCGGTGAGCATGGGAGTCCAGTGTTCGTTGCTGCGGCCATGGCCAACACCTCTGACTAGCAGGTCGTGGGGGGGAGCAAACGCACCGAAGTTGTCGATGACGTTCTGATTCTCGAACGCTCCGTTTGTTCTCCAATACCCGACAAGGCCTTGTATTCCAGGGCTCATGGCAAACACGCCGTGGTTCACCAGAAGCTTCAGCAAGGTTGCCTCGACACGTCGCCGCGCCTCGCCGCCCCGGCCGAGCGAATCATCCGCCGCCTTCACATTCAAAAAGAGGCGAAGGCTGTCACCCTGAATCTGCACGCCGATGCTGATCTCGGACCCGTTTTGATGCTGTGTCTTCCAACAGACACCGAGGTTTCCGGTCTGCGTGTAGCCCGAATAGATATCCAGGTAGTCGGCATGAGAGCACGGCAGACGCAGGATGACGTCTTTGCACTCTTCTGCAACGAAAGATGCCCAGAGCTTCCACCACAACGAATGAAGTCGAAACGGTTCCAGCTTCTCCCCCTGGGCTCGCGCTTGTCCCCATGTGGGGTTTGCATCCAAATGCCGCTCGAGGCACTTGAAGAGCTTGTCCATGGTGCAACAGAGCGAGACGTACTCTTCCTTGACCGGCCCATTGCGACCAGCCATTTCGCTCAGGCCGCCCGCTAGATCGCCGAACCCGATCGTCTGGGTGGCATGCACATCAGCGGCTATCCGGTCACCCATACCCGTCAGCAGGAACATCGGCGGCTGATACTGCGCTTCGCCGTTCACTGACCACTGCTCGTCGAGGACTTTGCGATAGCGCTCGAGTTGAGCTCGGTCGGGATAGGCTTTGACCTTCACCTCAATCGCGAATATAGGACGTTCTGCTTCATCCAGGATCACAAGATCCAGGCGGCGCCACTCTCGTCGCACTGTGAGGCCTTGAGCTTGGTGCAAGCGACCGAAGGCGCTGTTCTGATTCACGTCGGTCCCTCGGCAAAGAAGACTGAGCAGCCGAAGCGCGGATTCCCAAGCAATCGCCGCAGGTCCGGCCAGTGGTCGCTCGTCGCCTTCTGCCAAGTACTGCAGCATGTTCGAATGAAAAAGTTCGTTGCTGGAGAGACTGAGTCTGAATGCCCAGTTGTTCCAGAGTTGCGCAAGGATGAGATCGAGTTCGTCCATGGCGTCTTCTACGTTGCAGTTGAGGCCGTGGGATGCTAGCTGGCCATTGACGCGCCGCTTGCAGCAACAGAGAACCTAGAATCCAGCCGTGACTGCCGCCGTACTGAACGCCGACCTCCACTGCCATTCGTCGCTGTCCGATGGCACGCTGGAACCGGAGGCGCTCGCGGCACGTGCCGCGGCCAACGGCGTCGAGCTGTGGTCGCTGACCGACCACGACGTGCTCGACGGCCAGCGTCGCGCGCGCGACGCCGCCGCGGCGCTCGGCCTGCGCTACGTGACCGGTGTCGAGATCTCGGTCAGCTTCGTCGGCACCACCGTGCACATCGTCGGGCTCGGCTTCGACGTCGACAACCAGGCGCTCGCCGCAGGCCTGACGGCGACGCGCGGCGGCCGCCACGAGCGCGCCCTCGGCATGGCGCAAGGCCTCGCGCAGGTCGGGATCCGCGACACCTTCGAAGGCGCGCTGCGCTACGCCGGCAACCCGGACCTGATCGCGCGCACCCATTTCGCGCGTCACCTGGTCGACCGCGGCATCTGCAGCGACACCCATGAGGTGTTCCGCAAGTACCTCGTGCCGGGCAAGCCGGGCTACGTGCCGCACCAATGGGCGAGCCTCGGCCAGGCGGTGCGATGGATACGCGAGGCCGGCGGCGTCGGCGTGATCGCGCATCCAGCCCGCTACAAGCTGACGCCGAACGAGGAGTACGCGCTGTTCTCGGAGTTCAAGGCGCACGGCGGGCTGGGCGTCGAAGTCGTCACCGGCAGCCACACGGCCGCCGAGGCGGTGCGCTATGCCGACACCGCGCGCGAGTTCGAACTGCTCGCCTCGCGCGGCAGCGATTTCCACAGCCCCGAAGAGAGCCGCGCCGACCTCGGTTCGCTGCCGCCGCTGCCCGCGGGATTGACCCCGGTGTGGAGCATGCTGGCCTGATGAAGGCGGCACGGCGTTGACCGGCGACCGCCATGCGCTCGGCATCGCGCTGATGCTGCTCGCCGGCGCGTGCTTCGGCGTGTCGGACACGACGATCAAGTACCTCGGCGCGTTCCTGCCGGTGATCCTGCTGCTGTGGGCGCGCTATGCGTTCCAGGCGCTCGCGATGGCGGTCTGGCTGGCGCGCGACGGCCGCAGCGGCTTCCGGACGCGGCATCCGAAGTTCCAGTGGATGCGCGGCGCGTTGCTGCTCGCCACCAGCGGCCTGGCGTTCTTCGGGCTGCAACTGATGCCGGTCGCGGAGTTCACCGCGCTCGGCATGCTGTCGCCGGTGATCGTCACGATGCTCGCGGCCTGGGTGCTGCACGACGACGTGTCGCTGCCGCGCTGGCTGCTCGTCTGCGGCGGCTTCGGCGGCGCGCTGATCGTGATCCGGCCGGGCAGCGGCGTGTTCGGCTGGGCCGCGGTCGTACCGCTGCTGATGGCGCTGTGCTACGGCGGCTTCCAGGTGCTGACCAGCCGCATGGCCGCGCTCGAGAGCCCGTACACGACGCACTTCTACACCGGCCTGTCGGGCGCGCTGCTGGTCACGCCGCTGCTGATGGCCGAAGGCGATACCGTGCTGGCCGCCGCCCGGGCCGCGCCGATCGGCCATCTGCTGCTGATCGTGCTGATCGGGGTGGTGGCGACCTTCGGCCACCTGTTGCTGATCTTCGCGTTCGGCCACGCGCCGATGGCGACCCTGATGCCGTTCATCTACGCGCAGATCGGCTTCGCGCTGATCGCGAGCTGGTTCGTGTTCCGGCATGTGCCGGACGGCTGGGCGTGGGTCGGCATGGCCGTCATCGCGGCCTGCGGCGCCGCCAGCGCCTGGCTCAACGTGCGTGCATCGCGCACGCCCGAATCGGTGGTCGCGGCCGACACGATCGCCGACTGACCGGGCAGCGCCGCGATGCGGTCCCACGCGTTCGTGGGATGGCGGCCCGCAGACACGCAAACGCCGGCCAGCCGAGAATCGAGGGATGTCGCAATATTTCGAGGTCCATCCCGACAACCCGCAACCGCGCCTCCTCAAGCAGGCCGTGCAGATCCTGCATGGCGGCGGCGTCGCAGCGATCCCGACCGATTCGAGCTATGCCCTCGTCTGCCATCTCGACGACAAGGCCGCGGCCGAGAGCCTGCGCCGCATCCGCGGCGTCGACGACAAGCACCACCTGACCCTGCTGTGCCGCGACCTGAGCGAGCTCGCCAGCTACGCGCGCGTCGACAACAAGCAGTACCGGCTGCTCAAGGTCGGCACGCCGGGACCGTTCACCTACATCCTCGAGGCGACCAAGGAAGTGCCGCGGCGCGTCTCGCATCCGTCGCGGCGCACGATCGGGCTGCGCGTGCCGGCGCACGCGGTCACGCATGCGCTGCTCGACCTGCTCGGCCAGCCGCTGCTCGCGACGACCTTGATCGCGCCCGGCGAGACCGAGCCGATGAACGAGCCCGACGCGATCCGGGAGCGCTTCCAGAAGCTGATCCAGGCGGTCGTCGATGCGGGCGCCTGCCCGATGCAGCCGACGACCGTGATCGACCTGAGCGGCGACGTGCCGGTGCTGGTGCGGCAGGGCCGCGGCGACCCGCGCCTGCTCGGGCTGGAAGCCGACGCCGAGGCCTGAGAGCAACCCATGTCCGCGGAAAAACATGGGTGTGGTGTGGGTAAGGCGCTTTCGGCTTCGTGCCACGTTGTCGCTGGGCGCAGCAACCCGCCGGTCTCGGCCGGCAGCCGACCTACTTTCATTTGCTGGCCCAAATGAAAGTTACTTTCTTCTGGGCCAGTGTT
>JAFEEF010000034.1:73457-73613 GCA_018241265.1 Pseudomonadota bacterium | reverse complement strand
CCCGCGCACGTCGAAGGCGTGGAGTTCGGCCTGGAAGGCGGCGCGGATCTGCGCGGGGCTGGCGTCGGCGGTGACGAGGAGGCGGTTGTCGGCCATCTCGACGTTGGTCAGGCCGTGCGAGCGCAGGTAGTCGACGACGCGCACGGCCTGCTCGCG
>JAFEEF010000034.1:0-73301 GCA_018241265.1 Pseudomonadota bacterium | reverse complement strand
CGGTGGCGGGCTTGTCCTGGGCGATGGATGCAAGGGCGGTCGCGCAGAGCGCAGCCGCGCAAGCAAGCCGCAGGGCTCGATGCTTCACGGTCGATCTCATGGAAGGGGACTCCAAAAGGCAGGGTTCGGCTCGCGCAGACGGGCGAGCAACGATTCCACCGGTGGCGGTCTTCGCACGGGAGGACCACGGGCCGCTTGCGATGAAGGGCGCCATCGTAGGAACGACGGTCTGGTCCTTCAATCGCTCGAAGTGGGGACACGGCCGCGCCGCAGCGAACCGCCCTCGCCTTCCGGCACCTCGCTCAGCTTGCGCCGGCCAGCGCCTTGGCCTCGCGGCTCGCGGGTGCATCGTCGCCGAGCGCGGCCGAGAGCTGCGTCTCGGCCTCTCGTGCCAACGGCCGCGCGCCCTCGGCATCGCCGGCAGAGCGTCGAACCGACGCCTCCGACAGCAGCGCGCCGCCCAGCCAGGCCGTGTGATCGAAGTCCTTCGACACCGCACGCGCATCGCTGACCGCCGATGCGGCATCGGCCGCTCCGGCCGCCGCATCGCCGAGCTGCTGCTCGACCTGCGCCAGCAGCGCGAGCGCACGGATGCGCAACGGGCTCTTCTCGCTCGCCCGGTCGTATGCGGCGAGCGCCTCGCGCAAGGCTGCACGCGCGCGTTCGGGCGCGTGCTGCGCGAGTGCCAGCCGTCCTTCGGCGAGTGCGAGCGTACCCAGCATCGGATGGTTCGCCGGCAGGCTCGCGACGAGCCGCGTGCGCGCGGTCGCCAACAGGCCGGCGCAACGCGCCAGGTCGCCGGTCGCACCCCAGGCCGGCGCGCCATAGAGGGCGAAGGTGCCCGACCAGCGCATGTCGTTGCGCTCGTCGGCCGATGCGAGCGCGCGGGTCGCGAGCACCTTGGCTTCATCGTAGCGGCCGAGATCGACGAGCGCGCGCACCGCGTTGCCTTCGAGCACCGCCAGGATCTCGTTGTTCTCGGTCGTGTCGCCGACGACCTGCATGCCGTGCGCCGCCACCTCGGCAGCGCGTCGCGTCTGGCCCGCCTCGTAGAGCATGCGGCTGTAGTTGTTGAGGCGGATCGCCATGCGCGAACTCTGCTCGCGGCCCATGCTCGCGTAGTCGGCGAGCGACTGCTCGTACGCATCGATCGCCTGGCGCATGCGGCCGAGCCGGCCGTAGGCTTCGGCGACGACGATGCGCAGCGAGTTCGCCATCAGGCGCTGATCGGGCCGCGGCGACCCGAGCGCTGCGAGCGCCGCCTGCGCATCGGCAAGCATCGCCGCAGGCTGGCCGAGATGCGCATGGACGTCGGCGCGCATCTGCAAACAGGCGGCGCGCGTCGATGCCGTGATGTCGCTGTCGGCCGGCACGCGACGCAAGGCATCCGCGAACAGCGCGAGCGCGGGCTGCGGCTGGCCCTGGTCGCTCATCGTCGCGGCGAGCAGGCAGTCGACGTTGCTGAGCAGCGCCTGGTCGCCCGACGCGTTCGCCGATGCGCGTGCCTTCAGCAGCACCGCCTTGGACTTCTCGCTCTCGAGCGCATCGCCGTATTCGATGCCTATCATCAGCTGCATGCGGCCGCGCGTCAGCGCATCGCCGGCGAACTGCCGCTCGGTGAGCTGCTCGGCACGCGCCAGCAACTCGGCCGCGGTCTGCGGCTTGGCGTTGACCTGCCCGACGAGATAGCTCAGCAGGTCGCTCGCGCCGTTGGCGAACGCGGCATCGTGCAGCGCGCGGTCGCGCTCGACCTCGGCGCGATGCGCCTGCGCTTCGGCGCGGCGTGCCTGCGTGAACGTGCCGGCCAGGCCGCCGACGATCGCCAGGCCGGTCAGCGCCGCGGCCGCGACCGCACCGCGGTGGCGGCGCACGAACTTGGAAGCGCGGTAGGCCAAGGCATCGGGCCGCGCACGCACCGGCTCGTGCGCGAGGTGGTGGCGCAGGTCTTCGGCCAGCGCTTCGACGCTCGCGTAGCGTTCGCCGGCGGCCTTGCGCAGCGCCTTCGCGACGACGTTGTCGAGGTCGCCGCGCAGCCGGCGCACCAGCGCCGCCGGTGTCGTCGAACGTGCCGCGGCAAGCGCATCGGCGTCGGCGCGCAAGGCCTGCGACAGGCGCGGCGGCTCGTCCTCGAGCGTCGCACGCACGAGCTGCGGCGTCGTCGCGCCTTCGGGCGAGGTCGGATGCCGGCCGGCCATCAGCTGGAACAGCAGCACGCCGAGCGCATAGACATCGGTCGCGGTCGTCACCGGCTCGCCGAGCAACTGCTCGGGCGCCGCGTATTCGGGCGTCAGGGCACGACCCGCTTCGCGCGTGATCGCGGTGGCCTCGGCGGCCTGCGCTTCGTCCTCGAGCAGCTTGGCGATGCCGAAGTCGAGCAGCTTCACGCTGCCATCGCGCGCGACGAGGATGTTGCTCGGCTTGATGTCGCGATGGATCACCAGGTGGCGGTGCGCATGCGCGACGGCCGCCAGCACGTCGAGGTAGAGCCGCAGGCGTTCATCGATCCTCAGGCCATGGGCATCGCAGTGGCGGTCGATGCGCTCGCCGTCGACGAGTTCGAGCACCAGGTAGGGCTGGCCTTCGCCGCTGACGCCGGCATCGAGCAGCCGCGCGATGTTCGGATGCGCGAGCCGCGCGAGGATCGCGCCCTCGCGCAGGAAGCGCTGGCCTTCGGCGCGGCCGAGCAGCGACAGATGCAGCAGCTTGATCGCCGCCTCGCCGTCATGGCGGCCGTCGCTGCGGCGCGCCCGCCAGACGCTGCCGGCGCCGCCCTGGCCGAGCGGCGCGAGCAGGGTCCATGCACCCAGCGTGCGGCCGGCGAGCGTCGGCGCCGGCTCGGTCGGCACCGGTCCGCCGGCGACGCCGGCGAGGAAGCGCGCCTCGTCGGCCTCCTGCGTCGCCGCAAGCAACTGCGCGAGCTCGTCGGCCAGTGCGGCATCGTCGTTGCGCACCGCCTCCAGGCGTGCGGCGCGCACCGCGGGCGCGAGGTCGAGCAACTCGTCGAGCAGCGGATCGAGACGCCGCCATCGCGCCGCACTCGGCAGGGCACCGGCCGCCATCAGCCCGCTTTCAACACGCGATAGAGCAGCGCCCTCGCCTTTCCCCATTGCCGCTCGACGGTGCGCAGCGACGTGTGCTCCTGCGCCGCGATCTCCGCCATCGTGAGACCGCAGAAGAATTTCAGGTCGACGAGCCGGGCGAGGAACGGATCGATCGCCGCGAGCTCGTCGAGCGCGTCGGAGACGTGTTCGAGCACCTGCGGATCGTCGATGGCCTCGGCCGTCTCGGTATCGAGCGACGCGATGGTCAGGTCGCCGCCGCGCCGCAATGCGCTGCGCGCGCGCACGCGGTCGATCACGAGGCCGCGCATCGCGCGCGCCGCATAGGCAAGGAACGGCGCCGGCGTATCGAAGGCGAGGCCGTCGCGTTGCGCGATCTGCAGGTAGGCGTCGTGCAGCAAGGTCGTCGTGCCGAGCGCACCGCGCTCGCCATAGCGATGCGCCTCGCGCCGCGCGATGCGATGCAACTCGGCATACAGCGCGGCAAACCGCGCATCGTGAGCCGCGCGGTCTTCGACCGTGCTCGCGGCAGGCAACGAAACAGGTTCCATGGCGAGGGATTGTCCCGCCGTGCCCGACCCTCAGCCACAGGCGAACTAGGGAGGCGAGGCGGCAAGCGGGCGCCCGTTTCGATTTCGTCGATGGATGCTCCACGGCATCCATCCCTCATCGGCACTTCAACTGCTCACGAAAGGAAACCCATGCATACAACCCAGCAACAAGACGCCGCCCCGATCGGCCGCGTGCTCGCCCGCCGTCTCGCCCGCGAGCTCGGCAAGGAAGAGATCGAGGCCGTCGCCGGCGGCATGATGAAGACGCGCGACTTCCACGGCACCGCGTGCGAGCCGTGGGGCGATCTCGACGACGGCGGCGACGGCGATCCCTACGGCAATCCCTGACGCCCTCCCCTTCCTGTCCGTTTCTGTCCGGCGCATGGCGTGCGCCGGACACCACCCTCTCCCGCGCGAGACGCCATGGCGACCATCCTCATACCGACCATCCCCGACGACATGCATGCGGCCGCCGTGACCTGCGTGCTCGAACGCACAGGCCATCGCGTGCTGCGCTGGCGCTGCGCCGACTTCCCGGAGCACGGCTCGATCTCGATCGCGACCGGCAGCACGGACAGCCGGATCGACATCGCCGATGCCGCCGGCGGCCTGATCGATGCGCAGCCCGACGTCTACTGGAACCGCCGTATCGCGCGCCCCGTGATCGCGACGGCCATGGACCCGGCCGATCGCCGGTTCGCGTTGCGCGAGGCGGCCACCTTGCTGGCGGGCGCCCTCGACCTCACGTCGCGTCTGGCGTTCGCGGTCAATCCACCCGCGGCCGCGGCACGCGCCGAGAACAAGCCGGTGCAGCTCGTCGCGGCGCGCGAGCTCGGGTTCGCGCTGCCCGACACGCTGGTCTCCAACGATCCGGCCCGCATCCGCCGCTTCGTGCGTCGCCATGCCGAAGGCGGCGCCGTCTACAAGGCCTTCCGGCCGGTGACCTGGGAATCGCCGGGCCGCTATGCGAGCCTCTACACGGCACGCGTCGACGAGTCCATGCTGCCCGACGATGGACTGCTGCGCGCGAGCCCGGGCATCTATCAGGCCCTCGTGCCGAAGGCCTGCGAGCTGCGCGTCACCTGCATCGGCGATGAAGCGATCGCGGCGCGCCTCGACTCGCAGGCCACGCGAACCGGCAAGACCGACTGGCGGCTCGCCGCCGTGCACGATCTGCAGGTCGAGCCGTACGCGTTGTCCGAGTCCTTGCAGCAACGCTGCCGTGCGCTGCTCGCGTCGCTCGGTCTCGTGTTCGGCTGCATCGACTTCATCGTCACGCCGGACGGCGAGCACGTGTTCCTCGAGGTCAACCAGATGGGCCAGTTCCTCTGGGTCGAGGAAGTCTGTCCGGACCTGCCGTTGCTCGACACCTTCTGCAGCTTCCTCGCGAGCCGCGATCCGCACTACCGCCGGCCCGCTCATGCGAAGCCGCGCCATGCCTTTGCCGATGTGCTGCCCGAGGCGCGCGCGATGCTCGATGCCGAGAGCGATCGGCACGTGCGGCCGGCCAGCGACCTGCACGTGGTGCAGGAATGATGCCGCTGTTCCGCGCCGAGGCGCTGGACGCACAGCGCCAGCGGCTGCTCGGCGTGCCGCTGCGCATCTCACGTGGCTGGGCCCGCGGCTCGGCGCGCGACACCCCCGTCATGCTGCAGGGCGAGACCGCCGAGTGCGGCCTGGCCTGCCTCGCGATGGTCGCCGGCCACCATGGTCATCGCACGACGCTTGCGGCGCTGCGCGAGCGGCATGCGATCTCGGCCAAGGGCGCGACGCTGGCGACCTTGATGCGCACGGCATCGGCATTGCACCTCACGCCGCGGCCGCTGCGTGCCGAACCCGACGCCCTGCGCGACATCGCGCTGCCCTGCGTGCTGCACTGGGACTTCAACCACTACGTCGTGCTCGTGCGCTGTGCGGCCAGGGGCGTCGTGCTGCACGATCCGGCGAGCGGCCGGCGCGACGTGACCTGGGCCGAACTCGGCCGCCACTACACCGGCGTCGCGCTCGAGCTCGCGCCGGCGCCCGACTTCGAGGCGCGCGACGATCGCGTCATGCTGCCCGTGCCGGCACTCGTCGGCCGGCTCGCCGGCTGGGTCGACGATGCGACCTGCATCGTCGCCTGCGCGTTCGCTCTGCAGGCGCTGATGCTGGCCGCCCCGTTCTACCTGCAATGGGCCGTCGATGCGGCGACGCACGGCGCCGGCGCGCGCCAGCTGATCGCCGCACTCGGCATCGGCTTCGCCGGCATCGCGGTGCTGCAGGCCGCGGCCCACGCGACACGCGGTTGGCTGATCGTGCAGTTGAAGACCCGGCTGCATCTGCAACTGCAGTCGCGCTTGCTGCACCATCTGCTGCGGCTGCCGCCCGCCTGGTTCCAGAGCCGCCAGACGGCCGACGTGCTGTCGCGCTTCGAGTCGCTGCACGCGATGCAGCGCACCCTCGGCACGAGCGCGATCGAAGCGGTCGTCGACGGCGCGATGGCGCTGCTCACCGTCGCGATGATGTTCACGCGCAGTCCGCGGCTGGCGCTCGTCGGTCTGGTCGCGGCTGCGTTCTACCTGGCGCTGCGGCTGTCGCTGTATTGGCCGATGCGCAGCGCGGTCGGCGAGCAGATGATCCGCACCGCGCGCCAGCACGGCCATCTGCTCGAGAGCCTGCGCGGCATCCAGGCCGTCAAGCTGCACGCTCACGAAACCGAGCGGCATGCGCGCTGGCAGAACCTCGCGGTCGACGAGTGCAATGCGGGCATGCGCAGCGAACGCATCGCGCTCGCCGGCCAGGCCGCCAACGTGCTGCTGTTCGGCCTCGAGATGGTCGCGACCGTGTGGCTGGGCACGCTGCTGGTGTTCGACGCGACGCCGGAGCGGCCCTTCTCGATCGGCATGCTGTTCGCGTTCATCGCGTGGAAGGCGCAGTTCGTGCAGCGCTACGTCGCGCTGGTCGACAAGAGCCTGGAGCTGCGCATGCTCGGCCTGCATGCCGAGCGCGTCGGCGATGTCGTGCTGGCACGCCCCGAGCCGCTCGCGGCCACCGGCTTTGCCGACGAACTGCCCGCGACCGCCGGCATCGAGCTCGACGATGTCAGCTTCGCCTACGAGCCCGGCGCGCCGCCGCTGATCGATCGCCTGAGCCTGCGCATCGAGGCCGGCGAGTCCGTCGCGATCGTCGGCCCGTCGGGTTGCGGCAAGACGACGCTCGTCAAGCTGATGCTGGGCCTGCTGGAGCCCACCGCGGGCCGCATCACGGTGAACGGCATGCCGCTCGCCGAGTTCGGCATCGGGCGCTTGCGCCGCACCGCCGCGAGCGTGATGCAGGACGACCAGCTCTTCGCCGGCTCGATCGCCGACAACATCTGCTTCTTCGCCGCCGAGCCGGACCCGCGGCTCGTCGAGCGCTGCGCACGCCAGGCCGGCCTGCACGACGAGATCGACGCGATGCCGATGCGCTACGAGACCGCCGTCGGCGACATGGGCAGCGTGCTGTCGGGCGGCCAGAAGCAGCGCGTGCTGCTGGCGCGCGCGCTGTATCGCGCGCCGCGCATGCTGTTCCTCGACGAGGCCACCAGCCACCTCGACGTGGCCGGCGAGCGGCGCGTGAACGACGCGGTGCGCGCCCTCGCGCTGACGCGCATCATCGTCGCGCATCGGCCGGAGACGATCGCCAGCGCCGATCGCGTGATCGATCTCGGCCGGCTGCGTCGCGCTTGAATCGGCCTCGGGCCGGATCGATACTTCACCTCGCTCGCGCACGCGCGCTGCGCGCGGAGGAGGCTACGATGAAGTCCTCGACTTCCCAGCCCGCCGGCCAGGCCTGGCGCCGGTGCGTCGCGGCGCTCGCGCTGCTGCCCGCCTGCTGCGCCGCAGGCGGCCTCACGGTGCTGCACGCCTTCGACGGCAACGACGGCGCGTCGCCGCAGGCCCCGCTCGTGCAGGGAACGGACGGCCGCTACTACGGCACCACCGCCAATGGCGGTGCCGCCCACGACGGCACCGCGTTCTCGGTCGGCGCTGACGGCAGCTTCCGATCGCTGCTCGCTTTCGACGGCAGCGATGGCAGCGATCCGTACGCGGCCCTGGTGGCGCGCACCGACGGCAGCCTGGTCGGCAGCGCACCGCTAGGCCACTACCCCTTGCCGTCTCGGCCGTCGTTCGGCGGGGTGGTCTACACGCTGACGCCGCAGGGCGCGCTGCAGACGCTGCGCCGCTTCCCGGCGCGCGGTCCCGACGGCCAGGCGCCCGGCGCGCTGGTCGACGGCGGCGACGGCTACTGGTACGGCACGATGACCTACGGCGGCGCGGGCGGCGGCGGCACGGTCTTCAAGATCGCACCGGACGGCTCGCTGGCAACGCTGCATGCGTTCATGCCGGACGAAGGCGCGACCCCGGTGGGCGACGGCCTGACGCGCGGCAGCGACGGCAACTTCTACGGCCTGCTGCGCACCGGCCCGGCGTTTGCCTACAACGGCGCGATCTTCATGATCACGCCGGCCGGTGCGTTCAGCGTGCTGCACACCTTCCCGCTCGATGGCAGCGAAGGCGGCGTGCCCGCAGGCCGGCTGATCGAGACGCCGCCCGGCACGTTCTACGGTGCGGCCCAGGCGGCCGGGTCGGGCGGCGGCGGCACGTTGTTCCGGTTCGACGCGGCGCACCGCTCCGTGACGACGCTGCATGCCTACAACCGCTACGACGGCGACGCACCGACCGGCGTCGTGTCCGGGCCCGACGGCCAGCTCTACGGGATGACCCAGGGCGGCGGCACGGCCGGTCTAGGAACGATCTTCCGCATCACGCCGAACGGACAGCTCACCGTGCTGCGACTGCTGCAGACGGGCGACGGCACGGGTCCGCGGGCCGCGCCGGTCTTCGGCAGCGACGGCCGCCTGTACGGCACGACGGCTCAAGGCGGCGCCGGCAACGCGGGCACGCTGTTCAGCCTCGACGTGCTCGACGCGCAGCCGCCGGCGCTGACGATGACGAAGACCTGCCCCACCGAGTTCGACCGGTGCGACGGCCCGATCAACGTCCCGGTCGGCGTGCCGTATTCGGTGCAATGGAGCTCGGCCAATCTCGACGGCTGCATGGCCTCCGGTGCCTGGAGCGGGCCGCGGACCATCGGCGGGTGCATCGACGTCACGCCACTGCAACGCGGCCTCTACACCTACCGTCTGACCTGCCGTGGCGCAGCCGGCCCGGTGTCGGCCTCGGTCACGGTGTCGGTCGGTTGAACGACGCCCCGCGAGGAGACGACGATGTCCATCCGCGATCCCAGCCACTCCGCATCCGGCCGAAGCAGCCGCCTCGGCCGCATCTGCCTCGCGCTCGCGCTGTCCGTACCGGTGGCGGCTGCTGCCGGCGGCCTCACGGTCCTGCACGGCTTCGACTTCGACGACGGCCAGTATCCGGAAGGCCGCATCGTCCAGGGTCCCGACGGCCGGTACTACGGCACCACCTATGCGGGCGGCGTGTACGGCTACGGCACGGCGTTCGCGGTGACGAGCGCCGGCAGCTTCGAGATCCTCCATTCGTTCGCCGCCACCGACGGCCAGCAACTCGACGCCGGCCTGACCACCTTCCCCGACGGCAACCTCTACGGCAGCACGCCGCAGGGGACGACGCAGGTCGGCGGCAGCTTCATCGGCTTCGGCGGCAGCGTCTTCCGGATCACGACGGCGGGCGCGCTGTCGACGCTGCGCACCTTCACCGCGACCGGCCGTCCGGACGGCGACACGCCGGGCAGCCTCGTCGACGGCGGCGACGGCTACCTCTACGGGACGATGGCGCGCGGCGGCAATGCGAGCGATGCCGGCACGGTGTTCAAGCTCGCGCCCGACGGCTCCTTCGGCACCTTGCACGCCTTCGTGCCGTCCGAAGGCCAGGAGCCCGGAGGCCTGATGCGCGGCAGCGACGGCAACCTCTACGGCAGCCTGCGCTACGGGCCGACGGCGAACCCGCACGGCGCGATCTTCAGGATCACGCCGACGGGCAGCCTGACGATCCTGCACGTGTTCAACGGCACCGACGGCAGCGGGCCGGCCTCGGGATTCGTCGAGATGCCGGCCGGCACCTTCTACGGCGTCACCGTCAGCGGCGGGCCCTACGGCGGCGGCACGGTCTTCCGGATGACGGCAGACGGCACCGTCACGACGCTCTACGGCTTCAACGGCTGGGACGCCTACGAGCCGGTCGGCGGCCTGGCGCGCGGGCCGGACGGCAAGCTCTACGGCCTCGCGTTCGGCGGCGGGACGAGCGGCTATGGCGCGATCTTCCGCATCACGCCGCTGGGCAAGCTGACGGTCCTGCGGCTGCTGTCGCCCTTCGACGGCACGGAGCCGGTGGCCGCGCCGATCTTCGGCAGCGATGGCCTGCTCTACGGCACGACGACGCAATATGGCGGTGCGCCGGGCGCGAGCGGCTCGGTCTTCAGTTTCGATGCGCTCGCGCCGCAACCCGCGACGCTGTCGATGACGAAGACCTGCTACAACGAATTCGGCGAGTGCATCCCGCCGTTCGACACCATCGTCGGCCAGCCCTACTCGGTGCAATGGAGTTCCGCCAACCTCGACGCATGCTTCGCGAGCGGCGCGTGGAGCGGAAGAAAGCCGATCGGCGGGCAGCTCAAGGTGACGCCGACCAAGCGCGGCCTGTATGTCTACCGGCTCGCCTGCACCGGAGGCGGCGTGACGAAGACGACGGTGGTGACGGTATCGGTGATCTGAATCGGCATCGGCATGCGCGTGCCGCACGCTGTCCGGCATGTCGGCCGCAGATGTACGACACTCGCGCTCTTCGATCGTCTCGGAGACCACGCCTACGCCGATGGACAGCAACGAATCGCAGATCGCCGCCTTCCTCGCCAAGTACACCCCGGCCATCGAGACCCAGTTGCGCGACGCGCGCACGCGGTTGCGCGCCGCCTTCCCGCGCGGCTACGAACTGGTGTTCGACAACTACAACGCGCTCGTCTTCGGCATCAGCGCTAGCGAGCGCTCGCGCGAGTCGTTCATCTCGATCGCCGGCTATCCGCAATGGGTCACGCTGTTCTTCCTGCGCGGCGTCGATCTGCACGATCCCGAAGGCCTGCTCGAAGGCTCGGGCGTGCAGGTGCGCGGCGTGCGGCTGAAGAGCGCCGCCGACCTCGGCCTGCCGGCCGTCAGGGCGCTGATCGCGCAGGCCGCCGCCGCGCAGGCCGACGCGCTGAAGAGCGCACCGCCGCTCACGACCATCGTCAAGCCGCCTTCGGCGAAGCAGCGCTCGCGCCGGCCGTCGAGTTGAGCACCGCCGCCAGCGTCTGGCGCAGCCAGGCATGGGCGGCGTCGGCATGGAAACGCTCGTGCCAATGCTGCTTGACCGCGAACGCCGGCAGGTGCACCGGCGGATCGATCAGGCGCACGCGCTCCTGCTGCGCGAACGCATCGCCGAGGCGGCGCGGCACGATGACCAGCAGTTCGGTGCGCGCGACGAGCCGCGCGACACCGAGAAAGCTCGGCACCTTCAACGCGATGCGCCGCTCGTAGCCCTTCTGCGCCATCACCTTGTCGACGATCGCATGGCCGGTGCCCGACGTCGTCACGACGATGTGGCTCTCGGCGAGGAACTGCGCCTTGGTCGGCTTCGACTGCACGCGCGGATGATCGGCTGACGCGAGGCAGACGAAGGCCTGCTGGAACAGCACCTGCTGGTAGAAGCCGGCCTCGAGGTGCGGCATGAAGCCGACCGCGAGGTCGATGTCGCCGGCCTCCAGCCGGCGCGGCGTTTCGGTCGTGATGCGCTCGGCTTCGACGACGACGCCGGGCGCCGCGCGGCGCAGATGATTCACGAGCGTGGGCAGCACGACGACCTCGCTGATGTCGGTCATGCCGATGCGAAAGCTGCGCTCGGCGGTCGCGGCATCGAACGCGGCGCGCGTGCCGGCGAGGCGCGCCAGCCGCTCGACCGATGCCTGCACGTCGGCATAGATCGTCTGCGCGAACGCCGTCGGCTCCATGCCGCGCGACGTCCGCGCGAACAGCTTGTCGCCGAAATGGGCGCGCAGCTTGGCGAGCGCGACGCTGGCGTTGGCCTGCGCCATGCCGAGGTGCTCGGCCGCGCGCGACACGCTCTGCGTCTTGTAGACCTCGATGAACACGTGCAGCCAGTCGATGTCGAGCTTGGCCATGGCGACACCTGCCCTCTATCAAGAAACGGTATGCAAGGTATATCCGATCACGGCTTTACGCAATAGCGTCCGAGATCGACACTGCCCGCACACGACGACAGGAGACACGCGATGAGCAGCAGCAAGACCACCCTTCCGATCCTCGTCGCCGGCGGCGGCATCGGCGGCATCGCGGCGGCCTTGGCCCTCACGCGCCAGGGCTACAGCGTCAAGGTGCTGGAGCAGGCGCCGCACCTCGGCGAGATCGGCGCCGGCATCCAGCTCGGGCCGAACGCGTTCGCGGCGTTCGACGCGCTCGGCATCGGACCCATCGCGCGCAGTCGCGCCGTCTACACCGACGAGATGGTGATGCACGATGCGATCGACGAGACGCTGGTCGGCCGCATACCGACCGGCGAGGCGTTCCGGGCGCGCTTCGGCAATCCGTATGCGGTGATCCATCGCGCCGACGTGCACGGCTCGCTGCTCGAAGGCGCGCGTGCCACGGACCGCATCAGCGTGGCGACCGGCACGACGGTGCAGCGCGTCGAGCAGGACGACGACGGCGTCACGGTGCACGACACCAAGGGCGGCACGCACCGCGGCCTGCTGCTGATCGGCGCCGACGGCGTCAAGTCGGCGGTGCGGCGCCAATACGTGGGCGACGATGCGCGCGTCTCGGGCCACGTCGTCTACCGTGCGGTCGTCGACCGGAAGGACTTCCCGGCCGACCTGCAATGGAACGCCGCGAGCATCTGGGTCGGCCCGAACTGCCACCTGGTGCACTACCCGCTGCGCGGCGGCGAGCAGTACAACGTCGTCGTCACCTTCCACAGCCGCGAGCAGGAAGAGTGGAGCGTGCGCGAGGGCAGCCGCGAAGAGGTGCAGAGCTACTTCGAAGGCATCTGCCCGAAGGCGCGTCAGCTCATCGACCTGCCGAAGGACTGGAAGCGCTGGGCGACCGCCGACCGCGAGCCGATCGGCCAGTGGGTCTACGGCCGCGTCGCGCTGCTCGGCGATGCCGCGCATCCGACCTTGCAGTACCTTGCGCAGGGCGCCTGCATGGCGATGGAGGATGCGGTGACGCTCGGCGAGGCGTTGCGCGTCCACGGCAACGACCACGCGAAGGCCTACGCCCACTACCAGCGCTCGCGGGTGGCGCGCACCGCACGCGTCGTGCTGTCGGCCCGCGAGATGGGCCGCATCTTCCACGCCAAGGGCGTCGAGCGCCTGGTGCGCAACGACCTGTGGAAGGACCGCACGCCCGAGCGCTACTACGACGCGATGGAGTGGCTGTACGGCTGGACGGTCGATACCTGTCTCGCCGCCTGAAACGCCGATTGATCGCAAGGAGAAACTCATGAGCCAGGAACTCGGCCGCCTCGAAGACTTGCCCACCGACTACCGCGCGGCGCTCGCCCGGCAGAACCTCGTCCCGCTCTGGCCCAGCCTGCGCGCCTTGCTGCCGGCCGACCAGCCGCAGCCGCGCACCCGGACTACGCATTGGTCGTACGAGACGCTGCGCCCGCTGCTGATGCGCGCCGGCGCATTGACGCCGATCGAAAAGGCCGAGCGCCGCGTACTGGTCCTCGCCAATCCGGGCCACGGCGCGGACAGCATGCAGGCCAGCGCCGCGATCTACCTCGGCATGCAGCTCCTGCTGCCGGGCGAATGGGCGCCGGCGCACCGCCACACGCCGAACGCGGTGCGCATGATCGTCGAAGGCGCAGGCGCCTACACCACGGTGGACGGCCAGCGGTGCGAGATGCACCGCGGCGATCTCGTGCTGACGCCGACCGGCCTGTGGCACGAGCACGGCCATGACGGCATCGAGCCGGTGATCTGGCTCGACGTGCTCGATCTGCCGCTCGTCCACTACATGGAGGCGAGCTACCACGTCGATGGCGAGCGCCAGGCCGTGAAGCCGCCGCGCGACAGTGCCTACCGGCGTCCGGGTCTCGTGCCGACGCCGGCGTTCGAGCGCGGGACGAACGCCTGTCCGATGCTGCGCTATGCCTGGTCCGATACGCGCGCCGCGCTCGAAGCGCTCGCGGCCGAGCGGCCGGCCGATGAAGCGCTGCAGGTCACCTACGTGAACCCCGAGACCGGCGCGCACGCGCAGAACATCCTCGGCTACCACGCGCTGATGCTGCGGCCGGGCGAGCGCCTCGCGCTGCCGGTGCGCTCGCCGGCAGCGGTCTACCACCTGATCGAAGGCGCGGCCTCGGTGCGCATCGGCGCGACCGAGCATGCGCTGGCCGAAGCCGATACCTGCGTCGCGCCCGGCTATACGCCGGTGACCTTGGCGAATCCATCGCCGTCCCGACCCGCCTTCTTCTTCATCGCCGACGAGACGCCGCTGCACGAGAAGCTCGGCGTCTACGAGCAGCGTTCCTGAACCCGATCCGAACCCCAGGAGACACCCGATGACCACCTACCTCTGGAACCCGCCCGCCGTGCCCTCGGTCGCCGTGCAAGGCACGAGCGACCGGCTGCCGGTGAACCGGCTCTTTTTCGTCGGCCGCAACTACCACGCCCATGCGATCGAGATGGGCCGGCCGGTCGACAAGGCCGCGAGCAAGCTCTTCTACTTCACGAAGTCGCCGCAGACGCTGGTCGGCTCCGGTGCGACCGTGGCCTACCCGCCCGAGACGGCCGACTTCCAGTACGAGATGGAGCTCGTCGTCGCGATCGGCCGGCCGGGCTTCCGCGTCACCGCGGGCGATGCGCACGAGCTGATCTACGGCTATGCCTGCGGCCTCGACATGACGCGCCGCGATCTGCAGCTCGCGGCGCGCGACCAGGGACGGCCATGGGATCTGGGCAAGGACGTCGAGCAGTCATCGGTCGTCTCGGCGATCGTTCCGATGCCGGGCCGGGTACTGGACCGCGGCGCGCTCGAGCTGCGCGTCAACGGCAAGACACGCCAGCAATCGGACCTGTCGATGCTGATCTGGAACGTGCGCGAGGTCATCGCCGACCTGTCGCGCTTCTATCACCTGGAGCCGGGCGACCTGATCTACACCGGCACGCCCGAAGGCGTGGGTGCGGTGTCGGCCGGCGATCGCATCGACGGATCGATCGCCGGCGTCGGCGAGATCGGGCTCCACGTCAAGGCCGCCGACTGAGTCGCCGGAGCGAAGTCGCCTAGGAAATTGCGCAGCGCAGGCGACTCGCTCAGAACCTGTTCAGAGCCCCGGGTCGAGGGTTCGTTCACAGGTTCTGAAGCGGCGCGCGACGGCGCAGCGACGCCGCGACGAAAACATCACAGACCAAGGAGACATGACATGCCCACCTCGATCGAGGTCACCGACTTCATCAATCGCCACCGCATCGCGCCGTTCCAGCTGCTGATCGTGCTGCTGTGCTTCCTGATCGTCGCGATCGACGGCTTCGATACCGCCGCGATCGGCTTCCTCGCGCCGGCGATCCGCGCCGAATGGAGCCTGACGCCGGCGCAGCTCGCCCCGCTGTTCGGCGCCGGCCTCGCGGGACTGATGGCCGGCGCGTTCCTGTTCGGGCCGCTTGCCGACCGCTACGGCCGCAAGAGCGTGCTGGTCGGCTGCGTGCTGTTCTTCGGCATCGCGAGCCTCGCATCGGCCGCCGCGCCCTCGCTCTGGGGACTGGTGCTGCTGCGCTTTCTCACCGGCCTCGGGCTCGGCGGCGCGATGCCGAACGCGATCACGTTGACCTCCGAGTTCTGCCCGGAGCAGCGCCGCTCGCTGCTCGTCACGACCATGTTCTGCGGCTTCACCGTCGGCTCGGCGCTCGGCGGCATCGCATCCGCGCAGCTCGTCGAGCAGCTCGGCTGGCGCTCGGTGCTGATCGTCGGCGGCGCTCTGCCGCTCGTGCTGCTGCCGGCTCTGGTGTGGAAGCTGCCCGAGTCGGTGCGCTACCTCGTGCTGCGCGGAGCGCCCGCCGCGCGCATCGCGGCGATCCTGCGCCGCGTCGCGCCGGGCGAGCAGGTCGACGGCAACGCGCGCTACACCATCGCGCAGCGCAAGTCCGCCGGTCTGCCGCTGACCCGTCTCTTCAAGCCCGACCTGCTGCGCGGCACCTTGCTGCTGTGGCTCGCGTTCTTCATGAGCCTGCTCGTGATCTACTTGCTGTCGAGCTGGCTGCCGACCTTCATCAAGAGCACCGGCGTGTCGCTGAAGACGGCATCGCTCGTGACCGCGATGTTCCAGGTCGGCGGGACGGCCGGCGCGATCGTGCTCGGCTGGCTGATGGACCGCGTGCCGCCGCACCGCGTGCTGGCGGTGAGCTATGCGCTGGCCGGTATCTTCATCGCCGCGATCGGCAGCCTGGCGGGCTCGCCGGCGCTGATCGGACTGGCGGTCTTCTGCGCGGGCTTCTGCATTTCGGGCTCGCAGGTCGGCGCGAATGCGCTGACGGCCGGCTACTACCCGACCGATTGCCGCGCCACCGGCGTCGCCTGGGCCAACGGCGTCGGCCGCATCGGATCGGTGGTCGGCTCGATGGGCGGCGCGGCGATGCTGTCGATGGGGCTGACGCTGCCGGCGGTGTTCGCGCTGGTCGGCGTGCCGGCGGTGATCGCGGGCATCACGATCTTCCTGTTCGGCCATCGCAGCAAGCGGTCGGCCCGCGTGGGTCTGGCAGTTCAGGCCTGAGTCAGAGCGGCAGGCCGACGTAGTTCTCTGCCAGCGCGGTCGATGCCGCGTTGGAGCCCACGAGGTAGGCGATCTCCGCCTCCTGCAGCTTCTGACCGAACTCGCCGGTCTCGGGAAAGCGGTGCATCAGCGACGTGAACCACCACGAGAAGCGCACCGCCTTCCAGACGCGCGCGAGGCAGCGCTCGGAATAGCCGTCGATGCCGCCCGCGTCGTTGTCGCGGTAGTAGCGGATCAACGCGTCGGACAGGTAGCGCACGTCCGACGCCGCGAGGTTGAGTCCCTTGGCGCCCGTCGGCGGCACGATGTGCGCCGCATCGCCGGCCAGGAAGAGCCGCCCGAAGCGCATCGGCTCGGCGACGAAGCTGCGCAGCGGCGCGATGCTCTTCTCGATCGATGGCCCGGTGACGAGCGCCTCCGCCGTCTCCGGATCGAGGCGGTGCCGGAGCTCGTCCCAGAACGCATCGTCCGACCATTGCTCGACATGGTCGTCCAGCGCGCACTGGATGTAGTAGCGGCTGCGCGTGAGCGATCGCATGCTGCACAGCGCGAAGCCGCGCGCATGGTTGCTGTAGATCAGCTCGCCGGCGACCGGCGGCGTCTCGGACAGCACGCCGAGCCAGCCGAACGGATAGACGCGCTCGCAGGTGTGCAACGCGCTGCTCGGCACGCTCTGCCGGCTCACGCCGTGGAAGCCGTCGCAGCCGGCGATGACGTCGCAGTGCAGCTCGTGCTCGACGCCGCCCTGCCGCCAGGTGACGCGCGGCGCGGCGCCGTCGAAGTCGTGCAGCGCGACCTGCTCGGCCTCGTAGATGCTCGGTGCACCGGCGGCCTGGCGCGCTTCCATCAGGTCGCGCGTGACCTCGGTCTGGCCGTAGACCGTCACGTTCTTGCCGCCGGTCAATCCATGCAGGTCGACGCGGTCGCGCAGGTTGCGGTGGCCGAGGTTGATGCCGCCGTGCACCAATCCTTCCGCATGCATGCGGCGTCCGAGCCCGAGCTCGTCGAGCAGGTCGACCGTGCCCTGCTCCAGCACGCCGGCGCGGATGCGGCCGAGCACATAGTCGGGGCTGCGCCGCTCGATCACGATCGCGTCGATGCCGGCCTGGTGCAGGCGCTGGCCGAGCAGCAGGCCGGCCGGGCCCGCGCCGATGATCGCCACCTGGGTGCGCATGGACGGTCTCCGCGTCTCGTTGTGGTGACGCGGAGCGTACGCCGGCCAACGCCGCCGCGGCAATGGACGGAAAGCGCAAGGGCTTGCACAATTCGAACACCACCCGTCGCCGCCGCCCTTCGATGCAAAGCCCGCTGCCGACCTTCGCGCTCTATGGCGAGACCGGCGCATCGCCCGGGCTGGACTGGCTGCATTGCGAGTCGATCGCCGAGCGCAGCCGGCTGCACGACTGGGAGATCCGGCCGCACCGGCATGAGTCGCTGTTTCAGATTTTGTACATCCGCTCGGGCCGGTGCGCGTCGACCTGCGACGGCGAGGAAGCGGTACTGCGCGGTGCGGCGATCGTCACGGTGCCGGCGCTCTCGATGCACGGCTTCGCGTTCTCGCCCGACGTGCAAGGCGTCGTCGTGACGGTGCAGGAACAGCAACTGCAACGCCTGCTCGCCGGCCAGCCCGCGCTCGCGGCCGCCGTGCTGCGCCTGCGCCGCCATCGCCTCGAACGGGCCGACGGACAGGAGATCGGCCGGGCCGTGCATGCGCTGCGCGACGAATACGCGCGCGCTGCACCATGGCGCCCGCTCGCGATGGAGCTGGCGCTGCTGCAATTGCTGCTGCTGATCGGCCGCCGCCTGCCGGCCGGCGAAGCCGCGTCGGCGGTCGACGAGCGGCGTGCGCTGATCCATGTGCGGCGCTTCCGCGAACTCGTCGAGCGGCGCTTTCGCACGCAGCCGCTGCTCTCCGATTGCGCCCGCGAGCTCGGCATCACGGCTACGCAGCTCAACCGCGTCTGCCGCCAGGTGCTCGGCCGCGGGGCGCTCGCGGTGCTGCATGCGCGCCTCGCGCTCGAAGCGCAGCGCGAGCTCGCCTACACGACGCTCAGCGTCAAGCAGATCGGGCTCGGCCTCGGCTTTTCCGACGCCGGCTACTTCACGCGCTTCTTCCAGCGCACGACCGGACGGGCGCCGAGCGCATGGCGCGCCGAGGCCGCCGGCCGGGCACGTCGATGACTACGCGATGTCGCGCGCCGCGCGCTTGCGCTCGTGCTCCTTCAGGTGGCGCTTGCGGATGCGGATCGACTTCGGCGTGATCTCGACCAGCTCGTCGTCGGCGATGAACTCGACCGCATATTCGAGCGTCAGGATGATCGGCGGCGTGATCTTGATGGCGTCTTCCTTGCCGCTCACGCGGAAGTTCGTGAGCTGCTTGCCGCGCACCGCATTGACGACGAGGTCGTTGTCGCGCGAGTGGATGCCGATGATCATGCCTTCGTACAACGGGTCGCCGGCCTTCACGAACATGCGGCCGCGGTCGTCGAGCTTGCCGAGCGAATACGTCACCGCCTCGCCGTCGTCCTGGCTGATCAGCACGCCGTTCTTGCGGCCTTCGATCTCGCCCTTGTAAGGCTCGTAGCCGTCGAAGATGTTGCTGATGAGGCCGGTGCCGCGCGTCAGGTTCAGGAACTCGTTCTGGAAGCCGATCAGGCCGCGCGCCGGGATCTTGTAGTCGAGACGCACGCGGCCCATGCCGTCCGGCTCCATGTTGACGAGCTCGGCCTTGCGCTCGCCGAGCGCCTGCATCACGGCGCCCTGATGCTGGTCCTCGACGTCGGCGGTGACCTGCTCGATCGGCTCGAGCCGCTCCTCGCCCTCTTCCTTGAAGACGACGCGCGGCTTGCTGACCGCGAGCTCGTAGCCTTCGCGGCGCATGTTCTCGAGCAGGATCGTCAGGTGCAGCTCGCCGCGGCCCGAGACCTCGAAGATGCCGTCCTCGTCGGTGTCGCTGACCTTCAGCGCGACGTTGCTCTGCAGCTCGCGCTGCAGGCGGTCCCAGATCTGCCGGCTCGTCACGAACTTGCCCTCGCGGCCCGCGAGCGGCGAGTTGTTGACGCAGAAGTTCATCGTCAACGTCGGCTCGTCGACCTTCAGCATCGGCAGCGGCGCCGGACGCTCGAGGTCGGTCAGCGTGACGCCGATGCCGATGCCTTCGATGCCGTTGACCAGCACGATGTCGCCGGGGCCGGCCTCGGTCGCCTGCTGGCGCTCCAGGCCTTCGAACTTGAGCACCTGGTTGACGCGCGCCTTCACGGGCGTCGAGTCGGGCCCGCTGTAGACCGCGACGTCCTGCATCGGCCTCAGCGTGCCCTGGTTGATGCGGCCGATGCCGATGCGCCCGACGTAGCTCGAGTAGTCGAGCGAGCAGATCTGCAGCTGCAGCGGATCGTCGGGCGAGCCTTCGTGCGCCGGCACGTGCTGCAGGATCGCGTCGAACAGCGGCGCGAGATCCTTGCCGACCTCGCCTTGCGTCAAGGTCGCCCAGCCGTTCAGCCCCGACGCGAAGATCACCGGGAAGTCGAGCTGCTCTTCGGTCGCGCCGAGCTTGTCGAACAGGTCGAAGGTCGCGTTGATCACGTAGTCGGGCCGCGCGCCCGGGCGGTCCACCTTGTTGACCACGACGATGGGCTTCAGCCCCAGCGCGAGCGCCTTCTTCGTGACGAAGCGGGTCTGCGGCATCGGGCCTTCGACCGCATCGACCAGCAGCAGGACCGAGTCGACCATCGACAGCACGCGCTCGACCTCGCCGCCGAAGTCGGCGTGCCCCGGCGTGTCGACGATGTTGACGTGCGTGCCTTTCCATTCCACTGCGCAGTTCTTCGCGAGGATGGTGATGCCGCGCTCGCGCTCGAGGTCGTTGCTGTCCATCACGCGCTCGGCCACCTTCTCGTTGGCGCGGAAGGTGCCGCTCTGGCGCAGCAACTGGTCGACCAGCGTGGTCTTGCCGTGGTCGACGTGGGCGATGATGGCGATGTTGCGGATCTGTCGGGTCGTCATGATGTTCTCGTTCAAGCGTTCAGCAGGCCCTGCACTTCGGCCGGGCTGAGCAGGCGCGACGGGATCAGCTCGCCGCCTGCGATGTGGCCGCTGCCGAGGAAGGCGTGCGGCTCGGGTCCGTAGACGCGCACCTGCGGCGCATCGGCCTGCGCGGTGCGGCGGCGCAGGCCGGTCAGGAACCGGCCCGCATCTTCCGTGCCGAGGCGCACCATCGGCCAGTCGGCGACGAGCGCATCGGCCGCCAGCAGCGCGGCTTCTCGTTCGGCTTCGCTCATCGCGTCGAGCTGCTCGAAGGTCGCGGCCTGCGCCAGGTCCAGCGGCCCGCAGCGGGTGCGGCGCAAGGCCGCGAGATGCGCGCCGCAGCCGAGCGCCGCGCCGATGTCCTCGGCCAGGGTGCGGATGTAGGTGCCTTTGGAGCAGTGCACGTGCAGCGTCCAGATGTCGTTCGGTCCGGCATCGTCGGCTGCTTCGACGACGATGCGATGGATCGTCACGTCGCGCGGCTCGCGTTCGATCGTGACGCCGGCGCGCGCATAGTCGTAGAGCGCCTTGCCTTCGTGCTTCAGCGCCGAGTGCATCGGCGGCACCTGGCGGATCGCGCCGATGAAGCGCGCGCAGGCAGCCGCCAACGCCGCGCGGGTCACGTGGCCGTCGCGGCGTGCGATCAGGTCGCCTTCGGCATCGCCGGTCGTCGTCGTCACGCCGAACTGCACGGTCGCGCGATAGGCCTTGTCGGCATCGAGGCTCGCCTGCGAGAACTTCGTCGCCGCACCGAAGCACAGCGGCAAGAGCCCGGTCGCGAGCGGATCGAGCGTACCGGTGTGGCCGGCCTTCTCGGCGCGGAAGAGGCGCTTGGCGCGCTGCAAGGCGGCGTTGCTCGTCAGGCCGAGCGGCTTGTCGAGCAGCAGGATGCCGTGGACGGCGCGGCGGGCGACCGTGTTCTTCAAGGTCTCAGTCGTCCTTCGCCCGCGTCGCGTTCGCCTGCGCGATCAGCGCATTGAGCTCGGCGGCGCGCTCGGTCGTGCGGTCGAACTTGAAGTGCAAGGTCGGCACGGTGTGGATCTGCAGCCGCTTGAAGAGGCTGTTGCGCAGGTAGCCGGCCGCTTCGTTCAGCGCCGTCTCGCATTCCTCCGGGTCGCCGACCAGCAGCGAGAACAGCACCGTCGCGTGCGCATAGTCGGGCGTGACCTCGACCGCGTTGATCGTGACCATGCCGATGCGCGGATCTTTCAGCTCGCGGATCAGCTCGGCGACGTCGCGCTGGATCTGGTCGGCGATGCGGAAGCTGCGGTTCGGGATCGATTTCTTGTGTCGCATGCACATCCCCCAAAACACGAACCCCGCCGTTTGGGACGGCGGGGTTCGGGGTGAAAGCCGCCGGAGGTTCTACAGTGTCCGGGCCACTTCCTTGACCTCGAAGAACTCGAGCTGGTCGCCTTCCTTGATGTCGTTGTAGTTCTTCAGCTTGATACCGCACTCGAAGCCTTCCTTGACTTCGCGCACGTCGTCCTTCATGCGGCGCACCGACTCGACCTCGCCGGTGTAGACCACGATGTTCTCGCGCAGCAGGCGGAAGCGCGCGCCGCGCCGCACCACGCCGGCCGTGACCATCGAGCCGGCCACCGTGCCGATCTTGGACGCCACGAACACCTGGCGGATCTCGGCGGTGCCGATGACTTCCTCCCGCTGCTCGGGCGCGAGCATGCCGGTCATCGCCGCCTTCACGTCGTCGACGGCGTCGTAGATGATGTTGTAGTAGCGGACGTCGATGCCGTTGCCCTCGGCGAGCTTGCGCGCGCCGGCGTCGGCCCGCGTGTTGAAGCCGATGATGACGGCCTTCGACGCGATCGCGAGGTTGACGTCGGATTCGCTGATGCCGCCGACCGCCGCATGGACGATCTGCACCTTGACCTCGTCGGTCGAGAGCTTCTGCAGCGATTGCGCCAGCGCTTCCTGCGAGCCTTGCACATCGGCCTTGACGATGAGCGCCAGGGTCTGGGCGCTGCCCTGACCCATCTGCTCCATCATGTTCTCGAGGTTCGCCGCCTGGCGCTTGGCGAGCTTGACGTCGCGGTACTTGCCCTGGCGGAACGTCGCGACTTCGCGTGCGCGCCGCTCGTCGGCCAGCACCATGAACTCGTCGCCGGCTTGCGGCACCTCGGTCAGGCCTTGAATCTCGACCGGGATCGACGGACCGGCCTCGGTGGTGGTCTTGCCGTCCTCGTCGAGCATCGCGCGCACGCGCCCGTAGCTCGATCCGGCCAGCACGACGTCACCGCGCTTCAGCGTGCCGCTCTGCACCAGCACGGTCGCGACCGGACCGCGGCCCTTGTCGAGCTGCGCTTCGATCACGAGGCCCTTGGCGGGCGCATCGACCGCGGCCTTCAGCTCCAGCACTTCGGCCTGCAGCAGCACCTGCTCGAGCAGCTCGTCCACGCCCTGCCCGGTCTTCGCCGAGACGCCGACGAAGGGCGAATCGCCGCCGAAGTCTTCCGGCACGACCTGCTCGGCAACGAGCTCGCTCTTCACGCGCTCGATGTTGGCCTCGGGCTTGTCGATCTTGTTCATCGCGACGACGATGGGCACGCCGGCCGCCTTCGCGTGGCTGATCGCTTCCTTGGTCTGCGGCATGACGCCGTCGTCGGCCGCGACCACCAGGACGACGATGTCGGTCGCCTTCGCGCCGCGCGCCCGCATCGCGGTGAACGCGGCGTGGCCCGGCGTGTCGAGGAACGTGATCATGCCGCGCGGCGTGTTCACGTGGTATGCGCCGATGTGCTGCGTGATGCCGCCGGCCTCGCCGGCCGCGACGCGCGTCGTGCGGATGTAGTCGAGCAGCGAGGTCTTGCCGTGGTCGACGTGGCCCATCACCGTCACGACCGGCGCGCGCGGCGTCTCCTCGTGCGTGCCCGCGGCCACTTCCTCCTCGAGGAAGGCCTCCGGGTCGTCGAGCTTGGCGGCGAGCGCCGTGTGGCCCATTTCCTCGACCACGATCATCGCCGTCTCCTGGTCGAGCTGCTGATTGATCGTGACCATCTGACCGAGCTTCATCATCTGCTTGATGACCTCGGAGGCCTTCACCGACATCTTGTGCGCGAGGTCGGCGACCGAGATCGTCTCGGGGACGTGGATCTCCTGCTGCTGGAACTCCGCCGGCGGAATGAAGCTCGACGGCCCGCCATCGTTGCGCTCGCCGCGGCGTCCGGCACGCGGCGCGCGCCAGCCGGAACGGCCGGCACCGGCACCCGCCGGGCCGCGCAGCGACGGCTTGGCGGCGTTGCGCTTCTTGGCCGCATCATCGGCCCAGCTCGACGACAGCTTCTCGGACTTGATCGCCTTCTTGTCGCCCGGCTTGGCGGCGGCACCGGGCGCCGCGGGCGCCGTCGCCCCAGGCGCGCCGGCCTTCTTGTGGATCGTGCCCTTGATCTCGGTCGCGGCCTGCTTCGGCGGCTCGGGCTTCTTCTCGGCCGTCACCGGCTTGCGGCGGCCCGACATCATCTCGCGGATCGCCGCGGCTTCTTCCTCGGCGGCCTTGCGGCGCTTCGCCAGGTCGGCGGCCCGCTGCGCGTCCTCGTTGGCGACGTCGGCCGCCTTGATCACGCGCAGCGCCGGCTTGGCCGGTTCGGCAGGCTTGGGCGCTTCGGCGGGGGCTGCCGGCTTGGCATCCGCCTTGGCTTCGGCCGCCGGCGCCTTCGCGTCGGACTTCGCCGCCTCGGACTTCGCGGCTTCGGACTTGGTGGCGTTGGCCTTGGCCGCAGCCTCGGCGGCCGCAGCCGCCTGCGCCGCGGCGAGCGCGGCGGCAGCGGCCTCGGCGGCCTGCTTCTCGGCGGCTTCGCGTGCGCGCGCTTCCTCGGCTTCGCGCTCGCGTTCGCGCGCTTCCTGCTCTTCGCGCAGACGGCGCTTCTCGGCGAGGTCGGCCTCCTGGCGACGCAGGAGTTCTGCCTGCGCGCTGGCTTCTTCTTCGCGGCGCTGCAGTTCGGCCTCGCTGATCACCGGCTCCGCCGATGCATCGGCCGTCGGCGAGTCGTCGCGCTTGATGAAGGTGCGCTTCTTGCGCACTTCGACCTGAATCGTGCGCGCCTTGCCGCTCGCATCGGCCTGCTTGATCTCGGTCGTGGACTTGCGCGTCAGCGTGATCTTCTTGCGCTCGGCGCCGCCGGCCGTGCCGTGCGCGGAGCGCAGGTGATCGAGCAGCCGTTCCTTGTCGGACTCTGTCAGCGCATCTTCCGTCGACTTCTTGCCGACGCCAGCCGACTGGAGCTGCTCGAGCAATACCGCGGCCGAGCGGTTCAGCTCGGCGGCGAGTTGGGCGACGGTGGTCGAAGCCATGGGTGGTTTGTCCTTGCTAGTCTTGCGTTCAGTGCGGTGCGTGCTACATGGTGGTGGCCATGTCAGAGGCTGAGAGGCAGTCCGGCGTGGCCGAGACGGCCCCGCAAACGGCCCCAATCAAGGCGCAAAGCGCAGCCATAGCTCGGGCTATGGCGAGCATTTGCAACGCGGAGTGGGGCCGTTTTCGGGGTCGGAGCGGTCATGGCGGATTGCCTCTCAGCCTCTCAGTTCACGAACCAGTGCTCGCGCGCCTTCATGATCAGCGCCTTGGCCTGTTCATCGTCGATGCCGGTCATCTCGGTCAGCTCGTCGACCGCGAGGTCGGCGAGGTCGTCGCGCGTGTGGATGCCGCCGGCCGACAGCTTCTGGAGCAACTCGGGCGACAGGCCCTCGAACTCGCGCAGGTTCTGCGTGGTGTCGCCGACGCCTTCTTCCCGCGCGATTTCCATCGTCAGGAGCGCATCCTTGGCGCGCGTGCGCAGTTCGGTGACGGTGTCCTCGTCGAAGCTCTCGATCTCGAGCATTTCCTGCATCGGGACGTAGGCGACTTCCTCGAGGCTGGAGAAGCCTTCGGCGATCAGGATGTCGGCGACCTCGGCGTCGACGTCGAGCTTCTCCACGAAGAGCGTGCGCACCTGGTCGGTCTCGGAGGCCTGCTTGGACGCGGACTCCTCGGCCGTCATGATGTTGATGCGCCAGCCCGTCATCTCGGACGCCAGCCGCACGTTCTGGCCGCCGCGGCCGATCGCGATCGCGAGGTTCTCCTCGTCGACGACGACGTCCATCGCGTGGCGCTCTTCGTCGACGACGATCGACTGCACGTTGGCCGGCGCCAGCGCGCCGATCACGAATTGGGCCGGATCCTCCGACCACAAGACGATGTCGACGCGCTCGCCGGCGAGCTCGTTGGTCACGGCATTGACGCGCGAGCCGCGCACGCCTACGCAGGTGCCGATCGGGTCGACGCGCTTGTCGTGCGAGACGACCGCGATCTTCGCGCGCGAACCCGGATCGCGGGCACACGACTTGATCTCGAGCAGGCCCTGTTCGATCTCGGGCACTTCCTGCGCGAAGAGTTCCATCATGAAGCCCGGGCTCGAGCGCGACAGCAGGATCTGCGGCCCGCGCAACGTCGGGTCGACCTCGGCGATGAAGGCGCGCACGCGGTCGCCGGTGCGCAGGTTCTCCTTCGGGATCATCTCGCTGCGGCGCAGGCGCCCTTCGACGCGGCCCGACTCGACGATGATGTCGCCCTTGTCGAGGCGCTTCACGGTACCCACGAAGATCTTCTCGCCGCGCGACAGGAAGTCGTTCAGCAACTGCTCGCGCTCGGCGTCGCGGATCTTCTGCAGGATCACCTGCTTGGCGGCCTGCGCGCCGATGCGGCCGATCGACACCGACTCGATCTGCTCCTCGATGTAGTCGTCGACCTCGATGTCGGCGATCTGCTCCTGCGCCTCGAACAGCAGGATCTCGGAATCAGGCAGCTGCAGGCCGGCGTCGTTCGGGACGACGTGCCAGCGGCGGAAGGTCTCGTAGTCGCCGGTCTCGCGGTCGATGGACACGCGAATGTCGACCTCCCCGCCCTGCAGCTTCTTCGAAGCCGACGCGAGCGCGGACTCGACGGCCGCGAACACCACTTCGAGGTCCACGCTCTTCTCGCGTGAAATGGCGTCCACCAGCATCAACAGTTCGCGGTTCATTGGATACGACCTCCTTCGTCTTCATCGTGCGTCGCGGCCGCTTCCTCCGCGGGCGCGGCGGATTGCCGTCCCTTGAAGTTCACGACCGGCACCAGGTGCGCTTCGCGCACCTCGTCGAGCGAAAAATCCAGCACGCGCTCGACCTCGGGCGAGGCCGGCGGCTTCGGGCGGGCCTTGCCGGGCTTGCGGGCCGCCGCCGTCTCGTCGGCCAGCACGAGCCGCCAGGCCGATTCGCCGCCTTCCGGGCGCGCCCGCAGCGCGCCGCGCCATTTCTTGCGTCCCTGGAACGGCAGCTTCAGCGCGATCTCGACCTGCTCGCCGGCGAAGCGCGCAAAGTCGGCCGCGCGGCGCAGCGGCCGATCGAGGCCCGGCGACGACACTTCGAGACGCGCGTAGTCGCAGTTCTCGACCTCGAGCACATGCTGCAGCTGGCGCGTGACGCGCTCGCAGTCGTCGACCGTGATCCAGCGCTCGGCGCCGGCTTGCGGCTCATGCTCGATGTAGACACGCAGCAGCCCGCCGGCCCCCTTCTCGGTGCCGACGAGGTCGTATCCCAGTCCTGTCACGGTGCGCTCAACCGCGCTCTGCCACGTCATCAGTCGCCCCGTCTATCGCCCCGTCTGTCGATCTGCACGCCCAGCATGCACGTCCAGCAAAAAACCCCGAAAAACCGTTTGAGCAAAAAAAATGGGCCGGAAGAATCCGCCCACGTTTGAGGCCTTCCGTCGCCTCGCTCACGAAAGCCGCTAGGGGCACTCGATGAGCCAGGTTCCAAACGGCCAAGCAGCTCTCTGGCAAAACTGAGATTGTACTCTGACTACCGGTTACTAGCAACCTCGCATACTGTCAAGCCGGCCGGGCGTGGCCTGCATGACAAAATCGCCGCGCTCTGCCCGCAGCGGCTCTCGCCGGCGGGCATCTGCCCAGCCTTGAACCACGGAGACGCCATGGGTTTTCTTGCCGGCAAGCGGCTGCTGATCACCGGCCTGCTGTCCAACCGATCGATCGCCTACGGCATCGCCAAGGCCTGCCGCCGCGAAGGCGCCGAACTCGCCTTCAGCTACCAGGGCGAGCGCTTCAAGGAGCGCATCGCCGAATTCGCCGCCGAGTTCGATTCGACGCTCACGTTCGACTGCGACGTCACCGACGACGCGCAGATCGAACGGCTGGTCGCCCAGCTCGGCGAGGCCTGGCCGGAGTTCGACGGCTTCGTCCATTCGATCGGCTTCGCGCCCAAGGAAGCGATCGCCGGCAGCTTTCTCGAAGGGCTGTCGCGCGAAGGCTTCCGCATCGCGCACGACATCTCGAGCTACAGCTTCCCGGCGCTCGCCAAGGCGGCGCTGCCGCGGCTGCGCACCCAGTCGGCGCTGCTGACGCTGACCTATCTGGGGGCCCTGCGCAGCATCGACAACTACAACACGATGGGCTTGGCCAAGGCCTCGCTCGAAGCGTCGGTGCGCTACCTCGCCGCAGACCTCGGACCGAAGGGCATCCGCGTCAACGGCGTATCAGCCGGGCCGATCAAGACCCTGGCCGCGGCCGGCATCAAGGGATTCGGCAAGATCCTCGGCGTGGTCGAGGCCAACGCTCCGCTGCGCCGCAACGTGACGATCGACGAGGTCGGGAACGTCGCGGCCTTCCTGATGTCCGATCTCGCGTCCGGCGTCACCGCCGAAATCACCTATGTCGACGCCGGCTTCAGCCATGTGGTGAGCGGCATCGGCGCATCCTCATGACCGATCGCGCCGATCGGCCGGCCCGCGTCCTCGGCGACGTCGGCGGCACCAACGCGCGCTTCGCGCTCCAGGATGGCGACGGACAGCCGCTGCACGACATCGCGACCTTGTCGACCGACGACTATCCGTCGCTCGGGGCCGCGCTGGCCGACTACCTGAAGCGGCTCGGGCAGCCGGCGCCGCCGTGGTGTGCGATCGGCATCGCGAATCCGATCACCGGCGACCGCGTGCAGATGACCAACCACCATTGGTCGTTCTCGATCTCCGAGCTGCAGAAAGAACTCGGCTTCCAACGGCTCGTCGTCGTCAACGACTTCACCGCCTTGGCCCTGGCGCTGCCCGAACTCGCGCCGGACGAAGTGCGCCAGTTCGGCGGCGGCGCCCCCGCCAGCGGAACGCCGATCGCGTTGCTCGGCCCGGGTACCGGACTCGGCGTCTCCGGGCTGGTCCCCGTACCCCATGGCGGCGGCTGGACGCCGCTGCAAGGCGAAGGCGGCCATGTGACCCTGGCCGCCGACAACGACCGGGAGGCCGCGGTGATCGCCGAACTGCGCGCCGCCTACGGCCATGCCTCGGCCGAGCGCGCGCTGTCCGGGCCGGGCCTCGAGGCGCTCTATGCCGTGCTCTGCAAGCTCGACGGCGTCACCGCGGAAAAGCTCACCGCCGCGCAGATCAGCGCCGCCGCGCTCGGCCATGACAAGCCGCCGACGCGCGCGCAATGCGCCGAGGCCGTCGCGATGTTCTGCGCCTTGCTCGGCAGCGTCGCCGGCAACCTCGCGCTGACCTTGGGTGCGCGCGCCGGCGTCTACGTCGGCGGCGGCATCGTGCCGCGGCTCGGCGATCTGTTCACGCAGTCCGCGTTCCGCGAGCGCTTCGAGGCGAAGGGGCGCTTTCGCGACTACCTGACGCAGATCCCGGTGTTCGTGATCCACGCCGACGTGTCGCCGGCGCTGCTCGGCGCATCGCGCGCGCTCTGATGGCAGCAACGGCGTGCGCCGCCGTCACTCGGCGCGCACGCAGTCCACGCAATAGCGCCGTGTGCCGCCCGGCGCGCCCTCGTCCTCGACGAGGCCGTGCACATCGGTGTCGAAGCCCGGGAAGGCCGCATTGAACGCGCGCGTGAAACGCAGGTAGTCGACGATCTTCCGGTTGAAGCGCTCGCCCGGAATCAAGAGCGGTATGCCGGGCGGATACGGCGTCAGCAGCGACGTGGTGATGCGGCCTTCGAGCGCATCGATGTCGACGCGCTCGGTCTGGCGCCGCGCGATCGCGGCATAGGCGTCGCTCGGCTTCATCGCCGGCTGCAGGTCCGACAGGTACATCTCGGTCGTCAGCCGCGCGATGTCGCCCTTGGCATAGGTCTCGTGGATGCTCTGCGACAGGTCGCGCAGGCCGATGCGCTCGTAGCGCGGATGCTGCGCGACGAACTCCGGCAGCACCCGCCACATCGGCTGGTTCTTGTCGTAGTCGTCCTTGAACTGCTGCAGCGCGGTCAGCAGCGTGTTCCATCGGCCCTTCGTGATGCCGATCGTGAACATGATGAAGAGCGAGTAGAGCCCGGTCTTCTCGACCACGACGCCATGCTCGGCGAGGTATTTCGTGACGATGGACGCCGGGATGCCGGTCTTCGCGAACTTGCCCGACACGTCGAGCCCGGGCGTGATCACCGTGCACTTGATCGGATCGAGCAGGTTGAAGCCGTCGGCGAGGTTGCCGAAGCCGTGCCACTTCTCGCCGGCGCGCAGCAGCCAGTCGCTGCTCGTGCCGATGCCGTCGTCGGCCAGCTTGTCCGGGCCCCAGACCTTGAACCACCAGTCCTTGCCGTACTCCTTGTCGACCTTGCGCATCGCACGGCGGAAGTCGAGCGACTCGCTGATGCTCTCTTCCACCAGCGCGCGGCCGCCCGGCGCTTCCATCATCGCCGCGGCGACGTCGCAGCTCGCGATGATCGCGTACTGCGGCGACGTGCTGGTGTGCATCAGGTAGGCCTCGTTGAAGAGGTGCCGGTCGAGCTTGCGGCCTTCGGAGTCCTGCACCAGCACCTGCGACGCCTGGCTGATGCCGGCGAGCAGCTTGTGGGTCGACTGCGTCGCGAACACGAGCTGGTCCTTCGGCCGCGGCCGGCTCTTGCCCATCGCATGGAAGGTGCCGTAGAACTTGTGGAACGCCGCGTGCGGCAGCCAGGCCTCGTCGAAGTGCAAGGTGTCGATGTAGCCGTCGAGCGAATGCTTGATCGTCTCGGTGTTGTAGAGCACGCCGTCGTAGGTGCTCTGCGTCAAGGTCAGGATGCGCGGCGTCACGCGATCCGGGTCGACGTCCTTCAGCAGCGGGTTGGCGGCGATCTTCGCGCGGATCGCCTTCGGCGAGAACTCGCTCTCGGGGATCGGCCCGATGATCCCGTAGTGGTTGCGCGTCGGCCGCAGGAACACCGGCACCGCGCCGGTCATCACGATCGCATGCAGGATGGACTTGTGGCAGTTGCGGTCGACCACGACCACGTCGCCCGGCGCCACCGTGTGATGCCAGACCATCTTGTTGCTCGTCGACGTGCCGTTGGTGACGAAGAAGCAGTGGTCGGCGTTGAAGATGCGCGCCGCATTGCGCTCGCTCGCCGCGACCGGCCCGGTGTGGTCGAGCAGCTGGCCGAGCTCCTCGACTGCGTTGCAGACGTCGGCGCGCAGCATGTTCTCGCCGAAGAACTGGTGGAACATCTGGCCGACCGGGCTCTTCAGGAACGCGACGCCGCCCGAATGCCCCGGGCAATGCCACGAGTACGACCCGTCCTGCGCATAGTCCATCAGCGCCTTGAAGAACGGCGGCGCGAGGCCGTCGAGGTAGCTCTTGGCTTCGCGGATGATGTGGCGCGCGACGAACTCCGGCGTGTCCTCGAACATGTGGATGAAGCCGTGCAACTCGCGCAGGATGTCGTTCGGCAGGTGCTGCGACGTACGCGTTTCGCCGTACAGGTAGATCGGGATGTCCGCGTTCTTGAAGCGGATCTCCTCGATGAACTTGCGCAGGTTCAGCACCGCCGGGTCGATGTCCGGGCCGCCCGCGAACTCCTCGTCGTCGATCGACAGGATGAAAGCGCTGGCGCGGCTCTGCTGCTGCGCGAACGACGACAGGTCGCCATAGCTCGTCGCGCCGACCACCTCGAAGCCCTCCTTCTCGATCGCCTGCGCGAGCGCGCGGATGCCGAAGCCCGAGGTGTTCTCGGACCGGTAGTCCTCGTCGATGATGACGATCGGAAAGCGGAAATGCAGCATGGAGGGGGTCTGGCGTGCGGGGGTGGGCGACTGCGAGGGCGCAGGCGAAGAGCGCGAAGTGTAGGACCGATCGATGACCGTGCCGCGCCCGTGCCGCGGCGGACGGCGGCGTTGTCCGCCTGGGCTAAACTCCCGTCGCCCGGAGAGATGGATGAGCGGTTTAAGTCGCACGCCTGGAAAGCGTGTGAGGGTTAATAGCCCTCCGCGGGTTCGAATCCCGCTCTCTCCGCCAGCGAGCCATTCGGCCCACCCGACAAGCCACGTAAGCGGTACGCTGATTCGCTCGGTTTGACGCCTGTTGCGCGTATTGCTGCCATTTGCTGCGCGGAGGCGAACAGCGGCTCGCAGTCCGGTCCGTAAGTTCGCCGATTGGGCGACGAGTAGGTCGGCCGCGTCAGAAGGGCGACGCTCTGAGCGATGCCCGTACTGCAGTGGGAGCGGGCTCAAGATCATCGCGGCCATCCTGCCAGCCGAGCCCGGACACGGACGGTCCGCCGAGACTGCGCGGCAGCGGATCGCCGACAACGGCCTCGACCGCCGCGGCGGCGTTCCGCACGAGACGGTCGAGCACGGCCAGGGGGCAGGCGCGCCGGCGCCGCGCTTCAGCGCTGTCGCACGTACTGCCCCGGCGCGTCTTCCAACACCTGGTAGCCCTTCGCTGGCGCACCCAACGCCGGCGGCTTGGTCAGCGCGCCCGAGTGCGCCGCCAGCCACTGCTGCCAGGCCGGCCACCAGGCGCCCGGGTGGTGCTCGGCTTCCTCGAGCCACTCCTCGGGCGCCAGGTGCGGATCGACCAGGCGCCGCGTGCGGATGCGGTAGTGCCGCTTCGGGTGCACCGGCCCGCAGACGATGCCGGCGTTGTGGCCGCCGGCGGTGAGCAGGAAGGTGAAGTCGTCGCTGCGCACCAGGTTGTCGACCTTGTAGACCGACTTCCAGGGCGCCACGTGGTCGGCCTCGGTGCCGACCACGAACATCGGCACCCGGATGTCGGACAGCCGCACCACCTTGCCGTCCATCGGCATGCGGTTGGTCGCCAGCTCGTTGTCCAGGTACAGGCGGTACAGGTACTCCGAATGCATGCGGCATGGCATGCGCGTGCCGTCGGCGTTCCACGCCATCAGGTCGATCATCGGGGTGCGCTCGCCCTTCAGGTAGTTGTCGACCATGGGCTGCCACAGCAGATCCTGCGCGCGCAGCAGCACGAAGGCGCCGCCCATCTCGCGGCTTTCGAGCACGCCCTTGCGCTGCATCGACGCGTCCAGCATCGCCAGCTGGCTGGGGTTGATGAAGAAGGCCAGCTCGCCGGGTTCGGAGAAGTCCGTCTGGGCGGCGAACAGCGTCACCGACGCGAGCCGCTCGTCGCGTTCGCGCCCGAGCAGCGAAGCGCCGATGGCCAGCAGCGTGCCGCCGATGCAGTAGCCCACCGCGTGCGCCTTGCGCTTGGGGCAAATGGCGGTGACGGCATCCAGCGGCGCGCGGAAGCCCTTCGCCACGTAGTCGTGAAGGCTGACGTCCCGGTCTTCCTCGCCCGGGTTCTTCCACGACACCATGAATACCGTGTGCCCCTGGTCGACCAGGTACTTCACGAGCGAGTTGCGCGGGCTCAGGTCGAGGATGTAGTACTTCATGATCCAGGCCGGCCAGATGACCACCGGCTCGGCATGCACCTTCGCGGTCGTGGGCGAGTACTGGATCAGCTCGACGAGTTCATTGCGGTAGACCACCTTGCCCGGCGTCACCGCGACCGCCTTGCCGACCTCGAAGGCCTCGGTGCCCGCCGGCGGCAGATGCTCCAGCGTGCGCTTCAGGTCGTCGAACCAGTTCTCCCAGCCGCGCAACAGGTTCTGCCCGCCCTCGGCCCGCGTCTTCTCCAGCAACTCGGGGTTGCTGGCCAGGAAGTTCGAAGGCGAGGCGGCGTCCAGCATCAGGCGCAGGCTGAAGTCGACCAGTCCGCCATGGTCCTCGCTCACGCCTTCGACGCCCTCCACGGCCGACTTCATCAGCTCGGCCTGGTTGCGGTAGGCGCGCGCCCAGACGTTGTAGGGGAACTTCGACCAGGCCTCGCCGTTGAAGCGGCGGTCCGGGCCGCCTTCGAAGCCTTCGGCAGGCGCCAGCGTCTCACCGGCGAGCGCGCGCCAGGCGAAGGCCCAGGTGTCCTGCGCGCGCAGCAGCGCCTGGCGCCGAATCTCGGCGCGCCGCGCCGGCGCCTGCGCAATGTGCATCGCCCAGTCGGACCAGGCGGCGGTGAAGGCGGTGGGCGCAAGGCCCGAGGTGATCTGCCCGAGCTGCGCGCGGAACTCGGTGTCGAAGTCCGCCTTCGCCGGGGCGGAGCGCTTGTCTTTGCTGGCCATCGTTGCTCCTCTGTCGTTTTCGATGTCTCGTGGCCGGGTGCGGCGGGGCCTTGCCCCGCGGTGTTCAGGCCGGCGCGTGCCAGCCAGCGTCGACCCAGAGCTCGCCGCTCACGGCCGAGTTGGCGAGCATGAAGCAGATCGCGTCGGCGATCTCTTCGGGCCGGATCAGGCGGCCGAGCTGGGTGTAGGGGAGGATGTTCTTCTGGACGTAGTCCATGCCCATCTGGCGCACCATGGGCGTGTCGGTGAAGCCGGGGTGGATGACGCCGCAGCGCACGCCGTGGAAGATGGCTTCCTTCATGATGGTGGCGGCCGCGCCCTCGAGGCCGGCCTTGGTGCTGGCGTACGAGATCTGTCCGCGATTGCCCTGCGATGAGATCGAGCCGATGAACACCACCGAGCCCTGCACGCCCTCTTCGGCGTTCCAGCGCTTCAGGCCGTTGGCGTGGCGGTGCTCGGCGATGCGGCCGATCATTTCCAGCGCCCAGTAGATCGGCGCGATCAGGTTCACGTCGACCACCAGCTTGAACTGCTCCTGCGGGTAGATGCGTGCCTTGCCGGTGTCCTTGTCGATGCGGATCGCGAGGTCGTCGCGCGTGATGCCGGCCGCCGGGACGCACAGCGACACGGGGCCGTAGCGACCGCTGATCGAGTCGAACACCTGAGTGCGGAAGCGCTCGTCGGTGGCGTTGCCCTGGAACGGGATGGCGAAGGCGCGGCCGGCCTCTGCGTTGAGCTTGTCGGCGACGTCCTCGATCGCCTCGCTCATGTCCACCAGCGCCACCGCGGCCACGCCGCGTCGCGCCATCGCCGACGCCACTGCGCGGCCGATGCCGCTGCCGCCGCCGGTGATCACGGCCACGCGGTTCGAGAATTCCATGGGTGTCTCCAACGCGCATGTTGCGCCGCACCATTGTAGGGCGATGCAGCTGTCACTAGGCTGACGCGGCGTGCGTTACTCCACGGTCGCGGCCGGCGGCTCGGGTGACCACCGCCTTCGAACCGAAGCCGTTCGGCGTCAGGAACATCTTCATCTGCTTGCGAGTGCTCCCTTTGTGGCTCCCACCTCTCACAATCGAAGGACTGGATTTACCCCGATTCGACGGACACCGCGGGACTGCGTCGCTGCTTCGAGCGCTGCTTCGCGACCACCTTCGTCGGCGACTGCCGAGTCGGTTACATTGAACCGCACGCATCGATCGCATCCTCAATCGCTGCTAGGCTGCGTGCCTCACCACGTCTATTCGGAGGTGCGCCATGTCCATCCGTCACCTTGTCGCCGTCGCAGTCGTCGCCTGCGCATTCGCCGTACCTGTACACGCGCAGGACGCGGTCAAGGGCCTGCTCGACAAGGCGTCGGACAGCGCGCTTGACAAGCTCTCAAAGCCCGGCGCGTTCTCGGCCGACGATGCGATCCGCATCGCGATGCCCGGCGTCGGCAAGAACCTCGGTGGCCTGATGAAGCTGACCGACAAGGCCGGCCTCACGAACGACATCTCGGGCAGCCTCAACCATGCGGCCGAGCAGGCGGCCGCCGAAGCGAAGCCGATCTTCCGCTCCGCGATCGACAAGATGTCGCTGAAGGACATGGGCCAGATCGCGACCGGCGGCAAGACCGCGGCGACCGACTACCTGAAGAAGTCGTCGAGCGGCGACATCATCAAGAAGCTCACCCCGCTCGTGCGCTCCGCGCTCGAGAAGGCCGGCGTCTTCAAGCAGACGCAGACGCTGTCGTCGGTCGGCTACGACGACAAGAAGATCACCGACTACGTCAGCCAGAAGACGTCGGACGGCATCTTTACGTACATGGGCCGCGAGGAGGAGAAGGCGCGCGGCGATCCGCTCGGGACAGGGAAGGCGATCCTGAAGGGGCTCGGCCGCTGACCACAACGGTCAGTTGAAGGCGGCGATTCCCGTGATCGCGCGGCCGAGGATCAGCGCATGCACGTCGTGCGTGCCCTCGTAGGTGTTCACCACCTCGAGGTTCACCAGGTGCCGCGCCACGCCGAACTCGTCGCTGATGCCGTTGCCGCCCAGCATGTCGCGCGCCATGCGGGCGATGTCCAGCGCCTTGCCGCACGAGTTGCGCTTCATGATCGAGGTGATCTCGACCGCGGCCGTGCCCTCGTCCTTCATGCGGCCCAGCCGCAGGCAGGATTGCAGGCCGACGGTGATCTCGGTGAGCATGTCGGCCAGCTTCTTCTGCACCAGCTGGTTGGCCGCGAGCGGGCGGCCGAACTGCTTGCGGTCCAGCGTGTACTGCCGCGCCTTGTGGAAGCAGTCCTCGGCCGCGCCCAGCGCGCCCCAGGCGATGCCATAGCGCGCGCTGTTGAGGCAGGTGAACGGACCCTTCAGGCCGCGCACCTCGGGGAAGGCGTTCTCCTCGGGGCAGAACACCTCCTCCATCACGATCTCGCCGGTGATGCTCGCGCGCAGGCCCACCTTGCCGTGCACCGCCGGCGCCGACAGGCCCTTCCAGCCCTTCTCCAGCACGAAGCCGCGGATCGCGCCCTCGTCGTCCTTGGCCCACACGACGAACACGTCGGCGATCGGCGAGTTGGTGATCCACATCTTGCTGCCCGTCAGCGAGTAGCCGCCGGCGACCTTGCGGGCGCGCGTGACCATGCTGCCGGGGTCGGATCCGTGGTTCGGCTCGGTCAGGCCGAAGCAGCCGATCCACTCGCCGGCCGCGAGCTTCGGCAGGTACTTCTGCTTCGTCGCCTCGTTGCCGAACTCGAAGATCGGCACCATCACCAGCGAGCTCTGCACGCTCATCATCGAGCGGTAGCCCGAGTCGACGCGCTCCACTTCGCGCGCCACGAGTCCGTAGCAGACGTAGTTCAGGCCGGGGCCGCCGTAGGCTTCGGGAATGGTCGGACCGAGCAGGCCGATCTCGCCCATCTCGCGGAAGACCGACGCGTCGGTCTTCTCGTTGCGGAACGCGTCGAGCACGCGCGGCGCGAGCCTCTGCTGCGAGTAGGCGCAAGCGGCGTCGCGCACGGCGCGCTCGTCGTCGGTGAGCTGCTGGTCGAGCAGCATCGGGTCGTCCCAGTGGAACGTGGCTCTGGACATGGTGATCTCCTCAATCCGGAATGACGGCGGTGACTTCGATCTCGACCTTGGCACGGTCCTCCATCAGGGCTGTCACCTGGACGGCCGTCATGGCGGCGTTGTACGAGCCGATCAGCTCGCGGTACGCCTGGCCGATCGCCTTGCCGGCAGCGAGGTACTCGCGCTTGTCGGTCACATACCAGGTCATGCGGACGATGTGTTCGGGCAGGGCCCGCGCCTCGCGCAGCACCTCGACGATGTTGGCGAGCGCCTGCCGCACCTGGTCCGCGAAGTCGTCGCTCGGGAAGCGACCTTCGGCGTCCCATCCGATCATGCCGGCGACGAAGACTAGGCGGCCGCGAACGGCGAAGCCGTTGGCATAGCCCTTGGGCCGAGGCCAGGCGGGCGGTTGCAGGACTTGCATGTCAGGTTCCTTGGAATGCGAACTGTTCGATGGCGACCCGCAGGTCCGCCGGAATGGGAATGGCGCGATGGGTGTCCAGCGACGTGAGGACGATGACCTGGGCCATCGTCATCCGGACGTCTTCCGGTTTCTGCCCGGTGCACGACACCGCAAGCGTCAACGAGCTGCGGCCGAGCCGTACGACCTCCAGGCGAAGGCGAACGCGGTCCCCGAGTCGGCTGACGGCCTTGAAGTCCGCCATCAGGTGTACGGTGGGCAGTCCGACTCGTCGGTCGACGACGAGCCCGTGGTAGCTCACGCCGAGCTCGTTGATCCAGTCCTCGACGAGGCCGTTGAGCATCACGAAGTACTGCGGATAGAACACGATCCCCGCGGGATCGCAATCCGAGAAGCGGATGCGCCGGTCGACGACGAAGGCGCGGCTCACGCGCGAGCCTCCTTGAGAAGCTCGCGGGCGATGATGGCGACCATCTTGGACATCGCGGCTTCGCACGTCACGTTCTTGCCGAGGTCGCGTTGCCATGCGGCGCCGAACGTGAAGCCGGACGCCGGCTTGCGGTTGCCGGCCGGCAGTGCGGGGGAAACGTTCGAGTCGACCATGTGGATCAGAGCCGTTGGTTGAGGGTGACGCGAAGCGCGCCGAGTTGCTGATGCAACTGCTGCAGGCTGCGGCCATCGACGCCGCCGAACAGTTCGACCAGCCAGCTTTCGTGTTCCCGCGCCATGGCCTCGAAGCTCTTCCGCCCTTCCGGCGTGAGGCGGACGATCCAGGCGCGGCGGTCGGTCGGGCTGTTCTCGCGGACGACCAGGCCGTCCTTCTCGAGGTCGTCGGTCAGCACGGTGACGTTGCCGCCGGTGACCATGAGGTAGCGAGACAGGTCGCGCATCTTCAAACCATCTCGATGCCTGTGCAGTTGGGCGAGGTAGTCGAAACGGGCCAGCGATACGCCGAAGCGATCGCGCAGGCGGCGGCGGATCTCCCCTTCGATTTCCGTGCAGCACGACAGCATCCGAAGCCAAAGCTTCAGCGCGGCGTGATCACCCTTGCCGGCCCGGGCTTCATGCCCGAGCTGGGCGTCTTCGAGGCCGATGCTCATGTCACCTCCCCACCGCTGACCGAAATCGCCTGACCGGTGATGGCCGACGCGCCGTCGCTGCACAGCCAGCGCACCGCGTCGGCCACCTCCTCGGGCTGCACGATGCGGCCCTGGGGGTTCGACTTCGAGAACTCCGCGCGCGCCTCGGCTTCGCTTCGGCCGGTCTTGGCGACGACGTTGGCGATGCTCTCGCGCAGGATGTCGGTCTCCGTGTAGCCGGGACAGACCGCGTTGACCGTGATGCCCTTGCGCGCCACTTCCAGCGCGAGCGAGCGCGTCAGCCCGAGCACGCCGTGCTTGGCCGCCACATAGGCGCTGACGTAGGCGTAACCCACTTGCGCTGCAGTGCTGGCGACGTTGACGATGCGGCCGCTGCCGGCGGCCAGCATGTCCGGCAGCGCGACCTGGCTGCAGAGGAACGTGCCGGTCAGGTTGACCGCGAGCATGCGCGCCCAGAGCTCGACCGAGGTCTTGAGAATGGGCGCGCTCTCGGCCTGCCCGGCGTTGTTCACGAGGATGGAGATCGCGCCGCGCTCGCGACGGGCCTGCTCGAAGGCCGAGTGCACCTGCCCGGCGTCGCCGACGTCCGCGACTGCCACGCCGTGCTCGCCCGGCAGCGATGTCGCGAGCGCCTGCAGCGCTTCCCGGTTCCGGCCCAGCAGCGTCAGCGTCGCGCCCTCTTCGGCAAGAGCGCGCGCAATCGCGGCGCCGATGCCTCGGGCTGCTCCGGTGACGAGCGCGTGTCGACCCCGCATCACACCCCCAGCGCGCGGTTGGCCTGCTCCAGCGGCGACAGCCCGGCGACCTGCGCCTGCACGGCGCGCCGGCGCTCCAGGTCTCGCTCCAGCTGCATCTTGGCCGCGCGGTATTGCTTCGGCCATGCGAGCTCGACGTAGCCGATCTTCGCGGCCTCCATCAGCGTCCAGGCGGGATTGGCGAGGTGCGGTCGCGCGACGGCGCACAAGTCGGCACGCCCCGCGGCGATGATGCTGTTCGCGTGGTCGGCTTCCGAGATCGCGCCGACCGCGTCCGGATGGGCGGCGACGATCTTCAGCACCTGGCCGGTCACCGAGGTGTCGGCGCGGGCGTAGCGTTCGTTGGTCACGACCTTGATCCCGGCGGGTTCGGCGGCCTTCGTGAGCGCGTCGTAGACGAGGTCGCCCCAGGCATCGGAGAAGCCGATGTAACCCACCGTCTTCACGCCGGACTTCTTCATGCGCTCGACGACCGCGCCGACCATCAGCGGAGCGGGCTGCGGCAGCGTGACCATCCACGCCCCCTCTTCGCCGGCGAGGTTGGCGTTGGCGATCGAGATCAGCGGCGTCTTCGTCTCGCGCGCCACGGCCGCGATCGCGAGCGAGCCCGGCGAGCCCGCGGTGCCGATGATGACGTCGACCTTGTCCTCGTTGATCAGCTTGCGCGCATTGCGGGCCGAGGTCGCGGGATCGGAGCCGTCGTCGAGCTGGACGAGCTGGATCTTGTGGCCCGCGACTTCGGACTTCCACGCCTGTCCCGCCTGGATGCCCTTGGCGTAGGGAATGCCCAGCGAGGAAACCGGGCCCGACAGCGAGGTGATGAAACCGACCTTCAGGTCCGCGGCCAGCGTCGAGACGGCCGCCGCCGCGCCGATGACGGCCAGCGTGAAATGGCGAACGAGGTTCACGTTGTCTGCCTTTCGGAGGAACTTCAGAGGGACAAGCTGCCGATGCTGGTGCCGCCGCACACGTACAGCACCTGACCGGTGACGAAGCCGTTGTCGGCATCCACGAAGAACGAGACCGCGCGCGCCACGTCCTCGGAGAGGCCCAGGCGGCGGACCGGGATGGAGGCAGCGAGCTGTCGCTCCCTGTCGCTGTCCTTCTCGACCACGTCGTAGAACATGTCGGTGCGGATCGGGCCCGGTGCCACGACGTTCACCGTGATGCCTTCCGGCGCCAGCTCGAGCGCCCAGGTGCGCGCCATGCCGAGCATGCCGGCCTTGGTGGCCGAGTAGGCCGTGCGGGTCTGCAGGCCGAGCGCGGCACGGGAGGACAGCAGCACCACGCGGCCGAAGCGCCGAGCCTTCATCGTCGGCAGGGTCGCCTGCACGAGCTGGATCGCGCACCCGAGGTGCAGATCGACCAGCGCGTCCAGGTCGTCGAGCTTCACGTCCGGCAGCAGCGCCGGGCGGATGACGCCGGCGTTGTGGACGACCGTGGTCGCCTCGAATCGCTGCGCCATCTCGCGCACGGCATCGGCCGTCGCCCGGCGGTCCATGAGATCGACTTCGATGCTGTGCATGCGCGCATGCTCGATGTCGGCGCGGCGCCTGGCCAGCGACACCACTTCGTAGCCGTCCGCCAGCAGCCGCTCGCACACGCCCTTGCCGATGCCGGCGCTGCCGCCCGTGACGACGGCGACCTTCTGCGCGCTCATGCCTGGTCCTCCACCATCGCCAGCACGCGCAACGGGCTGCCGCTGCCCTTCTGAATCTTCAGCGGCGGGCAGATCAGCACCGCGCCGGTGGGCGGCAGCTTGTCGAGGTTGGTGAGGCACTGCAGGCCGTACTTGCCGGCGCCGTGCATGAAGTAGTGGCACGGATACGGAGGCCGCAGGTGATAGCCCTGGCCCGCGTCGGTGCCGATGGCCTCCGTGCCGAAGCCCAGCACGTTGCGCTGCTCGACCAGGAAACGCACCGCCTCGCTGGCGGGGCCGGGCGTGTGCTGACCGGTCTCGTCGAAGTTCTGGTAGGCCTCGGGGTCGGTGCGATGCGACCAGTCGGTGCGCATCAGCACCCACGCACCGGCCGGGATGCGGCCGTGGACCGCTTCCCACTGCTCGATGTCGGCCACCGTCAGCAGGTAGTCCGGATCGACCTTGGCCTGCTCGGAGCAGTCGATCACGCAGGCGGGCGCGACGAAGTGCTGCGCGGGAATGGTGTCCACCGAGTTGTTCGGCAGGTCTCGGCCGGAGATCCAGTGGATGGGCGCATCGAAGTGCGTGCCGGTGTGCTCGCCGCAGGAGAAGTTGTTCCAGTACCAGCCCGGACCGCGGTCGTCGTAGTGCGAGACCTCCTCGATGCGGAACGGCCAGCACTGGCCCATCTCGGGCGGCAGCGCGATCTGCGGGAATTCCGGCGTCAGCGTCTGCGTCAGGTCGACGACACGGATGCGGCCGGTCGCCAGCGCCAGGGCCAGCGTGCCCAGGACGGTCATGTCTAGGCTCATTGCCCGCCTCCGGCAGCCAGCTCGCGCTCCAGCACCTTGGGGTTGTCGCGCCAGCGCTCCAGCCACTCCTGCGCGGCTTCGCCGGGATACACGTCCTCCACGCCCTGCTTGAGCGCGTTCACGATCGCGCTCGCCAGGGCCGAGGGCGCGACCTTCGGCGGCGGCAGGTTCTGGTTCCATTCGTCGTCGATGGGACCGGGGAACACGTTGACGACGCGGATGCCGGCCGGACGCATCTCGGCGCGCAGGCATTGCGACAGCGACAGCGCCGCGGCCTTCGAGGCCGAGTACGTGCCGTGCGGCGGGAAGTTGGCCAGCGCGTAGATGGACAGCAGGTTCACCCACGCGGCCGCGTGCGTGACGCCATCGGCCGAGCGGCCCTTCAACGCAGGCGCGAATCCTTGTGCGAGGCGCAACAGGCCGAAGTAGTTGATGTCCATCTCGGCACGGGCCACGTCGGTGCCGCGGCGACCGCCGATGCCGAAAGCTCGGTGCACCTCGGCGTTGTTGATGACGATGTCGACCTTGCCGCCGATCTCGCCGGCGAGCTCCGTCACCGAGCGTTCGTTCGTGAGGTCCAGCGGCACCAGCGTCACCTCCTTCATCGAGGTGATGTCGTCCAGGCCCGGCAGCTTCTTCCAGGGCTCCGCATGGCCGACCCAGACGATGTCGGCGCCGGCCTTGACCAGCGCCTTGACGATCGCCTGGCCGACGGCCGTCTTGCCGTCGGTGACCAGCACCTTGCGGAACTTCGGATCGCTGGCCATCTCGCGCAGCATCCTGTCGTCTGACATGTGTTCGCTCCCTTCGTTGGGAAAACCGATGAGCACCGCCTGTCCGGCGCGGTCCAGCCGGGCGCCCACGCGCACGCGCTGCGGCGGCGACCCGATCTCGTCGTGCATGTGCACGATGACGGTGGGCCCCGCGTCGAGATGGACCATGCCGAGCCGCCAGGGCAGGCGCTCGCGGAAGAAGAGGTCGTTGCTGTGGTGCAGGCGCGTGTCCGCGAGCAAGGTGCCCTCGCCCGATTGCGCCGTCCACTTCAGCTTGGGCGACAGGCAGCGATGGCAGGCTTCGCGCGGCGGGTACTGCACGGCCTGGCACTGCCGGCAGACCTGCAGCTCGAAGCGTCCTTCCGACGCGGCCGCGGTCATGCCGAGCGCGACCCGTCCGCGCGACCACGGCGGCAGGTTCATCTGCCGCGTGCGCAGAACCGGGTTCTTGCGCTTGGGCTTCATCAGCGGCATCGTCATTGGGCAACCCTCCGCGCTGCGCGCTGCGGGATGAGCGTTTGGGAGCGGCCCGGCACGCTCATGCGCTCGCCCCCAGGATGACGGCGCCCGTGCACAGGCACCTGTCGTACGTGACCATGCCGAAGCCGGTGACCAGGCCGAGCTTGGCATCGCGCACCGAGCGATCGCCGGCCGCGTTCGTCAGTTGCCGGATGGCCTCGGTCATGCCGAGGAAGCCGCCCGCCGCCCCGGCCTGGCCCGCCGACAGCTGGCCGCCCGACGTGTTGTTCGGGAAGTCGCCGTCGCAGGTCAGCGAGCGCGACCGGACGAAGGCGGGACCTTCGCCCTTGCCGCAGAAGCCCAGGTCCTCGAACTGCAGCATCACGATGACCGGATAGTCGTCGTAGGTCTGCACGAAGTCGATGTCGGCAGGCTGGACGCCGGCTTGCGCATAGAGGTCGTCGCGGTCCACCGCCCAGCCGCCGCGGACCATGATCGGATCGTCCGAATAGGCGTTGTGCCGCTCGATGGCACCGCGGACGACGGCATGCGGCAGACCCAGCTCGCGGGCCTTCTCCCCGCGCATCACGAGGAAGGCTTCGCCGCCCGCGCAGGGCATCACGCAGTCGAACAGATGCACCGGATCGGAGATGGGACGGGCACTCATGTACTCGTCCATCGTCAGCGGCTTCTTGAACATGGCGTTCGGGTTTTTCAGCGCGTTCGCCCGCTGCGCGACCGCGATGCGCCCGAAGTCCTCGCGGGTCGCGCCGAAAGTGCGCATGTAGTTGGCGGTGATGAACGCGAAGATCGAGTTCGGGCCGCCGGAGCCGTACGGGTAGCTCGCGTCGCGCGCGAAGTAGCTGAAGCCACCGAGCATCAGGCGGAACGAGTCGACGTGGTTGGTGTCGCCGGACACGCAGGCCACGATGTCGGCATCGCCGGCCTGCACGGCGCGCGCCGCGCGGCGCAGCGCCATCACGCCCGACGCGCCGCCATTGGGGATGTGGTCCAGCCAGCGCGGCGACAGGCCCATGTGCTGGGTGACGCCGACCGCGGTGTCCGGCCCGAGCGAGAAGCTCGAGATCGTGAGGCCGTCGATCTGCGCCTTGTCGATGCCGGACTCGCGGACCAGGGCCTCGAGGGCCTGGCCGATGAACCAATGCGCGCCGTGCGTCGAGTAGCGCACGTAGGGCACCGTGACCGGCACGGCGACCGCGACGCCTTCGTAGGACATGCGTCGCTTCACGGCTGCCTCTTCTTCATGGCGCGCGTGTCCACGCAGGCGGCCTGACCCGGCAGGGCGCGCGCAAGGTCACGCAACTGGCCACGCTGGATCTTCTGCGAGGCCGTCAACGGCAGCTCGTCGACCAAGGCGACGTAGCCGGGCGCCTTGTAGTACGCCAGGTGCGCGAGCGCGTACTCGACGATGCTGCGGGCCACCGCGTCGCGGTCCACAGGCGAGACGGGATCGCGCGGGATGATGCAGGCGATGACCTCGTCGCCGCGCACGTCGTCGGGCGTGGCGGCGACGGCGGCCGTCTTCACCGCCGGGTGCTGGTTGAGCACGCTCTCCACTTCGACCGCCGAGATGTTCTCGCCGCTGCGGCGGATGACGTTTTTCTTGCGGTCGACGAAGTAGAGCAAGCCCTGATCGTCCCGGCGCACCATGTCGCCGGTGTGGAACCAGCCGAGCTGCCACGCTTCGTTCGTCGCGGCGTCGTCCTTGAGGTAGCCGGAGAAGAAGTGGCGGCGCGGATCGTCGCCGGACGAACGCACCAGCAGCTCGCCCGGGGTGCCGGGCGGCACGTCGTCGCCGGTCTCGTCGACCAGGCGGACGTCGACGAAGGACTCGGGCTTGCCGAAGCAGCTGGTGCCGATGTTCCGGGGTCCGCGGTTGGCCATGATGCAGGCCGCCGCGCCGGTCTCGGTCATCGCCCAGGCTTCCACCAGCGGGAAACCGAAGCGCTCCTCGAACGGCGCATGGTTCCTCTTGTCGACACCGGCGCCGAAACCCCAGCGCACTCGATGCTGCTTGTCCTGCTCCGACGCGGGCGTGGAGAGCAGCATCGCCGGCATCACGCCCAGGTAGTGCACGATCGTCGCGCCGCTGTCGCGGACGCTGCGCCACCAGCTCCTGGGGTGGAAGCGATCGAGCTGGATGAGGCATCCACCGGCCGTGAGCACCACCATGGTCGAGAACGCCATGGCGTTGACGTGGTTCAGCGGAAGCGGCGTGATGATGCGCTCCCGGCCGGGCACCACCGAGCAAACGCCGTCGAGTTCGGCGTACCACTCGCCGGCACGCAGGAAGTACGCGTTGCCCAGACGGCAGCCCTTGGGACGGCCCGTGGTGCCCGAGGTGTAGAGCAGCGCGCACTCGGTCGAGGCATCGACGGGCTGAGCGGCGAGCGGGGCAGCGACCGGGGCCCGCGGCATCTGCGACGCGCCCAGCATCACCGTCTCGCAGCGGATGCCGGCGGCCTTCGCAGCGGCGCGCAGGTCGTCCTCGCGTCGAGGCAGCGTGACGGCCAGGCAGATCTCGCTGTGGCCGATGAGGTATTCGAGCTCGGCCGAGCGCATGTCGGCATTGATAGGCACCACGCTGGCGCCGACGCCGTTGAGCGCAAACCAGTGGTACAGGAACGCAGGCCGGTTTTCGAGCAGCAGGCCGACGCGGTGGCCATGACCGTAGCCCGCGGCGCCGTAGGCCTCTCGCAGGCGTTCGACCTCGGCCTTCGCCTCGCCCCAGCCGACGCGACCGGCGGGGACGTCGTAGGCCTGGGCGGTGACCGCGTCGACGAACAGGAAGTCGCCCTGCCCGGCCTGGTCCGCGGTCTCGCGGAACCTCTGGTAGACCGTATTCATCGGCACGTCAGATGAAGAGCTGCACCGCGGGCAAGGCAGCGTCGCAGTTGAGCAGGTTGACGCGCTTGAGCGTCATCTTCAGCTGGCCGCCCTGCACCGCGAGATGATGGAAGCAGGTACCGACGTACATCTGCATGTCGTCGCCTTGCGACTCGGTGTAGTGGAACTCGCTGCGCACGACGAAGGCATTGCCGGCTTCGTCGAACGCTTCGACGGTCGGCATCTGCAGCAGGTGATGGCAGCGGCTGGGCGGCTGCTGCGAGAACGCCCGCGGGCTCTTCAGGCGCTCGATGCGGAGTTCGCGCAGCAACTTGTCCTCGTACATGTGCGAGGTGTGGTTGATGCCGTCCTTCTGGTCGGGCGCCAGGGGAACCCAGTAGAAGGCATCGTCGGTAAAGAGTGCGTTCCACTCCTCGAAGCGCTTGGCATCGAGCAGGCGCGCTTCCTGGACGACGAAGTCGATCAGATCCTGTCGGGTGACGCTCATGGCCCGGTCCTCACATCGTCAAGGTCATGTACCGGGCCCAGGCGCGGTACTGGTTGCGCATCGAGACCTCGCTCGTGCCGTTGGTCGTGAGGTCCTTCTGCCGGAGCTCCGACTCGTCGTAGTTGCGGTGCAGGCTGATCCAGTCGTTGCCGCTGGCGTGCAGACCTTCCTGGATGCCGCGATAGGCGCGCAGATCGTCGTGGCCGACGACCGAGAACGGCGAATTGATCAGCCGGTTGTACATGCAGGTGCGCGCCAGCAGCTCGTCGGGCGCGCCCTTCAGGCGGAAGGTCCAGCTCTCCACCAAGGTCCGGTCCACTGCGATCGGGCGCACGACGCGGATGGACTGGATCGCGCCCTTGATCGTGAGACTGGGGTAGTAGACCGTGTTGTGACGCGCCAGCCCGAGGATCTGCTGCGTGCGTTCCTCGCCGTAGGCCGACTTCATCGCGGCGTCGTAGTCCGGGATCGCGGAGTACTTGCTGTGGATCGAGAAATGCACGCCGGAGAAGCTGTGGCCGTTGTCGAACACGCGCACGCCCATGTCCTCGAAGAACTGGTAGTCGGACATGAATGGCACGAACTGCTCGATCGCCATGGGCTTGGGCGTATCGGCCGGCTTGTCGGCCCACATGCGCTTGGCCGTGCCGGCGGACGACTCGTGCGCCACCATCGGGTGCATCGTGTCGTTCAAGTTCTCGACGAACATCTTCCAGTTGCAGTTGTGCATGTACCGCAAGCAACCGCCGGCGATCTCCAGCTGTCCTTCCGGCGAGCGGTCGGCCATGTTGTCGATCGAGCTGAGCGAGTCGCCGAAGTAGTCTTCGAAGCTCGGACCGACGTCGTTGAGCTTGGCGAAGACGAAGCCGCGGTACACGTGCACGTTCTTCAGTGCCGTCAAGCCCTTTGCCGACTCGCACTCCTGGAGCTGCGTGCCCTCGTAGCCGTTCTTCAGTGGGATCGCCAGCAGCGAGCCGTCGGTCTTGAACGTCCAGGCGTGATACGGGCAACGGAAGAACTTGCCCGTGTTGCCGCAGTCGCTGACCAGCCGGCTGCCCTTGTGGGCGCAGCGGTTCATCATCACGCGCACGCTGCCGTCGGTGTGGCGCACGACGATCAGCGGCCGGCCTGCCACGTCCACCGTCAGGTAGTCGCCGTTCTTCGGGATCTGGCTGTCATGGCCGACGTAGTTCCAGGTGTTGGCAAAGAAGTGTTCCTGCTCGAGGTCGAACACCTCGGGCGAGATGTACAGGTCGCGGTGCACGCGGTCGGCTTTGACCAGCGCGCGCACGGCATCGGGATGTCCGCGATAAGGGCTCATGCTGCTTCCTCGGGTCTAGAGATCGAGAACGATGCGTCCGCTTCGAGAGCGGGACACGCAGATCTGCATCACCTTGTTGCTCTTCTTCTCGGCGTCGCTCAGGAAGTAGTCGCGGTGATCGATGTCGCCTTCGATGACCGTCGTCGAGCACACGCCGCACTCGCCGCGCTTGCAGTCGAACAGCGGGTCGCAGCCCTGCTCGATCAGGCAGTCGAGGATCGTCTGCTTCGCGGGCACGGTGAGCGTCTTGCCGCTCTGGGCCAGCACGACCTCGATCGGTCGGTCGCCGCCCTCGGCCGCCGGCGTGGTGAAGAGCTCGAAGTGCACGCGCTCGTGGGTCCACCCACGGGCCTGCGTCTTGGCCAGCACCGTGTCCAGCATCACCTTCGGGCCGCAGACGTAGAGTTGGTCATGCGACTCGCAGCCGTCGAGGACCGCGTCGATGTCGAGCGGCCGGCCGGCCTCGTCGTCGGCATGCAGTTGAAGGTCGTCGGACAGCAGCGATTGCAGCTCGGGCAGGAAGGCCATCAGCGAACGGCTGCGCGCGGCGTAGTGCAGCCGCACCGGGCGGCCCTCGGCCTTGCGTTGGGCGGCCATCGCGGTGATCGGCGTGATGCCGATGCCGCCGGCGATCATCACGGCGCAGCCGTCCAGCACCCGCAGCGGGAACTCGTTCTTCGGCGCCTCGATGCTCAGCGTGTCACCGGGCTTCACGCGCTCGTGCATGAAACGGGAGCCGCCACGACCTTCCCCCTCCAGGCGCACGGCGATCGCGTATTCCGTCGGGTTCTCGGTGACGGCCGCATCGGTGGAGAAGTTGACCAGCGAATAGTGGCGCCAGTCGAGCCGTCCATCGGCAAGCGTGACCTGCACCCGCAGGTGCGCCCCGGCCGTGAACGAGGGCAGCGCCGCGCCATCCGGCGCGACGAGACGGAAGCGGCGGATCAGCGGATTGAGCTGCTGCACGTCCGCGACTTTCAAGGACAGCACGGTCGCGCTCATGCGGCCAGCTCCGTCGGCAACGCCAGGCGCGCCAGCACACCCTTGAGCTCGAGTCCGTGTTCGTCGGCCAGCGCCGCTTCGCGAAGCTCCCGCAGCGTGGCCGGCGCCATGGCCGCGCCAGCCTTGTCCATGGCCGCCATCACCGTCTGGTAGTTGCGCAAGCCGCGCTCGTGCGTGTCGCTGTAGCCCTTGACCAGTCGCTGGCACTGGGCGATTTCGAGTGCCAGCTGGGGATTGATTCGCGCGGCACTCTCGATGCGCCGAAGCCACTGCTCGATGCGTTGCGTCTCGAGCGCGAAGCGCTGCGTGCTCCGGCGCCACGCTTTCATGCGCGCCACGGTGTAGAGCATCAGGAAGCCGCCCAAGGAGCTGGTCTTGATGACGCGGCCCTTCTGCGTGAAACGCTCGACCAGCTTGCGAGCCAGACCGGGCTTTTCCAGCCAGCGGCCGAGACCGGCCGGCAAGGTCTCGCAGATCTCCTGCAGGCGCGGATGCATGAACTCGTTGATGTCGAGCATCTGGCCGCCCTGCACCTTCACTTCCGCGCCGACCCGCTCGAAACGGCTCGCGCGCGTCTTGAGGTCCGCCACGCGGATCGTGTCCTCGTAGGACATCCACAGCGCGAGGTGGCGCGCCGTCTCGACGAGCAAGTCCTGGTCCGTCGACCCCGCCACACCGACCAGCCCCTTCAGGCGGTCGAGGTACAGCGCCGCATAGGCGGGATCCTGGTAGTCGATCGAGCGGCGGACGCCTTCGATGGCCGTGGCACGTACGCCGGCGGGCAACTCGGCACGCACGCGCTCGAGCAGCGCCCGTACCTGCGGGTCGGTCGGCGTCAGCACATCGGCCGGCGCTTCGGCGGATGCCGATTCCTGCGCATTCGTCTCTTCGCGGGAAGCGCGATCGAAGCCGGCGGCGAAGGCCTCGAGGCTCGCCTTCACGCCGACGCCGCCGCGCTCGATCGTGTCTTCGAACTGCTTGCGGCCGAACGGCAGTGCGCCGGTACCGGCCAAGGCACCGAAGAGCACAGCGCTGATCACGCTGCCCGTTTCCTCGGCGACCTTCGCCATGTCGAATCGCACGAAGCGCTTCGCCGCGGCATTGCCGTGAGCGAGCAGGTTGTCCGAGTCGACACGGCCATCGCCCATCGAGGACTTCTCGGCGATCGCGTACACGCGGTGCGTCGATGCGACCAGCGTGGTGCGGTCGAAGGTGACCAGTCCGCGTTGCATCGCGCGGCCCGCTTCCATGAGCTCCGAAGCGAGGACGACGTCCACGTCGCCGGGCAGCGGCATCAGCGCCAGGATCGGTGGCCGGCCTTGCGCCTCGGCGGCGGCCGCCGGAAACAGTTCGACGTAGTAGATCGTCGCGCCGGTGCGCTGGGCCACGCCCGGCACCGAGGTGGTCTGCGCGATGTAGCCGTTGGACTCGCCGAGGTCGACCAGCCAGTCCGCCAGCACCCCGCCGCCCTCCCCGCCCATGGCGAGGATCGCGACCTTGATCGGTTGGGCGCCGTCAGAACGCATAGCGACTCCTTGCACGCGCCTCGCGACGCTGCAGCGCGCCGATCACGGCCAGGCTCATGCGTCGCTTCACGCGGTCCCAACGGCTCGGGTTGGTGACGATCTGCGCCTTGTAGAACGAGGGGCACAGCACCGCGGCGTGCGAGACCTCTCCGCACAGGCCGCAGCCCACGCAGGAGTCGAGCACCGTGGCGACCGGGTCCTGGCGCAGCGGGTCCGGATTCGGCTTGATCGAGAGCGACGGACATCCCGACAGGCGAATGCAGGAATGGTCGCCGGTGCAGGTATCGGCATCGACACCGAAGCGTTCGCGCACGACGCGTTTGCCCTCGGCGACCGCCTTTCGCTGCAACGGCTTCTCGCGGCGCTGGCGATTGAGCATGCACTCCGACTGCGCGATCAGGACCTTGGGGCCCTTCTCCTGCGTCGTGAGCGCCTGGCGCAGCGTGTCGCGCATGCCGGCGACGTCGTAGGTGCGTTCCAGCGTGCGCACCCACTTGACGCCGACGCCCCTCACCGCGTCCTCGATCGCGTGGCCGGTGTCGCGGGTCTTGTTGACCGCCGTCGACGACAGGATGTCCTGGCCGCCGGTGGCCGAGGTGTAGCTGTTGTCGACGACGATCGTGAGGTTGTCGCTGCGGTTGAACACCGCGTTGGCGACGCCGCTGGTCAGGCCGTTGTGCCAGAACCCGCCATCGCCCATCACGCTGATCGCACGCTTGCCCGCCGGCGCGTTGAGCGCAGCCGCGCCCGCGGCACCGAGACCGTAGCCCATCGTGGTGTTGCCGAGGTTGAACGGCGGCAGGATGGAGAAGAGGTGGCAGCCGATGTCGGCACTGACGTGATGCGGCCCGAGTTCGCGCTCCACGAGCTTCATCGCCGTGAAGATGGGACGTTCGGGGCAGCCGGTGCAGAAGCCGGGCGGCCGACCCTGCACGCTCTCGTCCAGCGCTTTCAGCGGAATGACCTTCCTCGGCTGGGCCGTGGCCGGCTTCGCGATCGGTCGGAGGCGGCCGTACTGCTCCAGGAAGGTCCGCACGCCCTTCATGAGCGCGGCCGCGGTGTACTCCCCCGCCATCGGCAGCATGTCCTTGCCATGCAACGCCGCGGGAGAGTCGGCCTGCCGAAGCAGCGTCGCGACGTTCTGCTCGATGAAGTTGGGCTGCCCCTCCTCCACCATCAGGACAGCACGCTTGTTCCGGCAGAAGCGCAGCATCTCCCGGTCGATGACCGGGTAGGCGACGTTCATGACATAGAGCGGCACGCTGGTGTTGCCGTAGACATCGGCCACGCCCAGGCGCTCGAGCACGCGCATGAGGGTGTTGTAGCTGCCGCCCTGGACGACGATCCCGATGTCGTCGCCGGTCTCGTTGAAGAACTCGTTGAGCCGGTTCTGCTCGATGTAGCGCACGGCCGCGGGCCAACGGTCGCGGATCTTCTCCTGCTCGTGCAGGAAGCTGGCGGGCGGCAGCACGATGCGGCTGGTGTCACGCTGCGGCTGTTCCAGCGCCTGCTTCAGGGTGAAGTCGGGAGCCCGGTTGTCGCCGGCGATGAACTCGCCATGCACGTGGCAGGCGCGGATGCGCAGTTGCAGCATCACCGGCGTGTTGCTGGCCTCCGAGAGCTCGAAGCCGTGCTTGACCGCGCCGACGATGCTCGGCAGGTCGGGCCGCGGGTCGAGCAGCCAGATCTGCGACTTCATCGCGAAGGCGTGGCTGCGCTCCTGCATGATCGAGGAGCCTTCGCCGTAGTCCTCGCCGACGACGATCAGCGCGCCGCCGGTGACGCCGCCGGACGCCAGGTTCGCCAGCGCGTCCGACGCGACGTTGGTGCCGACGGTCGACTTGAAGGTCGCCGCGCCGCGCAGGGGATAGTTCACCGAGGCGGCCAAGGTCGCGGCAGCGGTCGCTTCGCTGGCACTGTTCTCGAACCGGATGCCGTACTCGGAGAGGATGTCCTGGGCGTCCGCCAGTACGTCCATCAGGTGCGAGATCGGAGCGCCCTGGTAGCCCGCGACGTACGCAACGCCCGACTCCAGCAGCGCCTTGGTGACGGCCAGGATGCCTTCGCCACGGAAGACCTCGCCGGCTCCCAGCTTCAGCTTCTTGACCTCTTCAACGAACGAACGTTCGGCCATGAGTGCTCCGGCGACTCTCCTTCACTTGCGATCAATTTATACCAGAACGTATGAAAAGTCATGGATTTCTTCGGCCAGGGATTTCCCTAGTCGGACATGCCGGGATGCAACAATTCGGACATGAGCAGGACAGACACCGAGGACCGTTTCGTGGACGACTACCTGCCGGCGCTGCTGGCGCAGGCGAGCCATCTGATCTCCGGCGAGTTCCACCGGATCGCGAAGGCCAAGGGCTTCACCGTCTCCGAGTGGCGCGTGCTCGCCTCGCTGGCCGGTAGCGAGCCGACGAGCATCGGCCGCCTGGCGAAGATCACCGTCACCAAGCAGCCGACCGTGACGCGCGTACTCGACCGCATGGAAGCCCGTGGGCAGGTCAAGCGCATTGCCGACGAGAACGACCGTCGGGTCACGCTGGTGGCGATCACCGCGACCGGCAGCCGACTCGTCGCGAGCCTGATCAAGCAGGCGCGCGAGCATGAGCGCCGGGTGCTGGAGCCTTTCGGCCTGGCCCGCGCCGCCGAACTCAAGGAGACGCTCAAGCAGATGATCGAGATGTACCAGGGTGCCGACGTCGAGGACGCCGGCGATGACGACTGAAGCGGGGTCGACTTACTCGATCGTGGTTGCGGCAGCAGGCTGCCACATGCCGGCGTGCCCGAGCATGCCCAGGGTGCGCTGCAGGACGTCGCGACGATACGCGGCGACATCGCGATCGCTGTAGTCGTAGAAGCCCCGCCCGGACTTCAGGCCCAGCCGGTTCTCTTCCACCATCCGGCCGATGACGGGTGGTGCTGCGTAGCGCACCGCGTCGATCGAAGCCGACATCTCCCGGCTCGCGTGGTGCAGGATGTCGGCGCCGCCGAAGTCGATGAACTCGACCACGCCCAGCGCCGCGAAACGCAACCCCATTCCGAAGCGGGTCGCCTTGTCGATCTCTTCGGCGGTGGCGACACCCTCGTCGACCATGCGGGCGGCCTCGTTCATGACCAGGGCCTGCAGCCGAGGCACGATGTAGCCTGGGGCGGCGCCGCACAGCACCGGCAGCTTGCCGATGCTCTCCATGATGCGGCGCGCACGATGCACCACGTCCGCGTGTGTGCCGGCGTGCGCGCTCAGCTCGACCACCGGGATCATGTAGGCCGGGTTCAGCCAGTGCATGTTCAGGAAGCGCTCCGGCCGCCGCACGAGCTCGGCGAGCTGCGTGACCAGGATGCTGCTGGTGGTCGACGTGAGGATGGCGTCGTCGCGGCAATGCTCGTTCAGGAACGAGAAGGCATCGCGCTTGGCTTCCAGCGTCTCGGGGACGCCCTCGAACACGAGCTCTGCCTCGGCCAGTGCCCCGGCGGCCCGGGCAGCGTCAACGAACTCGATGCGGCTTGCGATCGGATCCACCAGCGCCGGGTCGAGCGCGCCGAGCTGGACGAGCCCCTGCAGGCTCCCGACGATCTCGGCGCGAGCCTCGTCGGCGAGCTGGCGCCAGGCCTCCTCGGTCCGACGGCGCAGATCCACCAAAGCGATGCGGTGTCCGGCGTACGCGAACGCGATCGCGATGCCCCGGCCCATGCGTCCCGCGCCGACCGCGGCGTAGCGAGCTGCCATCGCGTCACTCCCCATCGTGCAGGCGGCGAAGCAGCGCCTCGCGACCGAGCTCGGCGAGGCCGAGCGCTTCGAGCGTGCGCCTGCCGTGGCGCAGGTCCTGTCCGAGGAAGCCGCCCACGACCGCCAGCAGGCCATGCGCCACCGGCGCGTCGACGCCCGCGAAGCGCGCGACCGACGCCAGGAAGGCCAGTCCGAGCTCGGTGTCCTCGCGCACGTAGCGATGGGCGTGCAGGTCGATGTGTTCTCGCCAGTCACCGGACTTGACCAGCTTCTTGTGAGCATCGCCGTACATCCACTGGTCGTTCAGGTAGTGGTCCGACAACGGGTAGTGCGGCTGGCCATAGCCGAGCGCCTCTCGCACGGCCACGCGTTCGCCGTCGAGGCGGTCGGTCACCGCGCGCACCGCCGGTTGCGTGCCTTCGTTGTGGATGTCCCAGCGCTCGAAATGCTGCAGCGGCGCCGCGTTCATCACGATCAGGGGCGGATGGATGACGGGACCGGCGTTCATCAGAGCGCCCGACAGCGCGTCACCGCAGCCATGGACGCTGGGATAGGCCTTGCGGATCACGGCCACGGCGTGGTCACCCTTGCGCGCCGGGTAGACGCCCGTCGGCAGCCGGACCGCACGGATCGTCACGTTCACCTCCCGCTCGCCATGCTTGCGCGCGAGATACGGCAGCGTTCCGGTCTCCGCCCACGCCACGTCGGCACGGGAGCCCGATTCGCGCACGACGCGCGACATCACGTAGCTGCCGAAGGTGCCAGGCGCGAGGAAGACCACCTGCCCGTCGACGAGATGCGGCGCCATCAACCGCGCGACGTCCTCCTGCGCAACGGCGGGCGACGGGAAGACGATGAGCTCCGCATCCTGCAGCGCCTTGCCGATGTCGGCCGTCGCAAGCGCGATCGGAATGTCGCGTTGGCCGCCAGCGTCTTTCAGGGTGATGGAACCGGCTTCGACCAGGGGCTGCAACGCGGCGCCATCTCGGCGCCAGAGGGACACGTGGTGGCCGGCTTCGGAAAGGTCAGCGGCGGCGGCATAGCAGCCGTGTCCGCCGCCCAGGATGGCGATCTTCATGGGCGATGCAGCGGGAGGGAGTAGGCAACGCTCTTACATTACTTTTCATAGATTCTCCTGTCAAGTATCGACGTACCCTAGGATCATGAAGCGATCCTGGGCGCCACTGGACCCGGCATCGCTGTAGACGAACCTTTCGAATTCCGGGACGAGTAGCGTCTTCCATGTGTACGGGCTCGGCCTTCGCTTTTAGTTCTTGCGTACCGGATCAACAATCCAATATACTGGATTGTATGGATGTCGACGCCCTACTCGCCGCACGCGTCCGCGACCTGCGACGTGACCGCGATCTGACGCTGGAGCAACTGGCAGCGCTGAGCGGCGTGAGTCGTTCGATGATCTCGTTGATCGAGCGCCAGGAGACCAGCGCCACCGCTGCGGTGCTGAACAAGCTTGCCGATGCCCTGGGGATTTCGCTGCCCGCGCTGTTTGCAGGCGACGCCCGAGCGGCGGATCCCGATCCGGTGGCTCGCCGTGCCGACCAACCGGTGTGGACGGACCCGGCCTCGGGTTATGTCCGCCGGCAACTGTCGCCCGCGAGCGTGGACTCCCCTGTCGACCTGGTTGAGGTGACGTTTCCGGCGGGCGAGACGGTGGTGTTCGACAACCCGGTGCGCCGTGTCGGTGTCCAGCAGCAGGTCTGGGTCATCAAGGGTGCGATGGACATCACCCACGAGGGTCGCAGCTGGACGCTGCACGTCGGCGACTGCATGGCGATGACCCTGGGCGATCGCATCACCTTCCATAACCCAGGTTCGCGACCGGCCCGCTACATGCTGGCCCTGGTGCGCGGTACTGGCACGACCCGGAGATCGACATGACTTCGCACACCCTCGTCCACTGCACGCACGCCCGGCACGCCGACGCCATCCTCGACATCTTCAACGAGGCGATCGTCACATCGACGGCGCTCTACGACTACGAGCCACGTCCGCAGGCCAGCATGGAGGCCTGGTTCGCCGCGAAGGAGAAGGGCCACTTCCCCGTCATAGGGCTCGAGGACGAGCACGGTGCGCTGGCTGCCGTGGGCAGCTTCGGCCCCTTCCGGGCGTGGCCGGCCTACAAGTACAGCGTCGAACACTCGGTGTACGTGCACAAGGATCACCGCGGCCGCGGCTTGGGCATGCAGGTCCTGCGGGGGCTGACCGAGGCCGCCCGTCCGCGCAATGTTCACGCCATGATCGGCGGAATCGATGCCCGGAACGCCGTCAGCATCGCGTTGCACGAGCGGCTGGGCTTCCGCCACGTCGGCACATTGCCGCAGGTGGGCTTCAAGTTCGGGCGCTGGCTGGATCTTGCCTTCTACCAACTGCTGCTGGACACGCCGCTGGCGCCAGTGGACGGCTGAACCTGCCGGCGGCCGTGAGCACCCCTTTCACGGTCGCCATCCTGACCACCGCCGGTGCGCTGCTGGTCATCCAGAAGCTGCTCATCGTGCGCAGATGCAAGGGCCGAGGGCTCCCGTCGATGGCAACCGTGACGTCAGGTGTCCGGCACTCAGCGGCCGTCCCGGGCAAGGTCTGCAGGTGACGCTGTGGATCGCCATCATCGGCCGGCGACGGCAAGGGTGCTGTACGCGACCTCCGAGTTGCCACTCTGAGAGCGCGCGCCCGTTGCAGCGTTGCAGCGACGCAGGGCACGTGTCGACCTGCCGGGCATGTCATGTCGATCCAGCGTCCAGTCGTTCGTCGATGGGATACGAGGGCGCCCTCAGGCGGGCACCCCGACCGATCAACCCAACGGGAGTGTAGGCATGTCATACATCGATGGTTTCGTGATCGCGGTCCCCACCGCCAACAAGCAGAAGTTCGTCGAGCACGCGCGCCAGCTCGACCCGATATTCATCGAGCTGGGTGCGATCCGCGTGATCGAGGGTTGGGGCGACGACGTCCCCGACGGCAAAGTCACCGACTTCCGCCGCGCGGTCCAGGCGACGGCTGAAGAGACGGTGGCCTTTTCGTGGATCGAATGGCCGGACAAGGCCACGCGCGACGCTGCAATGAAGCAGATCATGGAAGACCCGCGCATGGATCCGTCCACACCCGGCAATCCGCCCATGCCCTTCGACGGCAAGCGCATGATCTTCGGCGGCTTCGAACCGGTCGTCGACGTAAAGGCTTGAGCGGCCGGGCCGACGTCGCCCGCGGGACATGCCATGCGTCATGGCGGAAGTCTGGCGCAAGCTGTTGGCCCGTCAGCGGGTGGCACCAGCGCGCCGCGCAAGGAGCCGACCGCGGGCGTCGGGTGACGCGCCGCAGTCGTTGGTAGTGCCGATGAACAGGCTTCAACGCGTTGCGGCGCGCGAGCATGCAACGGGCCTGCTCTACGACGTGGCGCCGTCCCGGAGCGCCTTCCGCGACCGCGCACTGGCGACCACGCTCCGCAGATCCTCCTGCCTTGGCGGCTTCGTGAGGTGGCCGTCAAATCCTGCCTCTTGTGATCGCTGGCGGTCCTGAGCCTGGCCCCATCCGGTCAGCGCGATGATCTGGGGACGACGCCCGTCGGCAAAGATGCGCTGCAGGCCGCGCGACACTTCGAAGCCGTCGATGCCGGGCAAGCCGAGATCGAGCAGAACAAGGTCGGGCGGCCGCCGCCGCACTTCCCTTAGAGCCTCCTCGCCGCTATACGCAACGCTGACCTCATCGCCGTCGAGCCGTAGCAGCTCGGACAGCGAGTCGGCGGCATCCCTCAAGTCGTCGACGACAAGGATGTGCAGGCGGTTTTTCGGGACATTCACGTCGGCCGGCGTTGTTTCGGCGGCCGAGGTTGACAGATGGGTTGCTACCGGCAAACGGACGCTGAACGTACTGCCCTGGCCTGGGCCTGCGCTGAAGGCGGCAGCCGTGCCGCCGTGCATGCCAACGAGATCGCGGACCAACGCGAGACCGATACCGAGGCCGCCCGCCGCATTGGATTGCTGGGTACGAACCTGGCTGAAAAGATCGAAGACGCGAGGCAGTGCCGCCTCGGGAATTCCGATGCCGTCGTCGGCGACTTCGATCACCGCATCCTCTTCGTCGCGGGCGAGGCGTACCGTGATGTTGCCGCCCTCGGCGGTGTACTTCGTTGCATTGGAAAGCAGGTTGGTCACAACCTGCGTCAATCGAACCCGATCACCGTACACCAGGAGCTCGGTGTCGGTCTGGTCGATGACGGTGAGGACGTGGCCGCAAGCCTCGATCTCTGCGCGACAGGCCTCGATCGCCAGCGTCACGACCTCGCGAGGCCGAAGAAGCTCCGACACAAGCTCGATCTTGCCGGCGGTGATGCGCGCGACATCCAGCAGATCGTCGACGAGACGGACGACGTGGCCCAACTGGACGTCCATGCGCGCGAAAACAGCCGCCATCTCCTGCAAGTTGGCACTGCGGGTGCCGATCCGAGCGTCGTAGACCAGCGGAGCCAGCCCGTTGCGGAGCTCGTGGGAGAGCACAGCCAGGAACTCGTCCTTGCGGCGATCACCCTCGCGCACTGCAGACTCTGCCCGTGCTCGTTCAACGGCAGCCCAAGTACGCTCGGCGACTTCCTCCAGGAGCGCAAGGTCCTTCTCGGACCAGTTGCGCGCCGAGGCGGAGTGCACGACGAGCATGGAAACGAGCTGATCGTTCTTGACCAGGGGCAGCGCGACCTCCGCCCCGATCTGCAGTGCAAAGTGCGCGTCGCGCTCCGAGGTGTCGAAGCGCAGGTCGGCCGCCATGTCGTTGACGACGAGCCGCTGTCCGGCGAGAAATCCGTCGATGATCCAGTCGCCGTATTCGGGCATGTCGAAGGGCTGATCGGGCAACGCTGCCACGCCATGCTCGTAGCCGCGGCTGACCAGCCAGTGGCCGGCTTCGGCGTCCGCGTAGAAGGCGCGGTTCACCGCAAGCTGTTCTCCGAGCAGCCGCGTCGCGACGCTCTTGATCTGTGCGGGATCGACCAACGGCCGCAACGCGTCGCCCAGGCCCAGGAGAAATGCCTGCCGTTCCTCGCTCTCCCGAATCAAGTGTGCAGCCTTCACCTGCTCGGTTGTCTCTATACAGGGGCAGAAGAACCCGTCCACCACGCCGGTTGCGTTGAACACCGGCGTGTACGAGTAGGCGAAGTGCGTCTCCTCGGTATGGCCACTGCGCTCAAGCACCAGCAGGATGTCGTCCGTGTAGGACGGTATTCCCGCGTATGCGTTCTTGACGAGAGGCTCCAGGTCGTCGGCGATTTCGCTCCAGACCTCCAGAAACGGCCGCCCCAGGGCGCTCGGGTGATGGCCTTGCAGGACCGAGACGTACTGGTCGTTGTAGAGCAACAGCTGACGCGGACCCCAGACCGTATACATCGGCTGATTCGCCGCGAGCATCACGCTGACAAGCGTCTTGAGAGACTCCGGCCAAGTCTCAAGTGCCCCGAGCTCCGTGTCGTCCCATGGATAGGCACGTATACGTCTGGCGAGTTCGCTCTCGCCGACTATGAAGGTCAGCATCGCGTCGTCCGAACTTGCAGAAGCAATAGGGTACGCTCACGATCGCCCGCTTGGCGTTCCCATCTGCTCAGGTGTCGCAAACGCTCAGCACATCCATCGTATCCGAACGACGGCAGCTTGCTGCGACACGGTCGTAGCGCGCCTTTGCACTACGGACCGTTCAGGGGGCAGTGGCGCCACAGCAGGAGCCATGGACCCTACGCGTAGCGGGCAGAGTCGCAGGAAGGCCGCACCGGGGGTCAGCTGCGCAGCATCGCCCCGAGCAGCAGTCGCGCTTTGGTCCAGTCGCGCCGCACGGTGCGCTCGGTCAGCTCCAGCGTCTCGGCGATCTCCGCCTCGCTGTAGCCGCCGAAGTAGCGCATCTCGACGACCCGCGCAAGGCGCGGCTCGGATTTCGCGAGCACCTCGAGCGCCTCGTCTACCTTGAGGGGTTCGTCCTCGCCGTCGGGGAGCTTGTCTTCGAGCTGGGTATCGAGCGTGATCCGCTCGAGATCGCCCCCGCGCCGGTCGGCCTGGCGCTTGCGCACCGCATCGATGATCACCGAGCGCATGACGCGCGAGGCGTAGCCGAAGAAGGCGCGTCGGTCCTCCGAGCGCAACTGGCCCCCGTGGACGAAGCGCAGGTAGGACTCGTGCACCAGCGCGGTGGTGTCCAGGTAGGTGTTGCGGCCGCCATCGTGCAGCCGCGAGCGCGCGAGCTTGCGCAGTTCGGGGTAGGCCGCCGCGAACAGCGCGTCCTGGGCGCCGGTCTCGCCTGCGTTGACTCGGCGCAGCAATTCGCTGAGGTCGTTCATCTCGCCTCCCTGCACTCGGCACGCAGGATGTTAGGGCCTTGGCGGCGCAGCGTCATCCGGCTCGGCCGCCGAGCCGGTCAGATCGCGGCTCCGCGCGGCACCGCGCTGGCGGACTGCGCGACGCTCAGCGCGTGCGACAGCGCCAGCGCCTCATCGGCCTGTGCGGCGTAGTGGTTGGCCATGCCGAACTGGCTTCCGACCACCAGGCCGGCCATCACGACGGCGGCGAGCAGCGAGGTCAGGCGGATCGCGTTGCTGGGCTTCATGCGGGTGTGTCCTCGGAGAGGGGGTGCTGCACCTCGCAGCACCTCCCTTCATCTGTCCGGACGCATCCACTGCTCGCCGGCGGACATGCCGATCGAACCGTCGCAGTTGCTCGTCTACCGGACCGGGCGTCTCAGCGTCGAGCCGCGAGCCGGCGTCGACAGCGCGACGTCGGCGGCGGCCACGCGCTCGATGATCGCGCGGTCCGCGATCGCGGTGATGTTGGCGAGCGGCATCGGCGGCGTCCTCACTCGGTCGATCACGCAGCCGATCGGCGATGCCCGTGCGCTTCGGCGCAGTGCGGCCATCGCGTTTCGCGCAGGGAGCGCGCCGCCGCGGCGGCGCTCAGACCGCCATCGCGATCGCCACGCCGCCCGATGCGATCAGCCCGATCGCCCACACGCGATCCAGGTCGATCCACGCGCCGCGCAATGCACGCAGGCCGAGATAGCGGTAGACGATCCACGCCACCGCCAGCCCGGAGCCGATCATCGCGACGGTGTGCAGCGCCGACACCGTCAGTGCGGTCGCGGCGCCGTTGCGCATCAGCCCCATCATCGCGTCGTGGGCCAGCGGGCCGGCCGATGCCGGCGGCGGCGTCGCGCACAGGCCCATCAGCACCGGCACCAGCATCAGCGCAGCGCCGTGCGCGGTCGCCATCAGGAACGACCAGAGCGTGAGCTGGGTCGGCGGTATGCGCGCCAGCGCACGCGGATGGCGCTGCCAGAACAGCCGCAGCACGCCGAAGCCCAGCACGATCGCGCCGGCCGCGACGCGGATCTCGCGGCTCCATTCGAGCATCCACGCGAGCAGCGCGAACGGCACGAGCACGATGGCCATCGCCAGCACGTGGCCGACGCCGAGCGGTATCCAGGTACCGAACACCGCGGTGCCGCGACGCCGCTCGAGGCCGTGCGCGACCGCGAGCGGCCAGCCCATCGCCGGGTTCAGTCCATGGTAGATGCCGATCGCGACGACGCCGGCCCAGAGCGATGCGGCGCTGGTCATCCGTGCGCGCCGACGGCTATGGATGAATCGGCGGGCCGCGATGTCGTCCTCATGCCGATGGATAGCAGAAGGAGTCCGTCGAGCAGTCTCCGCCCTGCAGCCGGATCTGGTGCGCGCCGTAGTCCGCGCCGAAGTCGACGACGAAGCGCTCGTCCAGCGTCAGCCCGCCGTCGGCACCGACGTGGCACATCACCTGGCGGCCCGGCACGCCGTCGGGATAGAACTGCGTGTCCCACCGGCTGTAGAGCGAGTTGGTGAAGTAGACGCGCTTGCCGTCGCGGCTGATCTCGGTCATCTGCGGGCCGCCGCCGAACAGGCGGCCGTTCGGATGCGGCGTGCGCCGTGCGATGCCGCCGATGTGCACGCTGCCCGCCAGGCGCGGCTTGAACGGATCGGTCACGTCGTACTGGCGCAGCTCGCCGGTGCCCCAGCAGGCGACGTAGAGGAAGCGGTCGTCGAGCGACAGGTCGATGTCGGTGATCAGCGGCGGCACGGCGCCGAAGCCTTTCAGCAGCGGCGGCAGCAATGCCGGGTCGGCCGGCTCGGGCGGAATCACGGCGGTCTTCTGCACGTGGAACTTGCCGGCCTCGCGGTACCAGGTCCAGATCGAGCCTTCGAGGTTGGTCGTGTCCACGACCACGCCGAGGAAGCCGTATTCGCGCGTCGGGTCGTGCGCCGGCCGGATCTCGAGCGCCATCTGGTGGTTGGCGCCGAGGTCGATGGTCTGCACATGGCGGCGCGCGCGCAAGTCCCAGAAGTGCAGCGCATGGCCGTAGCGGTTGCCGAGCAGGTCTTCGGGAACGATGCCGTTCTCGAACTGCGGCGGCAGGCCCCATTCGCTCGACACCATGTAGTCGCGCGGCAGGTTCCACCAGAAGTCGTAGTGCAGCTTCTGCGGGCCGCGCTCGATCTCCCATTTGCCGAGGATGTCGAAGGTTTCGCAATCGAGCAGGAACACGCCGGCCGGCCCTTCGGTGCCGTCGGCGCCGGCACCGCCGAGGGTGCTGATGTAGATGCCTTCGGGTCCGCAATGCACGGTGTGCGGGCGCGAATAGCCGGTCTTGCGCATCACCTCCTCGGGCTCGATCACGCGGGCGATCGTCGGCCGCGCCGGATCGGGCTCGGTATCGACGACGTAGATGCGCGACGAGCGGATGCCGGGGATGACGAGGTAGCGCCGCTTCAGGAACGCATGGCCCGACATCGGCGACAGCGCCGAGCTGCAGGCGTTCCAGCCGAAGTGGTGGAACTCGTCGCCGCGGTTCGGCATGTCGAGGCGGTACAGCACGCTGCCGTAGCGGCTCGACGACGGATCGACGTCGACAACCGCCAGCGCATCGGGCCGCGAGGCATCCGGCGACAACAGCGCGGTGTAGGCGATGCGCTCGCGCGGGGCCTCCATCGCCAGGCGCGGCGACGGGTGGAAGGTGGGATCGGTACGCAGCGATTCGAGCATGATGGGCTCCGACGGTTGGCGAACGAGGCGCGCCTGCGGTGACGCGACAGCGGCGCAGTGTGCGCCCGGACCGGCGCGCCAGCCAGCCCTACCCTACGAGCAGCGAGGATCGATCCTTGCTTCGTGGCCGGCCGTCACTTGCCGCGCCCGTAGCGCGCGGTGAACTTCGCCTCGCCGAGCATGTTGGCGTGGATCATGAAGCCGACCAGCGCCGCGCTGCCGTCGGCCGGCACGTCGAGCTTGTCGGTCTTCAGCGCGTACACGGTGAAGACGTAGCGGTGCGGCTTGTCGCCGGCCGGCGGGCAGGCGCCGCCGAAGCCCGGCGCGCCGAAGTCGGTGCGGCCTTGCATGCTGCCCGCCGGCAGGCCCTTGCCGGCGGCGTCGCCGGCGCCTTCCGGGATACCCGTCGCCGACGCCGGGATGTTGTAGACGACCCAGTGCCACCAGCCGGAGCCGGTCGGCGCATCCGGGTCGTAGACGGTCAATGCAAAGCTCTTCGTGCCGGCCGGCGCGCCGCCCCAGGCGAGGGCCGGCGAGATGTTCTTGCCGCTGCAGCCGAAGCCGTTGAACACCTGCGCGTCGGTCAGCGTGCTGTTCGGCTTGATGGTCGGGCTGCTCAACGCGAACCCGGCCGCCTGCGCGCCCGCGGCACCGGCAGCCAAGGCGATGCCGGCGGCCAGCGATCGATGCATGGGACCCATGACGCCACCTCCATGAAAGCTTGGGCGCGGGATGATGCCCGATCCGCCTGCCGGCGGCGTCAGGCACTACCCGGGGCCGCGCGGCGCGGGCCGCGCGCGAAAGCTGCTACGCTCTGCGCACCCTGCCCCTGGCCCTTCGAGAGCATCCGCCGCACTGCCGTCGCCCTGCGTGAGCACGCCCGTCCACATCGCCATCCTCGACGACGACGTCGACATCACCGTGCTGCTGGGCAACTACCTCCAGGGGCACGGTTATCGCGTCACGCAACTGCACAGCGGCCGCGCCTTGATGGCCCTGATGGCCGCCGATGCGCCGGCGCTCGTGCTGCTCGACCTCGGCCTGCCCGGCGAGGACGGGTTCTCGATCGCGCGGCAGCTGCGCGAGCACTGGCATTGCGGCCTCGTCATCGTGACCGGACGCGGCGACGCGGTCGACAAGGTGGTCGGCCTCGAGGTCGGCGCCGACGACTACGTCACCAAGCCGTTCGACCTGCGTGAGCTGCTGGCGCGCATCAAGGCGGTGCTGCGCCGGCTGCACCCGCCGCCGGCCGCCGCGCCGATCGCGCCCACGCCCACGCGCCTCTGCTTCGCCGGCTGGGAGCTCGACAGTGCCGCGCGCCGCCTGACCAATCCGCAGGGCCAGGAGGTGGCGCTCACCGGCGGCGAGTTCGACCTGCTGCACACCTTCGCCCAGCACCCGGGCCGCGTGCTGTCGCGCGACTTCCTGCTCGAGCAGACGCGCGGCCGCGAGGCCGGGCCGTTCGACCGCACGGTCGACGTGCAGGTCGGGCGGCTGCGCAAGAAGCTCGATGCCGATCCCGACGACCCGCAGGTCATCAAGTCGGTGCGCGGCGCCGGCTACATCTTCGTGCCCGCGGTGACGGGCGGGTGACGCGATGACCACGACGGGCGCACCGGCGCTGCCTGCCGGCATCGCCGAGCAGACCGTGTTCCGGTCGCTGTTCGCGGCCTATCCGGACGCGCTGCTGCTGGTCGACCTGACCGGCACCATCGTGCTGGCCAATCCGACCGCGGCCTCGCTGCTCGGCTACACCACCGACGAGCTGGCCGGCCTGCCGGTCGACGTGCTAGTGCCCGACGCGATCCGGCCGCGCCATGCGGCATTCCGCGCCGGCTACGCGCGGGCGCCGCAGCCGCGGCCGATGGGCACGCAGATGGATCTCGTCGCGCGGCGCAAGGACGGCAGCGAGGTGATGGTCGAGATCGCCCTCAGCCCGCTGCATGACCACGGCCTGCCGCTCGTCGTCGCGGCGATCCGCGGCATCGGCGCCTATCCGCGCGTGCGCCAGGCGCTGCAGCGGGCGCGCTACAGCGAGCAGCTGGCGCGCTTCGGCCATCATGTCGTCAACGAGCGCGACACGCAGATCCTGCTCGATCAGGCGCCGGCGATCGCCGCCGAGGCGCTCGAGGTCGAGGTCGCGACGGTCTACCTGCTGGAGCCCGCGCAGGGCGTGCTGCGGGTGGCCAGCGGCGTCGGGCCGCTGCCCGGCGAGGAGGTCGGCGCGCGCATCCCCTACCTGCCGGACTCGTCGCCCGGGCTCGTACTCTCCAAGGGCGAGCCGCTGATCGTGCCCGACTACCGCCTCGAGACGCGCTTCGTCGTGCCGCCCGCCTACCTCGACGCCGGGCTGGTGAGCGCGCTTGCCGTGCCGGTCTCGGACCGCGGCCGCACGATAGGCGCGCTGGCGGTGCGCTCGCTCCGGGCGCAGCGCTTCGGCGACGAGGAGCTGCGCTTCCTCGTCTCGCTCGCCAACCTGCTCGCCACCAGCCTGCAGCGCGCGACGACCGAGGAGCAGCTCAACCACGCGCAGCGGCTCGAGAGCGTCGGCCAGCTCACCGGCGGCATCGCGCACGACTTCAACAACCTGCTCACCGTGATCCAGGGCAACCTGCAGGTGCTCGAGGAGCTGCCGTCGGTGGCCGGCGATGCGCGCAGCCAGCAGCTCGTCGGCGCCGCGATGCGCGCGGCGCGGCGCAGCGCCGAACTCACGGCCAAGCTGCTCGCCTTCTCGAGCCGCCAGGTGCTGCAGCCGAGCGCGCTCGACGTGGGCGCGCTCATCCGGTCGCTCGCCGACATGCTGCGCCGCACGCTCGACCAGCGCGTGCGCATCGAGGTCGACGTGGCGCCGGCCACGCCGCCGGTGCTCGCCGATGCGGGTCAGCTCGAGTCGGCCCTGCTCAACATCGCGATCAATGCGCGCGACGCCATGCCCGACGGCGGCCGGCTGCGCTTCCACGCCGAGGTCTGCCGCTCGCTCGATGCGGTGCGCGAGGAGCTCGACGATGCCGAGGCCGCACCCGAGGGCTACGTCGCGATCGCGATCGCCGACAACGGCAGCGGCATGACCGACGAGGTGAAGGAACGCGCCTTCGAGCCCTTCTTCACGACCAAGGGCGCGGGCCGCGGCACCGGCCTCGGCCTCAGCACCGTGTACGGCTTTGCCAAGCAGTCCAGGGGCGCGATCGCGATCGACACCACGCCCGGGGCGGGCACCGTCATCACGCTCTACCTGCCGTGCGCCCAGGGCCTGCCCGAAACCGATGCCGATGCCGCCGGGCAGGACGTGCCGCCCGGCCTGCGCGTGCTGCTGGTGGAGGACGATGCCGAGGTGCGCGCCGTGGTGCGCACCTTCCTCGACGCGCTGGGCTGCGCGGTCACGGCGGCGGCGAGCGCCGAGCAGGCGCTGCTCGCGATCGAACCGCAGGCGCCCTACGACGTGCTGCTGAGCGACATCGCGCTCGGCGCCGGCATGCGCGGCACACAGCTCGCGCACGAGGCGCGCCGGCGCCTGCCGCACCTCGCGATCGTGCTGATGTCGGGCTATTCGTCCGAACTGCTCGAGGCCGACCGCGACAGCCCGTCCGACTGGGAGCTGCTGCGCAAGCCCTACTCGCGCGAGGAGCTCGCGGGGGCGATCGCGCGCGTCATCGTGGGCGCGCGCTGAGCGTCATTGCAAAAGCGGCGCAGGCGACCAGGCAGCGCTGTACGACGGTGCCTTGACGCGCATCAACGTGCCGCGCCACAACGTCGTTACGCTAGCCCATCGAACCATGGGCGCTTGCGGCCCGGATGGACTCTATCCACACCCTTGGAGACAGCGAGCACATGGCGGCGTGCGACCTGGATGCGCTGCTCGCACATGCGATGGCGCTGCGCTGCGCGGCCGAGGCGGGCGCTCCGCCGTCGCTGCTGCGCGGCCGCAACCTCGGGCTGATGTGCGCCGCGCAGGACGGTGCCGACGCCGCGCTGTTCCGCCGCGCCGCCACCGAACTCGGCGCGAAGGTCGCGCAGATCGAGCCGCGGCTGACGTTGTGGAGCCCGCGCATCGAGATGCGCCAGACCGCGCGCGTGCTCGGCCGCCTCTACGACGCCATCGAATGCCAGGGGATCGCGCCGGCGCTGGTGCGCCAGCTGAGCGAGGAGGCCGGCGTGCCGTTCTTCGACGGCATCGCGGCGGGCGGCCATGAGACGGCGGTCCTTGCCGAGCGGCTCGGCGGCACGGCCTCCATCCAGGACAACCGGCGCTTCGTCGTGCAGGCGATCCTGCTCGAGGCGATCGCCTGACCGGTCGGAGATCGGACGCTACCGCGACTCGTCCGCGAGGTCGAGCCGGCGCCCGTGCACCGTCGCCATGTCGCCGTGAACCAGCGCGACTTGATTGTGCAGACCGGCGACTTGCGCCTCGAGCGACGTCGACCGGCCCTTGACCAGCTGCATGTCCTCGCTCAAGAGGTCGATCTTGCCTCGCATGCAGCGGAGATGTTCAATCACCAAATTGGGAGTGTTGTCGGTATCGCTGGACCCTGCTACTCACGGTCGCATCATAGTGCGCTCAGGGACTTCAGGCCGGCAGCCTGAAGCGCGCCACCCGCTCGGACAACGAGCGCGCCTGTTCCTCCAGCGAGGCCGCGGCGGCCGCGGTCTGCTCGACCAGCGCGGCGTTCTGCTGGGTCTGCTGGTCGAGCGCCTGCACCGAGGCGCCGATCTGCGCGATGCCGGTGCTCTGCTCGGTCGCGCCCGTCGAGATGCCGCTCAGCAGCCCGCGCATGCGCTCGGCCGTGCCGACGAGCTGCTGCATGGTGCGCCCGGCCTCGTCGACGACGCGCGTGCCGGTCTCGACCTGCTCGGCGCTGGCCACGATCAGGCCCTTGATCTCGCGCGCCGCGCTCGCCGAGCGCTGCGCCAGTGCCCGCACTTCGCTGGCCACGACCGCGAAGCCCTTGCCCTGCTCGCCGGCGCGCGCCGCCTCGACCGCGGCATTGAGGGCGAGGATGTTGGTCTGGAACGCGATGCCGTCGATCACGCCGATGATGTTCTCGATCTTGTTCGACGAGCCCTGCACGTTCTGCATCGTCTCGACGACGGTGGCGATCGTGCGCCCGCCGGCATCGGCGACGCTGGCGTTGTCGTTGGCGCAGCGCGCCGCTTCCTGCGCATGCTCGGAAGCCTGGCGCACGGTCGACGAGATCTGCTCGATCGCCGATGCCGACTCCTCCAGGTTCGCCGCCGCCTGCTCGCTGCGCTGGCTCAGGTCGGTCGACGCCGACGCGATCTCGCCGCTCGCGTGCACGAGTTCGTCCGACGCGACCCGCACGTCCTTGACGATGACGCGCAGCGCATGCTGCATCTCCGACAACGAGATCATCAGGTGCGCCGCCTCGTCGCGGCCCCATGGATGCGGCGACGCGGTCAGGTCGCCGTCGGTCATCGCGCGCAGGTGGCGCGCCACCTCGCCGAGGCCGCCGTCCATCACGCGGAAGAACGCGTAGAAGAGGTAGGCCACCAGCGCGAGCGCCACGACCACCACCGCGAGCACCTCGTTGCGCTCGCGCTCGGTCGCGGCGATGCGCGCCTGCAGCAGTTCGTCGAGCAGTTGCGTGCCGTCGGCCGACAGCTTGCGCAGCGCGTCCACGGCGGCCTGCCCCGGCCCGTTCAGCGCTTGCACGCTGCCGGCGAAGCTCTTGCCGAACCACGCCGCGTCGGCGGCCGCATAGAAGGCCTGCGCGGTCTTCAGCGCATCGTCGGCCTTCAGCCGCTCGCGCACGCTCGGCTCGGCGGCCGCGGCACGGCCCAGCTGGTCGCTCACCGTGGCCAGGCGCTCGACGCCGGCGCTGCGCACCGCATAGAGGCGGCGCAACTGGTCGGGCGTCGCGACGCCGCCGCGGTCGATCGCACCGCTCGTCGCGCGGCTGTGCGACACCGACTCGATCACCGACGACACCGTGTCGGTCGATGCCGCCATCAGGTAGTAGGTCGCCTGCTCGGGGTCGAGCGAGAGCTGCGAGGCATCGAGCGCGCTGGTGCGCAGCGACAGCATCGCGTCGACATAGGCCTGCAGGGCGCCGCCGACGGCGTTCGCATCCGCGGCCGCGGCGCGCACGGCCTCCTGCGCCTTCAGCGCATCGGCCAGCGCCGGCTTCACGTCGACACCGGCCGGGCCGGCGTCGATCAGCTTGCGGGCCTCGCGCTGCGCCGTCTCGATCGCGCCCAGGTCGACCTTCTCCTGCATGCCCGACAGCACGAGCCGGCGCTGCTTCTGCACCTCGATCAGCCACGGCTCGACCGCGCGCACCATCTGCACGCCGGCGCGCTCCTGCTCGGCGATCACGATGATGTCGTGCTTGCTCTCCAGGTAGGCGACGAGCAGCGTCGCCAACGGCACGAGGAAGACCAGCGTGATCAGGATCGCCTTGCTCGGAAAACCGATGCTGCGGAACAGGCGCACGCCGGGCGCCCAGATGCCATGGTGGGCAAAGAAGTCGCCGAAGCTGCGGCGCGGCGGGACGGAAGACAGGCGGGTCGTGGTCGACGTCATCGAAGGGGCTCCATGAGTGCACGCCGCTCATCGACGCCGCAAAGGCCGACTTGACTGACGAAGATCAAACCCACGCTCGCGCTTTGCGAAGAACCGGCGCAAGCCGGCAGCGCAATTGATCGATGTGGCATCTTCGGCATCCGGACCCGATCGCGCTCCGCAGAGCTGCCGGCTCCGCGCCGACGCGGTCACGGCCAGCGACGCAGCCCGGGCTTTCCGACGGCCGGCCCGTCGGTCTCGATCGAGAGCAGCGCGCTGAGCGCGCCGGCCGTCGCGATGGCACCCCAGAAGATCAGAAACGTGACGGTGTAGACCGCCTGCACCGTCCAGTCGATCGACGGCCCGCCGAACCAGTGCAGCTCGCGCGGGTCGACGACCGCGAACACGAGCATCTCCAGCACGCCGGCGACCAGGAAGGCCGGCCAGAGGATCGTCATTGCGAGGCGCTTCACGGTCGGCTCGTCGTCGTGGATCGCGCGTCAGCGCAGCGGCGTCGTCGCATGGTTGCGGCCGACTTCGGCCGGCAGCATCGAGCGCGCGCGGCCGTTGCCTTCGGCGGCGTCCTCGGCCGCCAGCGCGTGCGTCGGACGGTGATCGACGATCGCCGGATCGGCATGGCGGGTCGCGATGACGGCGCTCGCGACGCTGCCGATCACCGCGGCGACCGGCAATGCGAGCATGAACCAGACGATGCGGTAGCGGAACCACGGCACGCCCGGCTCGGGTCTGGTCGGTTGTCGGTTCATGGGACGGCTCCTCTCGGGTGGGTTCAGCGCGGCACGACGAAGGTCGACTTCTCGACCACCGACGACGTGCCGGCGCGATCGGCCAGGCGCTCGATGACGAAGCGCATGCGGTGCGCGCCCGGCCCGAGTGCATGTGCCGCCTCGGCCGGCAACTGCACCGCGACCGGCACCCAGCGCGCCTCGGTCGGCCCGACCTCGACCTCGGCGCCGGCCGCGACGACGGCGCCGCTCAGGTCGGCCACGCCGATGCGGAAGCGTTCGGCCGACTCGGCCGAGTTCATCACCTGCAGGCGGTAGACGTTCTCGATGCGGCCATCCTGCACTTCGCGCGCGAGTGCGCCACGGTCACGCACCACGTCGACCCGGAACGGACTGCGCAGCGCCAGGCTGATGGCGAGGCCGGCGACGATCGCGAGCAGCAAGCTGCTGTAGACGAGCACGCGCGGCCGCAGCACGCGGCCGAACATCTGCCTGCGGGTCCAACGCTCCTTCAGCCCGTTCTGCGTCGCGAAGCGGATCAGTCCGCGCGGATACGCCATCTTGTCCATCACGCCGTTGCAGACGTCGATGCAGGCGGCGCAGCTGATGCACTCGTACTGCAGGCCCTCGCGGATGTCGATGCCCGTCGGGCAGACCTGCACGCACAGCGTGCAATCGATGCACTCGCCCTTGCCGCGCGACGCCAGCTCGGCATGCGGCAGCGAGCGCGGCCGCGAGCCGCGCGGATCGCCGCGCTGCGCGTCGTAGCTGACGATCATCGTGTCGTGGTCGAACATCGCGCTCTGGAAGCGCGCATACGGGCACATGTACTTGCACACCTGCTCGCGCATGTAGCCGGCGTTGCCGTAGGTCGCGAAGCCGTAGAACAGGATCCAGAAGGCTTCCCAGGCGCCCAGGTCGAGCGCGCGCGTCTCGGCAAGCAAGGTGCGGATCGGCGTGAAGTAGCCGACGAAGGTGATGCCGGTGACCAGGCCGATCGCGACCCAGGTCACCTGCTTGCCGCCCTTGCGCAGCCACTTCTCGAGCGTCCACGGGCCGGCGTCGAGCTTCATGCGCGCCGCGCGGTCGCCTTCGAAGCGGCGTTCGACCCACAGGTAGATCTCGGTGTAGACGGTCTGCGGGCAGGCGAAGCCGCACCACAGTCGGCCCGCCACCGCGGTGAACAGGAACAGCGCGTAGGCCGAGACGACGAGCAGCCCGGTGAGGTAGATGAAGTCCTGCGGGTAGAGGACGAGGCCGAAGATGTAGAAGCGCCGCGCCCCCAGATCGAACAGCACCGCCTGGCGGTCGTTCCAGGTCAGCCACGGCAAGCCGTAGTAGAGCAGCTGCGTGCCCCAGACGAACAGCCAGCGCCAGGCCGCGAACCAGCCTTGCACCGAGCGCGGATGGATCTTCGCCTCGGCCTGGTACATCGACACCACCTGCACGGCGGCGTCGTCGGAGGGCGGAACCGGCGCGATCGGGATGACCGGGCGCGCGGTCGGCGCGGCGTGGTTCATCGGTCGTTACGGCGTCACGGACTCGGCGCGGTGCGACAGGCTCCAGACGTACGCGCCCAGCACGTGGATCTGCTCGGCGGTCAGCCGCTGCTCCTGCGCCGGCATCACGTTGGTCTTGCCGTTGGTCACCATCGAGACGATCGCGTCCTCGCCCCAGCCGTGCAGCCAGATCTTGTCGGTCAGGTTGGGCGCGCCGATCGCCTGGTTGCCCTTGCCTTCCGGGCCGTGGCAGGCGGCGCAGATCGCCTGGAACTTGGCGCGTCCGGCCGATGCGGCGATCTCGTTGTGCGGGCTGCCCGACAGGCTGAGCACGTAGTTGGCGACGTTGCGCACGTCGTCGGCATTGCCGACCGCCGCGGCAATCGCCGGCATCGAGCCGCGCCGGCCGTGCGTGATCGTCTCGACGATCTTCTCGGGGCTGCCGCCGTAGAGCCAGTCGTCGTCGGTCAGGTTCGGAAAGCCCTTGCTGCCCTTCGCGTCCGAGCCGTGGCAGGCGGTGCAGTTGTTGATGAAGAGCCGCTCGCCGATGGCCATCGCATCGCGGTTCTTCGCGAGCTGCTCTGCCGGCAGCGCGGCGTACTTCGCGTAGATCGGCGCCATCGCCGCGCCGGCGTGGTCCTGCTCTGCCGTGTACTGGCCCAGGCTGCTCCAGGACAGCGCACCGGCGGTGCTGCCGAGGCCCGGATAGAGCGTCAGGTAGATGCCGCCGACGACGATCGTCAGCACGAACAGGATCATCCACCAGCGCGGCAGCGGGTTGTTGAGCTCGGTCAGGTCGCCGTCCCAGACGTGGCCGGTCGAGTTGTCCTTCGCCATCACCTTGGCCTTGCTCGCGATCACGAGCAGCACGAGGCAGCCGATCAGGCCGAGGATGGTGACGGCGGCGATGTAGATCGACCAGCCGCTCGAGAAGAAGTCACTCATGGCGGGCTCCGTCGGTCGGCTGCTCGTCGAGGAAAGGAAGGCGCTCGGCCTCGGCAAAGCGCGCCTGATTGCGACGCGACCAGGCCCAGACCGCGATGCCGGCGAAGATCGCGAACGAGAACACGGTGACGAGGATGCGCAGGTCGTTGAGGTCCATGCTCATGTCTTTCAGAAGCTATGCAAGCCATGCCCGCTCGAAGCGTCGTGCGTCTTCATGGGCAAGTCGCTCCGCCGGCTCACTTGACCGCGGTGCCGAGCACCTGCAGGTAAGCGACCAGCGCATCGAGATCGCTCTTGCCCTTGACCTCCTCGGCCGCCCGGGCAATCTCGTCGTCGGTATACGGAACGCCGACCTTGCGCAGCGCGCGCATCTTCGGCGCCATCTGCTCCGGGTCGACCATCGAGCCGGCCAGCCAGGTGTAGGCCGGCATGTTCGACTCGGGCACCAGGTCGCGCGGGTTGTTGAGGTGGATGCGGTGCCACTCGTCGCTGTAGCGGCCGCCGACGCGCGCCAGGTCCGGGCCGGTGCGCTTGCTGCCCCACTGGAACGGATGGTCGTAGACCGATTCGCCCGCCAGCGAGTAGTGGCCGTAGCGCAGGGTCTCGGCGCGCAGCGGGCGGATCATCTGCGAGTGGCAGCCGTAGCAGCCTTCGCGCACGTAGACGTCGCGGCCGGCGAGCTGCAGCGCGGTGTAGGGCTTCAGTCCTTCGACCGGCTGGGTCGTCGAGCGCTGGAAGAACAGCGGCACGATCTCGACCAGCCCGCCCACCGCGACGGTGAGCAGGATCAGCACGATCATCAGCAGGTTGTTGGTCTCGATCTTCTCGTG
>JAFEEF010000033.1:1151-82129 GCA_018241265.1 Pseudomonadota bacterium | reverse complement strand
CTCGATCATCACGCAGGCGATGACGTATGCGGCGATGCTCCTCTTCTTCCGCAACGAGACCGGCTTCGGCGGCAACAACGGCTTCACCGACTTCAAGCGCATCCTCGGCGCCTCGCTCGCGACGCCATCGATGCGGATGACGCTCTTCGTCATCACCGGCTGCGTGCTGGTCGGCTTCTACCTGATGGCCCGCGCGATCGTGCACAGCAAGTTCGGCCGCGTGCTGCAGGCGATCCGCGACGCCGAGTCGCGCGTGATGTTCACCGGCTACGACCCGATCCGCTACAAGCTCGCGATCTGGACCCTGTCGGCCGTGATGTGCGGCATCGCCGGCGCGCTCTACGTGCCGCAGGTCGGCATCATCAACCCGAGCGAGATGACGCCGGCCGCATCGATCGAGATCGCGATCTGGACCGCGGTCGGCGGCCGCGCGACCTTGATCGGCCCGATCGTCGGCGCGTTCTTCGTCAACGGTGCGAAGAGCTGGTTCACGCAGGCCTTTCCCGAGTTCTGGCTCTACTTCCTCGGCGCGCTCTTCATCGCGGTGACGCTGTTCCTGCCGGACGGCATCGTCGGGCTGTTCCGGCGCAGGAAGGGAGCGCGCGCATGACGCCCGAGCTGATGCAGGCCGGCGCGAAGGCCCGGCACGATCACCGGCAGCGCATCGCGGCATCGCATGGCACGTCGGGCGGGCGCGAGGCGGCGTACGGGCGCGTCGTGCAGGAAGGCGAGGTCGACACCGCGCACGGCGCGATCCTCTACCTCGACGACATCACGGTCAGCTTCGACGGCTTCAAGGCGCTCGACGCGCTGACGTTGTCGATCGGCGCCGGCGAGCTGCGCTGCATCATCGGCCCGAACGGCGCCGGCAAGACGACGATGATGGACGTGATCACCGGCAAGACGCGACCCGACGTCGGCAAGGCGTACTTCGGCTCGACGATCGACCTGCTGCGGCTGCGCGAGAACGAGATCGCCTCGATCGGCATCGGCCGCAAGTTCCAGAAGCCGACCGTGTTCGAGTACCTGACGGTGTTCGAGAACCTCGAGCTCGCGCTGAAGGCCGACCGCGGCGTGCGTGCGTCGGCGTTCTTCCGGCCGAGCGGCGAGCAGCTCGATCGGATCGGCGCGATGCTGACGCTGATCCACCTGAAGGACCGTGCGCAGCGCATCGCGGGCCTGTTGTCGCACGGCCAGAAGCAGTGGCTCGAGATCGGCATGCTGCTGATGCAGGATCCGAAGCTCCTGCTGCTCGACGAGCCGGTGGCCGGCATGACCGACGAGGAGACCGAGCGCACCGCCGAGCTCTTCCTGTCGCTCGAAGGCGATCATTCGCTCGTCGTCGTCGAGCACGACATGAAGTTCATCGGCGAGCTGACGCAAGGCGGCACGAACGGCAAGAAGGTCACCGTGCTGCACGAGGGCAGCGTGCTGGCCGAGGGGCTCTTGAGCGACGTGCAGGCCAACGACAAGGTGGTGGAGGTTTATCTTGGGCGGTGAGGCACCGTGCCCTCCGCGGAGCCGGCGAGAGTCAATCACATGCTGAAGGTCGAAGGCGTCGACCAGTACTACGGCGGCTCGCACATCCTGCGCAACCTTTCGTTCGAGGCGCAGGTCGGCGAGGTCACCGTGATCCTCGGCCGCAACGGCGTCGGCAAGACGACCTTGCTGAAGAGCCTGATGGGCGTCGTGCCGGTGCAGACCGGCACGATCGCGCTGGACGGCAAGGACATCACGCGCGACACGCCGTACCGGCGCGTGCGCCTGGGCGTCGGCTACGTGCCGCAGGGCCGCGAGATCTTCGGCCGGCTCACGGTGCAGGACAACCTGCGCATGGGCCTGGCCTACAAGAAGGGCGGCACGCCGATCCCGCACCAGCTGTTCGAGCTGTTCCCGGTGCTCGAGCAGATGATGGTCCGGCGCGGCGGCGACCTCTCCGGCGGCCAGCAGCAGCAACTCGCGATCGGACGTGCGCTGGCGGCGAATCCGAAGCTGCTGATCCTCGACGAGCCGACCGAAGGCATCCAGCCGTCGATCATCAAGGACATCGGCCGGGTCATCCGGGGGCTGGCCGACCACGGCATGAACGGCCGGAAGATGGCGATCGTGCTGGTCGAGCAGTACTACGACTTCGCCGCGGAGCTCGCCGACCGGTACCTCGTGATGGAGCGCGGCGAGATCATCAGGCGCGGCCGCGGCAAGGACATGCAGGCCGATGGCGTGCGCCGGCTGATGTCGATCTGACGACGCGGTCCGCCGCGGACCGTACGGAAGTCCGCGCCGCTCCTACACTGGCGACCGGGCACGACGCGCAGGGCGTCGGCCGGGAGCCCCATCGATGATCCGTCGTCTACGCGTCGTCGTCGGCCGTGCTGCGCTGCCGTCGCGGCGTTGCCGCGCGAAGGTCGCATGAAGCGCCGCTGGCGTCGGAGCTGGGTCCGGCGCTGGCTGCGCCTGAGGGGTTCACGCGACGCGCGTGCGGAGCAGCGGCTCGATGCGCAGTGGCGCCTGGTCTGGGCGCATTCGCGGCTGGGCAGCCTCGCCGCCAGCCTGTTCGCGGTGCTGGTGGCCGTCAAGCTGCGCGACGAGATCGCGCCGGCCTGGGCGGTGGATGCATGGCTCGTCGCCAAGTTGGGCGTCGCCGGATGGCGCACCTGGCTGGCCTGGCACTACGGCCGACCCGGCCACGAAGGCGGCCGGCGCTGGCGCCGCGATGCGGCGCTGTGGCTCGTGATCGACGGCGCGGTCTGGGGCGTGGCCGGCTGCCTGGCCGCCACCGCGCCGGTGCCCCTCGCGTCGCTGCTCGTGGCCTCGCTCGCCGGCGTGTCGTGCGCGGCGACCTTCGGCCTGCAGATCAGCCTGCCGGCGACCGCCGCCTACATCGTGCCGCTGCTGACGCCCGCGGTCATCGCGCTGATCCTGCGCGGCGACGATCTCGCCTGGATCGGCGCGCCGGGGCTGATCCTGCTGACGATCCTGCAGCTCGCGACCGCGGCGCGCTCGGACCGGCGCCAGTCCGAGGCCTTGCTGCTCGCGCAGCAGGCCGAGGCGCTGGCGCGCGAGAAGGAAGAAGCGCTGAAGCTCGCGTTGCGCCAAAGCGCCGTGAAGACGCAGTTCCTCGCCAACATCAGTCACGAGCTGCGCACGCCGCTGCACGGCATCCTCGGCATCGCGCGGCTGCTGAGGCTGGACCGGCTCGACGCGGCGGCGTTGCACCGCGTCGAGCTGATCGAGAGCTCGGGCACCCACCTGCTCGCGCTGATCAACGACCTGCTCGACATCTCGCGCGTCGAGGCGGGTCAGTTCGCGATACGCAGCGAGGCGTTCGAGCTCGGCGCGCAGATCGAGCATCTGGCGGGCGTCTATGCGGCGCGCGCGCAGGAGAAGGGCCTGGTGTTCGAAGTCAGCAACCGGGTCGCCGGGCGACGTTGGCTGATCGGCGATCCGGCGCGTTTCCGCCAGGTGCTGCACAACCTGCTCGGCAACGCGATCAAGTTCACCGAGCGCGGCTATGTGCACCTGGGCGTCGAGATCGACCCGGCCGACCAGGCCGTGCACTGCATCGTCAGCGATTCCGGACGCGGCATCGCGCTCGAAGATCAGTCGCACATCTTCGACGCCTTTCGGCAGGCCGGCCCGGAGCCGCTGCAGCCGCGCGAGGGTACCGGCCTCGGGCTCACCATCGCGCGCGACATCGCGCGCGCGATGGGCGGCGACGTCACGCTGCAGAGCACCCTCGGCGTCGGCACGTCGCTGCGCTTCATCGCGCGCCTGCCGGCCGCACCCGAGCCGGCCGACGATGCGGCGCAGCTGCCGGTGGTCGACGAGGTCGACGCCGTGCCGGGCAGCGCACGCGGCCGCAGCGCGCTGCTCGCCGAGGACGACGATGTCAACGCGCTGATCGCCGCCGCCTACCTCGAGCGCTTCGGCGTTGCCGTCGATCGCGTCGCCAACGGCGCCGAGGCGGTCGATGCGGCGTTGCGCCGCGACGCGCGTCCCGATCTCGTGCTGATGGATTGCCGCATGCCGGTGATGGACGGCTACGAGGCGACGCGCCGCATCCGCGCCGGCGAAGCGCAGGGTGGCCTGCCGCGCCTGCCGGTGATCGCGCTGACCGCAACCGCCGGCGACGACGACCGCAGGCTCTGCCTCGATGCCGGCATGGACGACTTCCTCGCCAAGCCCTACACCGGCGACCAGCTCGTGCGGCTGGTCGACCTGTGGCTGCAGCGCCAGGCGGCGCGGCACGGGGCAGGTTGACCGCAGGCCGGCGGACGCACAATCGCGCCTTCGCGCCGTGCCGCGCTTCGTCGAACGAGGCCAGATGATCACCGTCCACCACCTCAACAACTCGCGCTCGCAGCGCGTGCTGTGGCTGCTCGAGGAGCTCGGCCTGACCTACGAGCTCCGCAAGTACGAGCGCGATCCGAAGACGATGCTGGCGCCGCCCGAGCTGCGCAAGATCCACCCGCTCGGCAAGTCGCCGGTCATCACCGACGGCGACGTGACGCTGGCCGAGTCGGGCGCGATCCTCGAATACCTCGTCGATCGCTACGACACCGAAGGGCGCCTTCGGCCTGCGGCCGGTACGCCCGAGCGGTTGCGCTGGCAGTACTGGATGCACTTCGCCGAAGGCACCGCGATGCCGCCGCTGCTGCTGAAGCTGATCTTCGACCGCATCCCGACCCAGCCGATGCCGTTCTTCGCGCGGCCGATCGCGCGCGGCATCTCCGAGAAGGTGCTGGCGACGCTGGTGCGTCCGAACCTCGAGCGCCAGCTCGACTACATGGAGGGCGAGCTGGCGAAGTCGACCTGGTTCGCCGGCGAGCAGTTCAGCGCGGCCGACGTGCAGATGAGCTTCGTGGTCGAGGCTTCCAAGCAGCGCGCCGGCCTGGACGAGCGCCGGCCGAAGCTGATGGACTACCTGAAGCGCATCCATTCGCGTCCGGCGTATGCACGGGCAATCGTGCGGGGCGGACCCTACAGCTTCGCGAATGACTAGCCCCTGGTCTCCGCTACGCTCCGCCCGGCCCGAGGCCAGAGGCCTCGGGCGCTCGTCCCGTCCAAGCCCGCGCCGGCGGGCTTGGAGCCGCGGGACTCGCTCCACCCGAGGGGACGCTTGCAGCGGACCGGCAGAGCCGGATCCGCGCAACAGCTTGATTCCATCCATCGACATGTTGAAGCCAATCACCACCTTGCGTCTCCGGGCGGCAACGAGCCTGCTGGCCGCCGCATTCGTATGTACCACCGTCGGCACGGCCGAAGCCGCCGACCCGCCTGCGGCCGCAGCCAGTGCGTCTGCAGCCGCGACGAATCCGCAGTTCAAGGTGCGGCCGGCCGACGACGCGTGGCGCGCCGCGTTGCCGCGCGATGCCGATGCGGCGACGCGTGCCTACCTCGCGCGCTTGCCGAGCGAGACGGTGGCGCGCGCCAACGCGTACTTCGAAGGCGGCTACTGGCTGCAGCTGTGGAACTTCCTGCTCGGCCTCGCGATTGCCGGCGTGCTGCTGGCGGGCCGCAACTCGGCGCGCCTGCGCGACTTCGCACAGCGCATCGGCCGCAAGGCATTCTTCCGCGACGCGATCTACGGTGCGATCTATGCGGTCGCGGTGTTCGTGCTGTCGCTGCCGCTGACGATCTATCAAGGCTATGTGCGCGAGCATGCCTACGGCATGGCGACGCAGACCTTCGGGCCTTGGTTCGCCGAGCAGCTCATCGCTCTGGCGGTCAACGTGCTGCTGTTGGCGTTTGCCGTCGGCGTGCTCTATGCGCTGTTTCGGCGCGCCGGCGCCCGCTGGTGGGTGTGGGGCAGCGGCTTCGGCGTGGTGCTGCTCGTGCTGTCGCTGCTCGTCGGGCCGGTCTGGATCGATCCGCTGTTCAACACCTACAAGCCGATCGCCGACGGCGACGTGAAGCAGGCCGTGCTCGCGATGGCGCATGCCGACGGCGTGCCGGCCGACAACGTCTACGAGTTCGACGCGTCGCGGCAGACGACGCGCGTCAGCGCCAACGTGGCCGGCATCTTCGGCACCGCGTCGGTCCGGCTCAACGACAACCTGATGCGCAAGCCGCTCGCCGAGATCCGCGCGGTCACCGGCCATGAGCTCGGCCACTACGTGATGAACCACATCGACAAGTTCGTCGTCGAGTTCGCGGTCGTGATCGTCATCGGCTTCGCGTTCTCGCGCTGGGCGATGGACCGATTGCTCGCGCGCCATGGCGCAAGTTGGGGCTTGAGCGGCGTGGCCGACGCGGCGTCGTTTCCGCTGCTGATGGCGGTGCTGTCGGTCTACCTGTTCATCGCGACGCCGGTCCTCAACACGATGACGCGCACGCAGGAGATCGAGGCCGACCGCTTCGGCCTCAACCTCGCGCGCGAGCCGCACGGCTTTGCCGAGGCGGTGCTCGACCTGACCGAATACCGCAAGCCCGACCCCGGGCGGTGGGAAGAGATCATCTTCTACGACCATCCGAGCGCGCGCTTCCGCATCCACGACGCGATGCGCTGGCGCGAGGCGATGGGGACGAAGCCCTGAAGGCCTGATGCCGGTCGTCGTCAGGTGCGCCAGACGCGCGGCAGCGGCGCGTCCAGGTCCCACGCCTCGCGGCGCCAGCGCGCCCGCACCGCCGTCAGCAACCGCATCAGCGGCTCGACGCGCGACGCCAGCGCGCGCAGCACGACGATGCCGGCATGGGCCGACGTCGCACCGGCGGTCTCGCGCAACGCGTCCGCGTCGATCGCCTCGCGCGCCGCATCGAGCAGGCGATCGCGCCGCGCATCCGCCATCGATGCATCGCCGCCGAACCACAAGCAGCCGAGCACGCGAAGCCCGGCCCAGCCGAGCGGCCCGTCGAGCAGGCGGCGATCGGTGGCGTCCGTGATGCCGCGCTCGAGCCAGCGCCCCGGCAGTTCGATCTGCTGGCCGATGCGGCCGGCCGCGTAGTCCTGGCCCGACGCCGGAAGGCCGAGCGCCAGCACGTCCCAGCCGATCATCTCGGCACCCGGCGCGAGATCGAAGCGCAGCCGGTTGTCGGCGATGCAGCCGCTGTAGGCGATCGTCTCGAGCGGCAGCCATTCGAGCCGCGCGCCGCTCGCGACCGCGGCCCGCACCGATTGCACGGCCGGCGCGCCGAGGCTGCGGTAGTAGCGCGTCGCCCCCGGCGTCGTGACCAGCGCATGCGCGTCGGCACCGACGTCGATGTCGATCTCGAGCACGTCGCCGCCGACGATGCCGGCGGGTGGATGCACGAGCACGCTGTGGCAGATCGCCTCGCCTTCGGGATGCAGGCTCTTCAGCACGCGCAGCGGGCCGTCGTGCCGGTCGTGCACCCGCGTGCGCGAGCCGGCGCGCGCATACGCGAGGCTCAGCTGGCCGTGCCAGGACATGGGTGGCGTGGTCGCATCGGAACGCGAGGCTGCGCAGTGTATCGACCGCGTCGCGACGGCGACCGCATCGCAACCGCGGTCCACGGATACGTCGCCACGTCAGCGCGACCGCCAGTACCGCCGGTGCAGCGCCGCGATCGCCTCGGCCATCTCCGGCACCGGGCCGATCACCTGCATGTCCTTTTGACCGCGTGCGAACAGCTCGCGGCAGGGCAGGGCCAGCGTCGGGTTCTCGGGATGGTTGCCGGTCAGCCCGAGCAAGGTGTGCTCGTCGATGCCGTAGACGACCCGGCCGATGTGGGCCCAGTACTGCGTGCCGGCGCACATCGCGCACGGTTCGACCGTCGTGACCAGCGTGCAGGGCCAGAGCTCGGCCGGCGAATAACGGCGAGCCGCCTCGCGCGCGAGCACGGCTTCGGCGTGGTTGACGCTGTCGACGTTGCCCTGTTCGAGCAGCACCGTCTCGTGGTCGGGGGCGACGAGCAACGCGCCGAACGGATGGTGGCCGGCCTGCATCGCGCGCTGCGCGAGGGCATGGGCGCGGTCGAGCATGGCGAGGATCTGCGCGCGGGTGGGGGCGGTGCGGGGATCCATGGGGCGGGCGGCGGCAGGAAAGGCGGAGGCTGGTGACGATTATCGGATCGGAACGAGACGGGCCTTCCGGTTTCGTGCAGGCATGGGGGCGGCTGCCGGGCGCGCAAAGGAAACAGCCTTGGCCGGGTCGACGGCGGTGGCTGACGCCGACTCTGAAGCGTCGGGCGTGGCTGCCTTGTGCGGCCGGTCTGCAGCGTAAGCCGCTGCTCCTCTCAACGACGTCCAATGTTGCCGATCGGCCAGTGAGCGACCCGCCGCAAGGGAGACGATGTCACGCGTGGGTCGACTTTGCGACTCAAGCCCAACAGGCCTCCTCGAAAGCCGGGGCGGTTCAGATTGCCGCGGTGCGGCGCGCCGCTTCCATACCCCGGACCTCGGGGCGACATTGTTGCGTATGGATATCTCGAGGCTTCACCGAGCCGCAACGCGTCGTGAGCCGTTCAGCCGGCGACCAGCACGCGCCGGACGACAGCGTGCAACTCCTGCATCTCGAAGGGCTTCGCCAGATAGCTGCTGAAGCCAGCCGCGAGCGCGCTCTCCATTTCTTCCTTGCTGTTGTAGGCGCTGACGGCCACCACGGCAGCATCCCGGTAGTGCGCCTTCTCGCGCAACTTTCGAAGCAGCTCGAAGCCGTTCATCGACGGCATCTCGATGTCCAACAGCACGAGGTCGTATGGCTCCTGCTCCGCGGCCCTGAGCCCTTCCAGCGCATGCAGTTCCGACCTGAATTCGACTCTCTCGTTCGGGGGGAGGCGCGCCAGCATCGCTTCGACCAGCATGACGTTCACGGGGTTGTCGTCCACATACAGGACCTTGGGCGACCAGCCGGGAGGCATCGCAGCGACCGGCCGCTCCACGAGCGTCTGCGGCGATGGCGCCGGGGCGCCCTCGGCCGCTCGCAGAACGACCCGGAAAGTCGTGCCGCGGCCGGGTTCGCTTTCAACCCGGATCTCGCCGCCCATGGCGCGCGTCAAGGCCTGGCTCAAGGCCAGGCCCAGCCCGGTGCCCTCTATCGCGGAACTGCGGTCGACCAAGCGCTCGAATGGCTTGAACAAGCGCGCCTGCTGTAGTTCATCGAGACCCGAGCCTTCGTCGGTGACCGCTGTCGTCACGGTCCCTTCGTGCTCCGTGACGCTGATCCGGACGCGACCGCCGGGGCGGTTGTACTTGATGGCGTTGGAGATCAGATTGACGAACACTTGGCGCAGACGCTTGGCATCGCCCTGTACGTGCTCGGCGCGCTCGGCGATGACAGGCGCCTCGAGCAGAACGCCGACCTTCTGCGCGAGCGGACCCAGAAGACGCACGGAGTCCTCCAGCGCCGAGACGAGGCGCACCGCCTCGAGCGAAACGTTGAGCGAGCCATGCTCGGCTTGAGCCATGTCCAACAGCTCGTTGATGAGGCTCAGCAGAAGGCTGCTCCCGCGACGAATTTCCGCGACGTGGCGCCGCTGCTCCTCGGTGAGCGCGCCGGCGTCGTTGCCTGCCAGCAGTTCGCCGAAGCCCACGATGGCATTCATCGGCGTTCGGAGTTCGTGGGATATGGTCCGCAGGAATTCGGACTTGGCTCGGTTCGCACGCTCGGCTTCGAGCTTCGCTTCGACGAGAGCCTCTTCGGCCATCTTGCGCGCGGTGATGTCGACTGCGAAGGCGTAGCAGGTCCGGTCCACGCCGTCCGGCTGCGCCACCATCACCTGGGTCACCTGAAGCCAGGACCGGGGCCGCGTACCGGTGGCTTCGTAACGGCTTTCGACGGTTCGTTGCTCACCGAAAGAGGCCGTCTCCATGAATGCTCGGATCTCCGCGACGCGCGTTTCGGAGAGGTTCTCACGTATCGAGCGGCCGACGATCCTGTCCTTCGGCTTGCCTATCCATTCCGAGCCTAGCTCATTGATCATGGTGTATTCCAACTTCGAGTTGATTGCCACCAGCAGCCCGGGCAGGCTGTCGATCACTTCGGCCAGGTAACGCTCCGAGGCGCGCGACGCCTGAAGGGCTTGCACTTGCTCCGTCACGTCCGTGCAGGTGTAGATCGCGCTCCGATCCGGCAACGCCTGACGGCGCACTTCCACGTGCCTACCCGACGACGTCGTCACGATCCGATTGCCCGACGCGCCGAAGTCCCAGGCCTCGGCGCTCGACGCCAATGCCTCATTTCCGTGGCCGGTGGCAAGGTCGCCGCGCCGCTCGCCGAACTCGCTCAGCTCGCCGACTCGCCTCGGGCGCGAAAAGAATGTCGCCGGGACGTGAAGAAGTTCCAGAAGTCGTTGGTTGTGCATCAGGACCGTGCCCTGCCGATCCGTCCGAAGCGCACCGTGCGGCATCGCATCGAACAGCATGCCCAGTTCCCGGAAGCCGTCTCGTAGGCGGAAATGCCCGGACGCCGCGCGACGGCGCCGGGCGTTTCGCCATTTGGAGCCGGGTCTCGTCGATCGACGATTCTTTTGCATCGGGCGTCTTTGGGGGCTCTGTTGAAGAACGAATGGCTTCGTCCCGATATTGCACCATCCAACTTCCGCCTGCGATCCCGGGACGAGGCGATCGGCCACGCGCCGTTGCAGGCGCACAGGCCGACAACCGAGCCTTTCGTGGTGGCGGTGCGAGCGCTTCGAGCTGGTCTTCGTGCAGGGTCCGGGCGTCCCTGATCCCGCGATCTCCTGAAGGTCCGATCGCCCGCAGCCGGCGGAGCGATCCGGCCTGCACAATCTCCGGCTTTCGTCCTTCGCGCCGGGAACCGACGATGAACCTTGCCGCCGTCCATCCGTTGACCTCGCAGGTCATCACGACCGAGGCGCAACTGCGCGCACTGATCGGCGAGCCCGCCGAACTCACTTGCGCCAAGATCACCGATCGTCTCAATCCGATGACGCGGCTCTACATCGAGCGCTCGCCCTTCGTCTGCATCGCGACCAGCGATGCGGCCGGGGGTTGCGACCTGAGCCCGCGCGGCGACCCCGCGGGCTTCGTGCGCATCCTGGACGATCGCACGCTGTTGATCCCCGACCGGCCGGGCAACCGGTTGGCGGACACGCTGCGCAACCTCCTCGCCAACCCGCACGTCGGCCTGCTCTTCGTCGTGCCCGGCGTGACCGATACGTTCCGCGTGAACGGCCGCGCGGACGGGCACTGAATTCAAACGAGCGCGCCCGGTCGGCGCCGACTACAGTGCCGGCAGCGCCGCATCGACGGCGTCATGAGAGGAGAGCCGCATGAGGATCCTGATCTTGTTGCTCGCGACGGGCTTCGCCTTGCCCGCTGTCGCCGATCAAAAGCTCGCGGAGAAGAAGAACTGCCTGGCCTGTCACGGCGTCAAGGAGAAGATCGTCGGCCCGGCCTTCAAGGACGTGGCCGCCAAATATGCCGGCCAGAGCGGCGCTGCGCAGCAACTCGCGGCGAAGATCCAGAAAGGCGGCTCCGGCGTGTGGGGCGAGATGGCGATGCCGCCCAACGATGTGACGCCGGCGGAAGCCAGGACGCTGGCCGACTGGGTGCTGAGCCTGAAGTAGCGTCGGTAGCGATCGGTCGAGCCCGCGGGGCGCCTAGGATTTCCCCGCGTAGGTAGCCGTCTATCACCTTGCCGGTGTGCACGGCTGCAACACTGCTTGCGGAGGTCGGCCGATCAACCGGCTCAGCGGCCGAGAGACATGGAGTTCTCGTGAGGCCGGGCCGGCCTCCGAGCCGAGTCGCCTGCGCTGCGCGATGGCGCAGGCGCCTCGCGCCGGCGACTCACAGCAGGAGACGGACATGCACGTGATTCCCATACGTTCGACGGCGGACCCTTCCGCGCCCGGCGGCTGCGAAGAAGACAGCGGCGAGGTTCGCAAGCTCGACCTGCCGCTGGCGCGGCGCGAGTTCCTGAGGGGCTCGGGCATCCTCGTGGGCACGATCGCCGTCGGCAGCGTGCTCGCCGCGCTGGCGCCATCGCCGGTCTGGGCGGTCGAGCTGAAGACGCTGTCGATCGAAGAGGGCGATGCGTTGATGAAGATGGGCCGCGTGCTCTATCCGCACAAGAAGCTCTCGGACGCGGTCTACGCGCTGCTCGCGAAGGACCTCGATGCGAAGGCGAGCGCCGACCCGGCCACCGCCAAGCTGCTGCACGACGGTGTCGCAGGGCTGAACGAATCGGCGGGCGGCGATTTCGCGAAGGCGAGCGACCAGAAGAAGCGCGAGATCGTCAAGTCGCTCGAGGGCCAGCCGTTCTTCGCCGCGGTTCGCGGCCAGTGCATCACGTCGCTCTACGACAACGACATGGCCTTCGCCACCTTCGGCTATCCGGGCTCGGCGTGGGAGAAGGGCGGCTACATCACGCGCGGCTTCCAGGATCTGAAGTGGCTGCCCGCGCCGCCGCTCGAGGCCAGCCCGAAGCCGTATTTCGGCTGAGTGGGCGGATCACGGAGAACACCATGGCCAAGTTCGACCAGGGCGACGATTCCGTCGTCGTCATCATCGGTTCAGGCGCGGGCGGCGGCACGCTCGCCAACGAGTTGTGCCAGAAGGGCATCAAGGTCGTCGTGCTCGAGGCCGGCGCGAAGCAGTCGAGCGCCACCTTCATCAACGACGAGTGGAAGTCGTTCGGCCAGATCGCCTGGCTCGACCCGCGCACGACGTCGGGCAACTGGCGCGTCGCGAAGGATTTCTCCGGCCTGCCGGCCTGGATCTGCAAGACCGTGGGCGGCACGACCACGCACTGGGCCGGCGCCTCGCTGCGCCTGCAGGAGCACGAGTTCCGCGTCAAGACGCACTACGGCACGATCGCCGGCGCGAACCTGATGGACTGGCCGCTGACCCTGAAGGAACTCGAGCCGTACTACGCGCGCGCCGAGGACAAGATGGGCGTCACGCGCACCAACGGCATTCCCGGCCTGCCCGGCAACAACAACTTCAAGGTGATGTATGCCGGCGCGAAGAAGATCGGCTACGAGGAGGTGCACACCGGCCGCATGGCGATCAACAGCCAGCCGCGCGACGGCCGCGGGCGCTGCATGCAGCTCGGCTTCTGCTTCCAGGGCTGCAAGAGCGGCGCGAAGTGGAGCACGCTGTACACCGAGCTGCCGAAGGCCGAGGCCACCGGCAACATGGACCTGCGGCCCGAGTCGCACGTGGTGCGCATCGAGCACGACGATGCCGGCAAGGTGACCGGCGTCGTCTACTTCGACAAGGCCGGCCAGGAGCAGCGCCAGAAGGCGCGCATCGTCTGCGTCGCCGGCAACTCGATCGAGACGCCGCGGCTCCTGCTGCTGTCGGCGTCGAACAAGTTCAAGGACGGCCTGGCCAACTCGTCGGGGCAGGTCGGACGCAACTACATGCGCCACATGACGGGCTCGGTCTATGCGGCATTCAAGCAGCCGGTCCACATGTACCGCGGCACGACGATGGCCGGCATCATCCGCGACGAGGCCAGGCACGACACGAAGCGCGGCTTCGCCGGCGGCTACGAGATGGAGACGCTGTCGCTCGGCGTGCCGTTCATGGCCGCGTTCCTGAACCCAGGCGCCTGGGGTGACGACTTCGCGTGGTGGATGGACCGCTACACCCGGATGGCCGGCATGTGGCTGGTCGGCGAGGACATGCCGCGCGAGACGAACCGCGTGACGCTCAACCCGAGCGTGAAGGACAGGTACGGCAACCCGGTGCCCAACGTGCACTTCGACGACCACGACAACGACATCGCGATGCGCAACCATGCGTTCGGCCAGGGCGAGAAGGTCTACCAGGCCGCCGGCGCGATCAAGACCTTCCGCACGCCGCCCTATCCGTCGACGCACAACCTCGGCACCTGCCGCATGGGCGCGAACGCGGCCGACAGCGTCTGCAACGCGCACGGCCAGACGCACGACATTCCGAACCTGTTCATCTCCGACGGCAGCCAGTTCACGACCGGCGGGGCCGAGAATCCGACCTTGACCATCGTCACGCTGGCGATCCGGCAGGCCGACTACATCGCGGCGCAGATGACGGCGCGGACCATCTGAAGGCAGGGTGCCGCCGCAGGGAGAGCAGCCGTGTGCGAATACTTCGTCAAGGCCGACCCGATCCAGTACGAGCAGCGGACGCGGACGATCCGCATTCACGGCGTGCTCACCAGCATCCGGCTGGAGAACATGGCGTGGGACATCCTTGCCGAAATGGCCGAGGCCGAAGCGTGCACGACGAACGCCCTGATCGTGCGCTTCCACGACGAGATCCTCGCGCACCGCGGCGAAGTGCCCAACTTCGCGTCGTTCCTCCGGGTCACCTGCATGCGCTTTCTGCGCCGCGAGCTGATCGACGCCGAGCGGCTCGCCGGCGCGGGGGTCGTTCCTCACCCAAACGCCGGCGCGGCCGCGCCCGTCTCGCCGCGGCCCAAGGTCGTGGCGATGGGCGCGCGCTCCTGAGGCTGCCGTCGAAACCTGCTGCCGGAGTTGCCATGGCCAAGGTCATCCACACCATGATCCGCGTGCTCGACCTCGACAAGTCGATGAAGTTCTATGCCGACGTGCTCGACCTGCACGAGGCGCACCGGCTCGACTTCCCGGAGTTCGCGCTCGTCTACCTGCGCAACGCCGAGAACGACGTCGAGATCGAGCTGACCTTGAACAAGGGCCGCACCGAGGCGTACACGCACGGCACCGGCTACGGCCATGTCGGCGTGGTCGTGCCCGACGCGGCCGCGGCGCACGCCGCGTTGATCGCGAAGGGCTACGAGCCCGCGCCGGTGAAGGAATTCAAGCGCGGCGACGAACTGCTGGCCCGCTTCTTCTTCATCCAGGATCCGGACGGCTACAAGATCGAGCTGCTGGAGCGGCACGGCCACTACCGGTAGCCCGCCGCCGCCGGGCCGGTGCGCCGGGGTGTTGCGACCGCCCCCGGACGGCGCGGCTACTGCAGCAGATCGAAGAGCGAGCGCGCCACGACCTTGGTCGCCTTGCGCAGGTCTTCGAGCACCAGGTGCTCGTCGCTGCGCTTCGCGTTCGACTCGAACACGGTGCGCGGGCCGGCGCCGTAGATCGCCGCCGGCACGCCGGCTTCGCCGTAGAGGCGCACGTCGGTGTAGAGCGGCGTGCCCGACGTCGGGATCGGCTCGCCGAACACCGCCTCGCCGTGCTTCTGCAGCGCGTCGACCAGCGGCTTGTTGCCGGCCTGCGGCTTCAGCGCGTTGGCGAGCAGCAGCCGCTTGATCTCGACCGTGATCCCCGGGAAGGTCTTCGCCGCATCGGCGATGACCTGGCGGATCGTCGCCTCGACCTCGGCCGGATGCTCTTCGGGGATCATGCGGCGGTCGAGCTTGAAGACGACCTTGCCGGGCACGACGTTGGTGTTGGTGCCGCCTTCGATGCGGCCGACGTTGAGGTACGGGTGGTTGATGCCCTCGACCTTGGACGTGACCTGCTGGTAGCGCTTGTTCTGCGCATACAGCGCATCGAGGATCGCGACCGCGCCCTGCAGCGCGTCGATGCCGGTGTCGGGGATCGCGGCGTGCGCCATCTTGCCGTGCACCGTCACTTCCATCTGCAGGCAGCCGTTGTGCGCGGTGACGACCTGGTACGAGAAGCCGGCCGCGAGCAGGAAGTCGGGGTTCGTGAGCTTGTGCTTCAGGAGCCAGCCCGGACCGAGCTCGCCGCCGAATTCCTCGTCGTAGGTGAAGTGCAGCTCGACGCTGCCGTTGAGCTTGGCTTTCAGCGACTCGAGCGCGCGCACCGCGTAGGTGTAGGTCGCGAAGTCACTCTTGCTGACGGCCGACGCGCGACCGTAGAGCTTGCCGTCCTCGATCTCGGCGCCGTACGGCGCGTGCGTCCAGCCTTCGCCGGGCGGCACGACGTCGCCGTGGGCGTTGAGCGCGACCGTCCTGCCGTCGCCGTAGCGGCGCCGCACGATCAGGTTGGTGATCGACTGCAGGCCGTAGGCCTTCACGTCGGCATCGGGTACCGCATGCTTCTCGGCATCGAAGCCGTAGCCTTTCAGCAGCTCGGCGGTGCGCTCGGCATGCGGCGCGTTGTTGCCCGGCGGCGTGTCGGTCGGTACCTGGACCAGCGCCTGCAGGAACTTCACTTCCTCGTCGAAGTGCGCATCGATCCAGGCGTCGAGTTGTTGGTAGCTGTTCATTCGAATGTCCTCAAGTGGCAAGACGCGATCTTCGAGTCGGTCAGTGCTGCGCCAGTTCGTTCAGCACATGCATGAACGCCTCGACGCCGAGCTGCATGTCGTCGCTGGTCGTCGATTCGAGCGGGTTGTGGCTGATGCCGGAGTTCTCGCCGCGCACGAACAGCATCGCCTGCGGCATCGCCTCGTGCAGCTTCATCGCGTCATGACCCGCGCCGCTGGGCATGCGGAAGACCGGCAGGCCGGTGGCTTCGACGGCATGCTCCCAGCGCTGCTGCCACGGCGGCGCGCTCGGTGCGGCGGCGGCGCGCATCGTCTCGTCGATCTTGTACGACAGGCCGCGCCGCTCGCAGATCGCCTTCAGCTCGGCCAGCACGTCGGCGGCGCAGGCATCGCGCACGTCGTTGGTCGTCGCGCGGATGTCGAGCGTGAACTGGCAGCGTCCCGGCACGACGTTGGTCGAGCCGTTCGGCACCGTCATGATGCCCATCGTGCCGACGAGGTTGGGCACCGAGCCGGCGCGCTTCTCGAGGAAGAGCGACAGTTCGGCGACCGCCGTTGCCGCATCGCGGCGCGTGCCCATCGGCGTCGTGCCGGCATGGCTCGCCATGCCCTGCACCTCGCCGAAATAGCGCACGCTGCCGTTGATCGACGTGACGACGCCGAGCGGCAAGCCCAGCTCGGTGAGCACCGGCCCTTGCTCGATGTGCAGCTCGATGAAGCCCTGGTACCTCGACGGATCGCGCTTGAGCTTCGGGATGTCGGGGATGCACAGGCCCGCATGCTCCATCGCGCTGCGCATCGTGATGCCGTCGGCGTCCTGCTGGTCGAGCCAGGCCGGATCGAACTGGCCGACCAGCGCGCCCGAGCCGAGGAAGGTCGCCTTGTAGCGCTGACCTTCTTCCTCCGCGAAGCCGACGACTTCGAAGTCGTACGGCAGGCGCTTGCCTGCCCGGTGCAGCTCGCGCACGCAGGCCATCGCGGTGAAGATGCCGAGCCGCCCGTCGTACTTGCCGCCGTTGCGCACGGTGTCGTAGTGGCTGCCGGTCAGGAGGCGCTTCGCGCTGCGGTCGGTGCCGTGGTAGATGCCGACGACATTGCCGACCGCATCGATCGACACGTCGTCGAATCCGCAGTCGTCGCGCATCCAGTGCGCGATGCGCTGCGCGCAGGCGCGGTGCGCGTCGGTGAGGTACGTGACGGTGAGCTGGCCGTTCTCGGCATAGCCCGGGTCGCTGTGCGTCGCGAGGCGCTCCTGCCAGTCCCAGACCTGGTTGCCGATGTCGGGCGACACGCCGAACTTGTCGTTCAGGCGGATCTCGGCGATGCGGTGGATGTTGCGCAGGTTCTCGGCGAGCTCGAAGTCGGGATGGTTGCCGATGCGCCGCTCGACCGTCGCGATGATCTCGCTGCGATGCAGCCCGGTGCCGCGCGGGCCGCGCACCGCGAGCACGAACGGGAAGCCGAACTTGTCGACGTAGGCGCGATTGAGCCGGGCGATGTGCGCCATCTCTTCCGGCGTGCAGTCGGTCAGGCCGGCCTTCTTCTGCTCGCCGGTCGATTCGGCCGTCAGCGACTTCTCGACCATCGCCTTGCCGGCGAGCTCGGGGTGGGCACGGACCAGCGCGAGCTGCCGGTCGCGGCCGCCGTCGCGCACGATCTCGACGAAGGCGTGCTTCAGTTGCGCGAGGCTCGCGTACGGCCGCCGGTCGAGCGCCACGGCGACGATCCACGGCGAGTGCTCGTAGAGGCCGTCGAGCGCCGCGAGGGCTACGTCGGCCGGCGCCTTGTTGAACCAATCGAGTGTCAATGGCGTTGGCGCGGTCATGCGGCAGCCCCCTGGTACGGATGCACGGTCTTCCAATGCCGCGCGATGTCGATGCGCCGCGTGATCCACACGCGGTCGTGCTTCTGGATGTGGTCGAGGAAGCGCTGCAGCACGCCGATCCGGGCGGGCCGACCGAGCAGGCGGCAGTGCATGCCGATCGACAGCATCTTCGGTGCCTCGTCGCCCTCGGCATACAGCGCATCGAAGCTGTCGCGCAGGTAGGCGAAGAAGTCGTCGCCGGTCGCGAAGCCGTGCGGCTGCACGCAGCGCATGTCGTTGGTGTCGAGCGTGTAGGGCACGATGAGCTGCGGCGCGACCGTGCCGTCGGTCTTGGTCACGTCCATCCAGAACGGCAGCTCGTCACCGTAGTAGTCGCTGTCGTATTCGTAGCCGCCCTGGTCGGCGACGAGCCGCCGCGTGTTCGGGCTGTCGCGGCCGGTGTACCAGCCCAGCGGCCAGGCGCCGCCGGTCATCTCCTTCAGGAGCGCGGTGGCCTGCGCCATGTGCTCGCGCTCGGTCGCCTCGGGCATGTGCTGGTAGTGGATCCAGCGCAGGCCGTGGTTGGCGATCTCGTGGCCCTGCTCCATGAAGGCCGACACCAGCTCGGGGTAGCGCTGCAGCGCCATGCCGACGCCGAACACCGTGAGCGGCAGCTTGCGCCGCTCGAACTCGCGCAGGATGCGCCAGACGCCGACGCGCGAGCCGAACTCGTACATCGACTCCATCGTCATGTGGCGGTTCTCGAACGCCTGCGCCGTGCCGAGCTCGGACAGGAAGGTCTCGGTGGCCGCATCGCCGTGCAGCGGGCTGTTCTCGCCGCCTTCCTCGTAGTTCAGCACGAACTGAACGGCGATGCGGGCGCGGTTCGGCCACTGCGCATGCGGCGGGTTGCGGCCGTAGCCGCGCAGGTCGCGGGGGTAGTTCCTGTCGGTCATGGTGAGCTCGTCTCCTCTCATCATCGGTTGGGCAGCAGCACGGATTCGAGATCCGTGCTGCGCGGGTCGAGTTCCAGGTTGTGCTCGACGTTGGTGAGGTGTTCTTCCATCAATGCGGCGGCAGCGTCGCCGTCGCGCTGCTCGATCGCGTCGACGATCGCGACGTGCTCCTCGAACGAATGCGCGGCCGAATGCGACGACTGGTACATCAGCGTGATCAGCGCGCAGCGCGAGATGAGGTCGCCGAGCATGTCGGCGAGGACTTCGTTGCCGAGCATCTGCGCGATCACGACATGGAAGTCGGCCAGCAGTTGCGTCCGGCCGGAGACGTCGGTGCGCTGCACGGCGGCCTGCTCGGCGCGCAGGTGGGCGCGGAGCTGGCCGATCTGCTTCTTGTCGAGTTCCTGCGCGGCGCGACGGATCATCGCCGCTTCGAGCATCGCGCGTACCTGGAAGACCTGGCGCGCCTCCTCGACGCTGGGTTCGGCGACGCGCGCGCCGCGTGCCGGCTCGAGCGTGATCAGCTTGTGGCGGCTCAACTGGTTGAGCGCCTGGCGCACCAGCGTGCGCGAGACCTTGAAGACGTCGGCGATCTTCTGCTCGGCGAGCTTGGTGCCGGGCATCAGGCGACGCTCGACGATCGCGCTGGTGATCGCTTCGACGATGCGCTGCGTGTCCACCCGCCCGCCGTCCTTCGATGCGCGGCCGGCCGCCGGCTTGGCGGGAGCGACGACCGAGAGCTGAGCAGTGGCGCGAGGCATGGAGGCGGTAGAGGCAGATCGACCTTGCTTTGTTCCGCAAAGTGTATACACTTTTGCGTCAAGATCAATCTATTTTTTCGGCGCCATGCCGCTATCCCCGGAGACCACCTGACATGGGCAAGCTCACCACCCACGTGCTCGACACCGCCAACGGCTGCCCCGCCGCCGGCATGGCCGTGCGCCTCTATCGCCTCGACGGCGCGCAGCCGGTGCTGCTGAAGGAGATCGCGCTGAACGACGACGGCCGCGCCGACGAGCCGCTGCTGCAGGGCGAGACCTTCCGGCCGGGCAGGTATCGGCTGGTGTTCGCGGTCGCGGCCTACTTCAGGACGCGCGGCGCGGCGCTCGCCGAGCCGGCGTTCCTCGACGAAGTGCCGCTCGACTTCGGCCTGTCGACGGCCGGCCAGCACTACCACGTGCCGCTGCTGGCGAGCCCGTGGTCGTACTCGACCTACCGCGGCAGCTGATACCGCTCCAGGGTTCGGGTAAACCCGCGCACAATCAAGGCAAAAAACTGTATACAGTTTGCCCGTGTCGCCGCGGAGCCCGGCCAGCCAGCCGGTCGCGACATTCCCGCCTTACAGAGCCCGCTGTGGTAAGGATCCGGTAGCCCGTCTGGTAGGCCGCCGGATCCCTGACTCACTGGAGACCATACCTACATGGAAGCGTATGTCCTCGACTGGCTCAACCTGCTTCTGCGCTGGGCCCACGTCATCACCGGCATCGCCTGGATCGGCTCGTCGTTCTATTTCGTCGGCCTCGACAACAGCCTGACCCCGCCCGAAGACCCGAAGGACCGCGAGAAGGGCATCGGCGGCGAGCAGTGGGCGGTGCACGGCGGCGGCTTCTACCACCAGCAGAAGTACCCGGTCTCGCCGAAGAAGCTGCCGGACCATCTGCACTGGTCGCTGTGGGAAAGCTACTTCACCTGGATCACGGGCATGAGCCTGTTCACGGTGCTGTACCTCTTCAACGCGACCACCTTCCTGATCGACAAGAGCCTGTTCAACTGGCAGCCGATGGAAGCGGTGACCGCGGCGATCGCGTTCTTCATCGTGTTCTGGGTCGCCTACGACACGATCTGCCGCGCCTTCGGCCGCTTGAAGAACGGCGACATGATCGTCGGCGCGCTGGTCTTCCTGCTCATCGTGGTCGCCTCGTGGCTGTCGTGCCGGCTGTTCGCCGGACGCGCCGCCTTCCTGCTCGTCGGCGCGATGATGGCCACGACGATGAGCGCGAACGTGTTCTTCTGGATCATCCCCGGCCAGCGCAAGGCGATCGCGCAGATGCGCGCCGGCGAGCCGGTCGATCCGATCCACGGCCAGCGCGGCAAGCAGCGCAGCGTGCACAACACCTTCTTCACGTTGCCGGTGGTGTTCGCGATGCTGTCGAACCACTACGGCTTCGCCTACGGCGCCAAGTACAACTGGCTGGTGCTCGTCGTCATCATGCTCGGCGGCGCGCTGATCCGGCTGTCGTTCGTGCTGCGCCACAAGGCGCTCGCCACCCACCAGCCGGTGCCGTGGCGCTATGCGGTGATCGGGGTCGTGCTGCTGGCCGGCGTGGTGTTCGCGATCATGCCGGCGCCGCCGGCCGCGGCCGAAGCCGGTGCCAAGCCCGCGACCTTCGCGCAGGTGCAGGCGATCGTGCAGCAGCGCTGCGTGATGTGCCACAACGCCGCGCTCGCCAACAAGGGCGTGCGCCTCGACAACGCCGAAGGCATCTCGCACAACGCGCAGATGCTCTACCAGCAGGCCGTCGTGCAGAAGACGATGCCGCTGAACAACGCGACCCAGATCACGGACGCCGAACGTGCCCAGCTCGGCAGCTGGTTCAACGCGGGCGCCTCGACGCAGTAGAGCGCCGATCGGATCGCCGTGCGCCGCGCGGCGTCTTTCTTGCCCTTCGCGCCCTTGGCGCCCAAACTTCTCATCGCATGGTGCACGAACATGGCACGAAGCATGCGAACCCCAACGTGCAGCAGCTACTGGAGACCGTAGATGACGACGATCACCGCCACCGTCCACCCCGTCGATGAACGCCTGCCGACCCCGCGGCTCGCGGCGCTCGGCTTCCAGCATGTGCTGGTGATGTATGCCGGCGCGATCGCGGTGCCGCTGATCGTCGGCCGCGCGCTGAAGCTCTCGCCGTCGGAGGTCGCGCTGCTGATCTCGGCCGACCTGTTCTGCTGCGGCATCGTCACGCTGATCCAGTCGTTCGGCGTGACGCAATGGTTCGGCATCCGCATGCCGGTGATGATGGGCGTGACCTTCGCGGCGGTCGGCCCGATGCTCGCGATCGCAGCGTCCACGCCCGGCCTCGATGGCGCACGCACGCTGTTCGGCAGCATCATCGCGTCGGGCATCATCGGCATCCTGATCGCGCCGCTCGCGAGCCGCATGCTGCGCTACTTCCCGCCGGTCGTCACCGGCACGATCATCACGGTGATCGGTGCGACCCTGATGCGCGTCGGCATCGGCTGGGCGATGGGCGGCCCGCCGTTCCTCGCCAAGATCGCCGATCCGGTCTTCCTGCAGGCCGTTGCCGATGCGAAGGCTGCCGGTACCGCGATACCCGCCGGCCCGGCGCCGATGATCGCGAACCCGTCCTACGCGGCGCTCGACAACCTCGCGATCGCGATCTTCGTGCTCGCCGTGATCATGCTCATCGCCAAGTTCGGCCGCGGCTTCGTCGCCAACATCTCGGTGCTGCTCGGCATCGTGGTCGGCGGCGTGGTCGCGGCGGCGCTCGGCAAGATGAGCTTCGCGAAGGTCGCCGCGGCGCCGTGGTTCGACGTCGTCGTGCCGTTCCACTTCGGCATGCCGCTGTTCGATCCGGCGCTGATCCTGACGATGGTGCTGGTGATGATCGTCAGCTTCATCGAGTCGACCGGCATGTTCCTCGCGCTGTCGGACCTCACCGACCGCAAGCTGACGCCGCAGAACCTCACCGCGGGCCTGCGCACCGACGGCCTCGGCACGGTGATCGGCGGCATCTTCAACACCTTCCCGTACACGAGCTTCTCGCAGAACGTCGGCCTGGTCGGCGTGACCGGCGTGAAGAGCCGTTTCGTCTGCGTCGCCGCGGGCATCATCCTGATCGTGCTCGGCATGATCCCGAAGATGGCGTCGCTGGTCGAATCGCTGCCGCTCTTCGTGCTCGGCGGCGCCGGCCTCGTGATGTTCGGCATGGTCGCCGCGACCGGCATCCGCATCCTCGCGGCGGTCGACTTCAAGGGCAACCGCAACAACCTCTACATCGTCGCGGTGGCCATCAGCGCCGGCATGATCCCGATGGCCGCACCCGATTGGGCGCAGCACATGCCGCATGCGCTGCATCCGCTGCTCGAGTCGGGCATCCTCTTGACGACGGTGTGCGCGGTGCTGCTGAACCTGTTCTTCAACGGCGCCCGCGGGACGGTCGAAGAGGCGGTGCAGGCGGCGATGCAGGCGGAGGGCGGGCACTGATCGTCGGCGCGACATGTCCACCCTGCTGATCAGGAACGCCCGTCTCGTCGCCACGATGGACGACGCGCGGCGCGAGTTGCGCGATGGCGCGGTCTATGTCCGCGACCATGTGATCGAGGCCGTCGGTCCGTCGGCCGAGCTGCCGGCGACGGCCGACGAGGTCATCGACGCGCGCGACATGGTCGTGACGCCGGGCCTCGTCAACACGCACCACCATATGTACCAGACGCTGACGCGGGCGCTGGTGCAGGACAACGAGCTGTTCGGCTGGCTGAAGGGCCTCTATCCGATCTGGGCCAACCTGACGCCGGAGATGATCCGCGTCTCGACGCAGACCGCGATGGCGGAGCTCCTGCTGTCGGGCTGCACGACGTCCAGCGATCACCTCTACGTCTATCCGAACGGCATCCGGCTCGACGACAGCATAGCGGCGGCCGACGAGATCGGCATGCGCTTCCATGCGGCGCGCGGTTCGATGAGCGTCGGCGAGAGCCGCGGCGGGCTGCCGCCCGATCGCATCGTCGAGGACGAGGCCGCGATCCTCGCCGAGAGCCAGCGCCTGATCGAGCGCTGGCACGACAGGAGCCGCCATGCGATGCGCCGCATCGTGCTCGCGCCGTGCTCGCCGTTCTCGGTCAGCCGCGAGCTGATGCGCGACACCGCCGAGATGGCGCGCCGGTACGGCGTGTCGCTGCACACGCACCTCGCCGAGAACGACAACGACATCGCCTACACGCGCGAGAAGTTCGGTTGCACGCCGGCCGAATACGTCGAAGCGCTCGGCTGGACCGGGCGCGACGTCTGGTGCGCCCATTGCGTGAAGCTCGATGCGCCGGGCATCGGCCTGTTCGCGCGCACCGGCACCGGCGTCGCCCATTGCCCGTGCTCGAACATGCGGCTGGCATCGGGCATCGCGCCGATCCGCGCGATGCGCGATGCGGGCGTGGCGGTCGGGCTGGGCGTCGACGGCGCGGCGTCCAACGATGCGGGGCATCTGCTGGCCGAAGCGCGCATGGCGATGCTGCTGCAACGCGTCGCCCATGGACCCGAGCAGGGGCCGTCCGCGATGGGCGCGCGCGAGGTGCTCGAGATCGCGACGCGCGGCGGCGCCCGCGTGCTCGACCGCGACGACATCGGCGTGCTCGCGCCCGGCATGTCGGCCGATATCGCCTGCTGGCCGCTGGACGGGATCGAGACCGCCGGCGCGCAGCACGATCCGCTCGCGGCGCTGGTGTTCTGCCAGGTGCCGCGGGTGCGCCATGCGGTCGTGCACGGCCGCGTGGTCGTGCGCGATGGGGAGCTCACGACGATCGAGCTGCCGGCGCTCGTCGAGCGCCACAACGCGCTGGCGCGCGAGCTGCTCGAAGCGGCACGCTGACGGGCACCGAACGATCGTTCAACGCGCGGAACGGGCTTCCATCGCGGGCGCTTAGCCCTTGGAGATCAGGCTCGGCGGGTCACCCGACTCCGTCAACATCCTGATCTACGACATCAAGCGCAGCGACTGGGCGACCGGCGGCACGCTGTGGAGCGAGAAGGCGCCCGCACCGCCGCCCCAGGGCTGACGGCACCGGCCGAGCCGCGGCGCCCGGGTGCCGGACAATCCCCGGGAATGGAAGCAGCCACCCACAACAAGATCGTCTCCTTCATCTGGGGCATTGCCGACGACGTCCTGCGCGACCTGTTCAGGCGCGGCAAGTATCCCGACGTGATCCTGCCGATGTGCGTGATCCGGCGCCTGGATGCCGTGCTCGATCCCACCAAGCGGCACGTGCTGGACACCAAGCGGATGCTCGACGACGCCCGGATCGTCGAGCAGCGCGCGGCCTTGTGCGAAGCCGCAGGCCAGGCCTTCTACAACACCTCGCAGTTCTCGCTGCGTGATCTCAGGTCGCGCGGCAGCCGGCAACAGCTGCTGGCCGACTTCGAGGACTATCTGAACGGGTTCTCGCTGAACGTCCAGGACATCCTGGAGAACTTCAAGTTCCGCAACCAGCTCGCCACCTTATCCAAGGCCGACGCACTGGGGACCCTGATCGACAAGTTCCTCGACCCGGACATCGATCTCTCGCCCGCCGGCATCGACAACCATTCGATGGGCACCGTGTTCGAGGAACTGGTCCGCAAGTTCAACGAGGACAACAACGAGGAGGCCGGCGAGCACTGGACGCCGCGTGATGCGGTGCGGCTGATGGCCAACCTCGTCTTCCTGCCGATCGAATCCGAGATCCGTGCCGGCACCTACCTGCTCTACGACTGCGCGTGCGGCACCGGCGGCATGCTGACGGTGGCCGAGGAGACGCTGACCTCGATCGCCGCCAGGCGAGGCCAGCAGGTGAAGACGCTGCTCTACGGCCAGGAGATCAATCCCGAGACCTACGCCGTCTGCAAGGCCGACATGCTGCTCAAGGGCGAGGGCGAGTCCGCCGAGCACATCGTCGGCGGCGCCGAGTGGTCCACGCTGGCCCACGACGCCTTCCCGGCCCGGGAGTTCGACTTCATGCTCGCCAACCCACCGTATGGGAAGAGCTGGAAGAAGGATCTCGAAGCCATGGGCGGCAAGGACGGCATGCGCGACCCGCGCTTCAAGGTCATGCACGAAGGCGAGGAGCTTACGCTGGTGACGCGCTCCAGTGACGGCCAGATGCTGTTCCTGGCCAACATGGCCTCGAAGATGAACGCGCGTTCGGCGCTCGGCAGCCGCATTGCGGAAGTGCACAACGGCTCGTCGCTGTTCACCGGTGACGCCGGCCAGGGCGAAAGCAACATCCGCCGCTGGATCATCGAGAACGACTGGCTCGAGGCCATCGTCGCGCTGCCGCTCAACCTGTTCTACAACACCGGCATCGCGACCTACGTGTGGGTGCTGTCCAACCGCAAGCCGGCGCACCGGCGCGGCAAGGTGCAGCTCATCGACGCCAGCCAGTGGTTCAAGCCGTTGCGCAAGAACCTCGGCAAGAAGAACTGCGAGCTGTCGCCAGAAGACATCGAGCGCATCAGCCGCACGTTCCTGGCCTTCGAGGAAACGCCCCAATCGAAGATCTTCCCCAACGCCGCGCTCGGCTACTGGAAGGTGACGGTCGAGCGGCCGCTGCGCCTGCACAGCCAGCTGACGACCAAGGCGATCGAGACGCTGCGCTACGCGTCGGGCGACGAGGACGTGCGCGCCGCGCTTCACGACGAGTTCGGCGACGACCTCTACACCGGCTTTGCCGGGATCGCGGAGGCGCTGGCGCGGCGCCTCGCCGAGTGGGGCCATGACGACGAAGAAGGCGACGACGAGGACGGCTCGGGGGCGGCCGGCGGGAAAGGCCTGCCCGAGAAGAAGCGGAAGAAGCTCCTCGACCCGAAGACCTGGGAACGCGATGCGCGACTGGTGCAGACCGCCACGCGGCTGCAACAGGCCCTCGGCGAGTCGCTGTTCGAAGACCACAACCTCTTCCGCGCCCGCGTGGACGATGCGCTGAAGGACGCCGGCCTGCGCGTGCCGGCCGCGGAGCTGAAGCGCATCCTCGACGCGGTGAGCTGGCGCGTCGAGGCGGCGCCGCCCGTGATCGCCAAGGTGCACAAGCCCGGCCGGCTGATGGCCGACCCGATGCTCGGCCTCTACGAAGCCCGGGTCGCGGGCAAGCCGTGCATCGTCGAGTACGAGCCCGACGGCGACCTGCGCGACACCGAGCAGGTGCCGTTGCTGGAGGAAGGCGGCATCGAGGCCTTCATCCGCCGCGAGGTGCTGCCCTACGCGCCAGACGCCTGGGTCAACAACGACGCGACGAAGATCGGCTACGAGGTAAGCTTCACGCGGCATTTCTACCAGCCCAAGCCGCTGCGCACGCTGGAGGAGATCAGCGCGGACATCCTGGCCGTCGAGAAGGAGGCCGAAGGCCTGCTCGACGGGCTGCTGGTTCAAAGGGCCGGCACATGAGCAGCCGCAAGGGGCGTGCCGAGCCCGGTGCCCAGCCTCCTGCGCGGGCGGGGCAGTCCCTGGATGCCGCGTTCACCGAGGTGGTGAGCCTCATCGAGCAAGCCCGCCAGCGCGCCTATCTGGCGGTCAACACCGAACTCGTGGGCCTGTACTGGCGTATCGGCGGCTACATCAGCGCCAAGCTCGCCGCCGCCGAATGGGGCGAGGCGGTGGTGGACCGTTTGGCCCGGCACCTGGCTCGCGTGCTGCCGGGCCAGCGCGGCTACACGCGCCGCAACCTGTTCCGCATGCGGCAGTTCTTCGAGGCTTACGACGGCGACGAGAAAGTGACGGCACTGCTGACACAACTGCCGTGGACGCACAACCTCATCATCCTGACCCAGTCCAAGCGGGCCGAGGAGCGCGAGTTCTATCTGCGCATGGCGGTGCAGGAGCGATGGAGCAGCCGCGAGCTGGAGCGCCAGTTCCGCCTGGCCGCCTTCGAGAAGGCGGTGCTGACGCCGCCAATAGTGTCACCGGCGCTGACACAAATTCACGGCGAGGCCGCCGCGGTGGCATTCAAGGATGCCTACGCGCTGGAGTTCCTCGGGCTGAGCGCCCATCACAGCGAGGCCGATCTGCACCGCGGCTTGCTGGGCCAGCTGCGCACCTTCCTCACGGAGCTGGGCCGCGACTTCTGCTTCGTCGCCTCGGAGTTTCCGCTGCAGGTGGGCGGGCGCGATTTCGCGCTGGACCTGCTCTTCTTCCACCGCGGGTTGAACTGCCTGGTCGCCATCGAGCTGAAGGTGGACCGCTTCGAGCCCGAGCACCTGGGCAAGCTCAACTTCTACCTGGAGGCGCTGGACCGCGACGTGAAGAAGCCGCACGAGAACCCGGCCATCGGCCTCTTGCTGTGCGCCAGCAAGGACAGCGAGGTGGTGGAGTACGCGCTGAGCCGCACGCTCTCGCCGGCGCTGGTGGCGCAGTACCAGACGCAGTTGCCGGACAGGCGGTTGCTGGCGGCGAAGCTGCATGAGTTCTATGTGTTGAATGCGCCGGAGGTTCCTGCCGCGCTAGGCGCGCCGAAGGCGCGAAGGAAAAGGAGGGAAGAGGCGTGATCGCCGATCTCGAACCTTACCCGCGGTACGAGGACTCCGGCCATGACTGGATGGGGTCGGTGCCGGATCACTGGGAGCGACTGCGAGCCAAGTACCTGTTTCGCGAAGTCGATGAACGCTCGTCGACAGGGAAGGAAGAGCTCCTGTCGGTCTCGCATCTGACCGGCGTGACGCCACGTCGACTGAAGAGCGTGACGATGTTCCTGGCCGAGTCCAACGTAGGGCACAAGATCTGCAGACCCGGCGATGCCGTCATCAACACGATGTGGGCGTGGATGGGCGCGTTGGGCGTCTCGCGCCACGCCGGCATCGTCAGCCCGGCCTATGGTGTCTATCGGCCGATTGCCACCGAGCGTTTGTTGCCAGCCTTCGCCGACTACTTGTTGCGAACGCCGCTCTATGCGGCCGAATACCAGCGCCGATCTACCGGCGTGAACAGTTCGCGCCTGCGCCTCTATCCAGAGCAGTTTCTGCGTATCCCGGTGCTGCTGCCGCCGATGGCAGAGCAGACCGCGATCGTGCGCTTTCTGGACTGGGCGAACGGTCGGCTGGAGCGGGCGATCCGGGCGAAGCGGAAGGTGATCGCGCTGCTCGACGAGCAGAAGCAGGCCATCGTTCACCACGCCGTGACGCGTGGTCTGAATCCGATCGCTCCTCTTAAGCCGTCGGGCGTCTCATGGTTGGGAGATGTTCCTCAACACTGGTCACTGAAGAAGTTCAAATTTGTCGCGACAATCACGAGCGGCCAGATTGATCCCAGAAGGCCCGAGTATCGGCACCTTGTTCTGATTGCGCCGAATCACATCCAGACTAGTAGTGGGAAGCTGCTTGGGAGAGAAACGGCTGACGAGCAAGGTGCGAACAGTGGCAAGTACGTTGTGGCGCAAGGCCAAGTCGTCTACAGCAAAATTCGCCCGAATCTCCGAAAGGCGACTATTGCGCCCTGCGACTGCCTATGCAGCGCCGATATGTACCCAATCGCTCCGAATCTGGCAGAGCTTTCTAGCGACTATCTACTGGTTCTTCTGCTCTCGCAACCATTCACCAAATTCGCTGTCGACATGTCGATGCGAGTTGCCATGCCAAAGGTAAATCGCGAGGCTCTTGGGGTCGCAGTTATGTGGTATCCACCGCAGAAGGAGCAAGCCTTGATTCTTGATTTCGTAGCGCAGGAGTGTAGGCCAATCGACCGCGCAATTTCTCGACTCGAACGAGAGATAGAACTCTTCCTGGAATACCGCACCCGAATCGTTGCTGACGCAGTGACCGGCAAGCTCGACGTTCGCAACGTAGCGGCGTGGCTACCCAACGAAGTGCCGAACGGTACTCTGGAAGATGTCGACCTTACCTACGACGCCGAATCCATCGACGAAGAGACCATCTCATGACCACCGACACCAGCGAGAAGGGCCTCGAATCGCTGATCGTGCGGTCCATGACCAGCACCGACGGCCTGCCCGTCGCGCCGAACGACGTGGCCGAGCCGCGCGTGCCCTACGGCGGCACCGGCTACCTCGCCGGCACGCCGCAGGACTTCGACCGCGCCCACGCGCTGGACGTCCACCAGCTCTTCGCCTTCCTGCGCGCCACCCAGCCCGAGCCGTTCCGGAAGCTGGGCATGGCCGATGCACACGACCCCAAGGACATCAACCGCCTGAAGTTCCTCGCCCGCCTGTCGTCCGAAGTCGGCAAGCGCGGCGTGGTGGACGTGTTGCGCAAGGGCGTGGACCACGGCCCGGTACATGTCGAGCTGTTCTACGGCACGCCCTCGCCCGGCAACGCCAAGGCCGCGGCGCTGCATGCGCTGAACCGCTACACGGTCACGCGCCAGCTCGCCTACAGCATCGACGAGACCCGCCGCGCGCTCGACCTCGGCCTCTTCATCAACGGCCTGCCCGTCGCCACCTTCGAGCTGAAGAACAGCCTCACGAAGCAGACGGTGGAAGATGCGGTCGAGCAATACCGGCGCGACCGCGATCCGCGCGAGCGGCTGTTCGAGTTTGGCCGCTGCGCGGTGCATTTCGCGGTGGACGACAGCGAGGTGCGCATGTGCACCGAACTGCGCGGCAAGGGCTCGTGGTTCCTGCCGTTCGACAAGGGCTGGAACGACGGCGCCGGCAACCCGCCCAACCCGTACGGCCTGAAGACCGACTACCTGTGGAAGGAGGTGCTCACGCCGGCCGGGCTCGCCGACATCCTCGAGAACTACGCGCAGATCATCGAGGAGAAGGATCCGCGCACCGGCAGGAAGAAGCGCCGCCAGGTCTGGCCGCGCTATCACCAGCTCGGCGTGGTGCGGCAGGCGCTGGCCGATGTGCGCGCGCACGGCGCCGGCCGGCGCTATCTCGTCCAGCACTCGGCCGGCAGTGGCAAGTCGAACTCCATCGCCTGGCTGTCGCACCAGCTCATCGCGGCCAAGCGCGCAGGCGACGCGAGCGGCAAGGAGGTGTTCGATTCCGTCATCGTCGTGACCGACCGGCGCATCCTGGACGACCAGATCCAGGCCACCATCAGGCAGTTCGTGCAGGTGGGCGCGACGGTGGGGCATGCGCAGCACTCGGGCGACCTGCGCAAGTACATCGAGCAGGGCAAGAAGATCATCGTCAGCACGGTGCAGAAGTTCCCGTTCATCCTGGACGAGATCGCTGCCGAGGCGGGCAGGACGTTTGCCATCGTCATCGACGAGGCGCACTCCAGCCAGGGCGGCAAGACCTCAGCCGCGATGAGCCAGGCGCTGGGTACACCGGCCGACGCAGGCGAAGATGACGGTGCCGACCCCGAGGACACGGTGAACGCCGCGCTGGAGAGACGCATGAAGGCGCGCAAGATGCTCGCCAACGCGAGCTACTTCGCCTTTACCGCCACGCCCAAGCACAAGACGCTGGAGATGTTCGGCGAGCCGCTGCCGCCGGATGCCGAAGGCAAGGTGAAGCACCGGCCGTTCCATGCCTACACGATGAAGCAGGCGGTGGAGGAGGGCTTCATCCTCGACGTGCTGCAGCGCTACACGCCGGTCGCCAGCTACTACAAGCTCGTCAAGAAGACCGAGGACGATCCGGAGTTCGACACCCGCAAGGCGAAGAAGAAGCTGCGCCGCTATGTCGAAAGCCACGACCACGCGGTCCGGCTGAAGGCGGAGATCATGGTGGACCACTTCCACGAGCAGGTGCTCGCGGCGGGCAAGATCGGCGGCCAGGCGCGCGCGATGGTGGTGACGGGCGGTATCGGCCGGGCGATCCAGTACTTTCGGGCGTTCGAGGCTTATCTCGCCGAACGCAAGAGCCCATACCGAGCCATCGTGGCGTTCTCGGGCGAGCATGAGGCCGATGGCGAGAAGGTCAGCGAGGCCACGCTCAACGGCTTTCCCGGCAGCGAGATCGCCGCCAGGGTGCAGACCGATCCCTACCGCTTCCTGATCTGCGCCGACAAGTTCCAGACCGGCTACGACGAACCGCTGCTGCACACGATGTACGTGGACAAGGCGCTCGCCGGCATCAAGGCCGTGCAGACCTTGTCGCGACTGAATCGCGCGCACCCGCAGAAGCACGACTGCTTCGTGCTCGACTTCCAGAACAACAGCGAGACCATCACGCTCGCTTTCCAGGACTACTACCGCACCACGCTGCTGGCCGAGGAAACCGACCCGAACAAGCTGCACGACCTGAAGGCCGAGCTGGATGCGGCGCAGGTGTATGGGCCGGAGCAGGTGCGGCGCCTGGCGGCGCTGTTCCTGGATGGGGCAGAACGCGACCAGCTCGATCCGATGCTCGACGCTTGCGTGGCCGTCTACCTCGATGACCTCGACGAGTCCGGCCAGGTGGCCTCCAAGGGCCAGGCCAAGGTCTTCTGCCGGACCTACGCCTTTCTCTCGTCGGTGATTCCGTACAGCAACGCGGAGTGGGAGAAGCTCTCGATCCTTCTCGACCTGCTGGTTCCCAAGCTCCCGGCGCCGAAGGAAGAGGATCTCGCCCAGGGCATCCTCGAAGCCATCGACATGGACAGCTACCGGGTGGAACGCAAGGCGATGATGAAGATCGCGCTCGCCGACCAGGAAGCCGAAATCGCGCCGCTGCCGACCGACGCCTCCGGCCACAGGCCGGAGCCTGAACTGGACCGGCTGAGCAACATCCTCAAGCGGTTCAACGAGCAGTTCGGGACGCTCTTCGACGACATCGATCGCGTCGAGAAGCGGATCCGCGAAGACATTGCTCCGCGGGTGGCCTCCGACGCGGCCTACCGCAACGCGCAGGCCAACACGCCCCACACGGCGCGCATGGCGCACGATCAGGCGCTGGCGAAGGCGATGCAGCAGTTGCTGAGGGACGATACGCAGGTCTACAAGCAGTTCGTCGAGAACGAGTCGTTCAAGCGGTCGGTGGCGGACATGGTGTTCGCGATGACGAGCGACCGGGCGGCGGGTGTTCCTCGGGTCCGGTAGCGGCGTCGGGACGATTTCCGTCACGAGAGTCCAGGCCTCAGGGCGCGTTGGGGTAGGCTCGCCGGCGTGAAGCTGTTCCTCTCGTATCCATCCGCCGAGCGCAACCTGACGGAGCGCCTGGCGCTCGCGCTCGAGGCCGAGGGCCATGCCGTCTTCTTCGACCGCCAGGACCTGGAGCCGGGCGAGGCATTCCATCGGCCCTTGCGCGAGGCCATCGAAGGCGCCGACGCGATGATCTTCCTCATCACGCCGGCTTCGGTGGCGGACGGCAGCTACACGCTGGCCGAGCTCGACATCGCGCGCCAGCGATGGCGGCAGCCGGGCGGTCGCGTGCTGCCGGTGATGGTGGCACCGGTGGACATCAAGGCACTGCCGCCTTACCTCGGCGCCGTCACCGTGCTGCAACCGCGCGGCGATCTCGTCGCCGAGACCGTGGCTGCGGTGGCTCGCCTGGACGGGTCGGGGCGCGGTCGGCGCTGGATCGGGGTCGCGGCTGCGGCTGTGCTGGCGCTGGCCGCCGTGGGCGCCGGCCTGCTGCTGCAACAGCGGCGCGTCACCGATGCCGCGCTCGCGGCCGATGCCGCCGCGAGCAGGCAGGCGCTGCAGCTCTGCATCGACGGCAGTCCCGAAGCCGCGCTGTCGGCACTCGCCGGATTGACGCAACACGTGCCGTCCGCGCCGGCGGCGACGACCGCACGCGAGGACTGCGCGATGCACTGGCTGCGCGACATGCGCGCCTACGTCGGTACCAGCGGCCAGCGGCGCACCTTCGACGAGCAGGTGGCCGTCGCCTCGCCGGTGCTGGTGGCGGGTCTGGCCGGCGCGCGCGGCCAGCGCGCCGCCGACCTGCGCGCCCACGTCGGCTGGGGCGAGTACCTGCGCTCGCGCGAAGGCAGCGGCCATGCCGACCCGGTGGCCTACTGGCAGCGCGCCGTCGTCGACGATCCCGGCAACGTCTATGCCGAGGCGATGTGGGGCCACCAGCTGGTGCCCGGCCACCTCGCCGAGGCGCGGGCGCACTTCGATCGCGCGATCGCGAGCGGACGCGAGCGCGCCTGGGTGCGCGACATGCAATTCGGCGCCAGCCTGGGCACCGGCGACGAGGCGGCGGCCTATGCGATCACGGTGGCCGATGCGATGCGGCGCGACGGCGAGCCGGTGGCGCCTGGTCAGCGGGATCGGCTGTGGAGCTACGCCTACGCGCGGCTGGTCGATCCCGATGCGCGCGCTGCGCTGCTCGCCGCACTGCCGGCCGCGCAGGCGCTGGCCACCTACGAATGGCTCTACGCCGGCGGAGAGGTCGAGCCCGCGAAGACGCCCACCGGCGTCTTCGTGCATGCGGCGCTGCAGGCCCACGCCGGCCAGACCGACGCCGCACGCGCCGCGTTCGAGGGCTTGATGCGCCGGCGTTCGGAGCTGGGCTGGCACATCCTCGACGAGACGAAGCGCGAGCTCGCCGCACTCGGGCCGGGGTAGTTGCGCGACAGGCGCCTCTCGGCCGACTTCGCGCGCGAGCCGTTGGAAGCGTCGCGCTCAAGCGGGCACGGACAGGGGCGCGCAGGACTCGGCATCCGGCGGCGGGAACAGCAAGTCCACGGGTGGATCGTCGTCGCGGCGTCGCCTCGGCTCGCCGACGAGGATCTGCGTGCCGGACTGGGCGAGGCTGCGCTGGCGCAGCAGATCGAGCTGGAGCAAGAAGGGATCGCGCGTCGTATGCACGTTGTTCTCCTGGGGAGTCGCGTTGAAGGATCGCAACGATGCGTACGGGCATCGCTTCGGGCGCGTCGGCCCGGCAAGCCCCTCGCTTCGGACGTTGTCGAGGGGCCTTGGGCCTGGCCTTCAATGTAGGCAGCGCGCCGATGGCTGTCGAGGCACGGCGGGGCATGCCTCGAATTCATGCCGTGGATGAAGGCCGTGAATCAAGGCCGGCTCAGGCGAAGTCGCGGCGGCACGGGTAGGATGCCGTCCCGATGCCAGCCCTGTCGCCACCACGCACCGAAGCGGACGTCCGCATCGACCTCGCCGCCGCCTATCGCCTCGCGGCGCAGCGCGGCTGGGACGACACGATCTACACCCACATCTCGGCGAGCGTGCCGGGCGAGCCGGGCGTCTACCTGATCAACCCGTTCGGTGCGCGCTTCGACGAGATCACCGCATCGTCGCTCGTGAAGGTCGACGTGCACGGCAAGGTCGTCGACGGCAGCGGCCGGCCGGTCAATCCGAGCGGCTTCGCGATCCACGGCTGCATCCATGCGGCGCGGCCCGAAGTTGAATGCGTGCTGCACCTGCATACCGCGTGGGGCGTCGCGCTCGCGATGCTGCCCGACGGCCTGCGGCCGACATCGCAGTTCGCGATGCGGCTGCACGGCCGGCTCGGCCGGCATGCCTACGAAGGCCTCGCGCTCGGCCGTGAAGAACAAGCGCGCATGATCGCCAACCTCGGCGCGCTCGACGGCCTGATCCTCGACAACCACGGCCCGCTGACGGTCGGCCGCACCGTCGCCGAGGCGTGGATGCTGATGTACCTGCTCGACCGCGCCGCGCAGGCGCAGCTCACCGCGATGGCCGCGACCGGCGGGCGCGTGCGCGTCGTGCCGCCCGAGGTCGCGGAGCTGACCTACCGGCAATGGGTGGGCGACGGCAGCGTGCTCGACGGCGACATCGAATGGCCGGCGCTGCTGCGCGGCCTGGACCGCGACCAGCCCGGCTATCGCGACTGAACCTGCTTGCTCAACGTCGAAGGAGAGAACGCCATGCCCACCCTCAGAGTCGAGATGTTCGAAGGCCGCACCGCCGAGCAGAAGCGCGCGCTCGCGAAGGAACTCACCGATGCCTGCGTGCGCGTGCTCGGCGGCTCGCCCGATTCGGTGGACATCCTGATCTACGACATCAAGCGAAGCGACTGGGCGACCGGCGGCACGCTGTGGAGCGAGAAGGCCGCTGCGCCGCCGCCGCAAGGCTGACGCTACCGACTGGCCCGAGCCCGCCACGCGTGCATCCCTAACAGCAGCAGCCGCGACGGCTTGAAGACCGCACCGGGTCGCCGATACTCGTCTGACGCCGTAATGGCATCGTCGGGAGGAGAGCCATGGTCCGGATCGCTGCCGTCTGGCTGCTGTCGCTTTGCATGCTGGCTGCGGCCGGCGCTGCCGCCGCGCAAGGGTACGTGGCCGTCACGACCCACGTCTTCGAAGGCCCCGACGGTGCGCAACCGCAGGCCGTCGCCGCCGCGCCCGACGGCTCGGTCTACGGCATCAGCCAGAACGGCGGCAGCGGCCACGGCACCTTGTTCCGCCGTGCCGCCGACGGCTCGTTCAGCGTGCTGCATGCCTTCGACGGCAGCGACGGCTCGATGCAGGTGCCGAGCTGCTGCAGCCATGGCGTGCTGGCGAGCCTCGTCGTCGCGCCGAGCGGCGATCTCTACGGCTACACGCTGACCGGCGGGCAGTCCGGCTGCCAGTCCGGCTACGGCTGCGGCGTGGTCTTCCGCTATGCGGCAGCGACCGGCTACGCGGTGCTGTGGAAGTTCACCGGCGGCAGCGACGGCTCGGCGCCCAGCGGCCTGGTCTACGCGTCCGACGGCAACCTCTACGGCACGAGCTACGGCTTTCCCGACAACGACGGCGCGGTCTACAAGCTGACGACCGGCGGCGTGCTGACGGTGCTGCACGGCTTCTGCTCGCAAGCCAACTGCGCCGACGGCCATGCGCCCGACGGCCTCGGTGTAGGGCCCGACCACAACTTCTACGGCCACTACCACGGCGTGTCGGCGCCCGACTACGTCTATCGCATCACGCCCGCCGGCGTCATCACGCCGCTGGTGGCGCTCTTGCCGGCCATCGGCAACAACTGGGGCGACGGCGCGGCCAACTTCATCGCCGGCAGCGACGGCGCGATGTACTTCACCTTCGACAGCGATCCCTACGGCTCGGGCCGCGTCGACCGCTACGACATCGGCCGCAACCAGCTGCGCACCTTGTACCAGTTCGACTACACCGACGGCGATCCGCCCTATCGGCTGACCCTGGGCAGCGACGGCACGATCTACGGCACCGCCGCGGGCGGCGGCCGCCAAGGCATCGGCACGACCTTCCGCATCACGTCGCCCTCGACGTTGAGCTTCCTCTACGACTTCCAGGGCCAGCTCGACGGCTCCGCGCCCGGCGGCATCGCACAGCTCGCCGATGGGCGTCTCTTCGGCGTGGCGGCGGGCGGCGGCATCGATCCGTCCGGCTGCTCGGGTTGCGGCACCTTGTTCGAGCTGGCGCAGGTACCGGCCGGCGCGCCTGTCGTCACGACCTTCGATCCGGGCAGCGGCCCGACGGGCACGCGCGTCAAGGTCAGCGGCAGCCAGTTCACCGGCACGCAGTCGATGCAGTTCGGCGGCGTCGACACCGGCTTCAACGTGCAGAGCGACCAGACCCTGGTGACCAGCGTGCCGGTCGGCGCGCCGACGCTCGCGCAGCTCGGCATCGCCAACGCCGCGGGCACCGGCTACACGACCGAACCGTTCCAGCGCTCCGACCATCGCTATTCGGTGCTGTTCGCGTTCTGCCCCGGCTCGCCGTATCCGGATTGCGCCGACGGCGCGGGACCGACCAACCTGATCCAGTCGATCGACGGCAGCTTCTACGGCACCACGTCGTACAACTTTCCGAGCTCGGTGCTCTACAAGGTCACCCCGGCCGGTGCGCAGACCGTGCTGGCACGCGGCTTGAACCTGCCGAATGCGATCGTCGAGGTGGGCCCGTACCTCTACGGCACGAGCGTGAACGGCGGCTACTACGGCATCGCGACCGGCTGCAACAACATCGAGAACCCGACCGGCTGCGGCACGTTGTTCCGCGTGCGGCGCAGCAGCGGTGCGCTCGACCTGCTCTACAAGTTCAAGGGCCTCGCGGACGGCGCCTTCCCGCGCAGCAACGTCGTCGCGCTCGGCGGCGACGTCTACGGCTCGACGCCGGGGACGCTATTCCGCTACCGCGGCATCGGCTTCGCGACGGTGCATGCCTTCGCGACCGCCGGCGAAGGCAACGACCCGGCGGTGCTGATCGCCGGCGACGACGGCAACGTCTATGGCGCGAACCAGGGGGGCGGCGCGGCGGGCGTCGGCACGGTGTTCCGCTACAGCCCCGCGACATCCACGCTGCAGGTACTGCACGGCTTTGCAGCGGCCGAAGGCAAGCCGGTCGGACTCGTGCGCGCGGCCGACGGCACGCTGTTCGGCGTGACGCAGACCGGCGGCGCGAGCAACAAGGGCAGCGTGTTCCGCATCGACACGGCGGGCGTCTACACGACGCTCTACAGCTTCGCCGCGACCGCGGCGCTCGGCACGTCGCCGGGCGGCATCGCGATCGGCCGCGATGGCGCGCTCTATGGCTACACCAACGGCGGCGGTGCGCTCGGCGGCGGCGCGCTGTTCCGCCTGAACGCAGACGGCAGCGGCGGCACGGTGCTGTATGCGTTCTTCCCGTCGAACACGGCGAGCAGCCACGGCTACGGGCCGCGTGCCCTGCTGCAGGCCGCCAACGGCGACTGGTACGGCGCGGCCTACGACGGCGGCGCGACGAGCTGCGCGTTCGGGCAGGGCTGCGGCGTGGTGTTCAGATTGCGCTGAGCGCGGCGCGTCAGCCGCGGTCGATGGGTCGCCCGGCCGGCTCGCGTCACTTGCGGCCGGCCTTGCGCTGCAGGTCCTGCTGGCGCCGGATCTCCTGCCGCACGCCGTCCGCTTCGACCTTGCGGCCGCTGGCGTCGAGCTGCTTGGCGAGGTTGTCGAGATAGGTCCACCACCACGCCGGATCCGCGCCCGGCTTGACGACTTCGCCGACGAGCCCGGGGGGTTCGGAGCCGCGGTGCGGATGCGTGACGGCGTAGCGGCGGCCCATCAGCACGGTCGGCCGCGCCTGGCCGGGCGCGGCATCGGCATGCTCCTGCAGGGCTTGCAGGTCGATGGTCGTGCGGTCGCGTTCCTTCTTGACGCCGGTGACTTCCATGATCGCGACGTCGTGCCGGCTCTTCATGTCGGAGAGCATCAGCGGGAAGATCATGCCGGGCGACAGCGTGTCGAGATTCAGGCCCTCGATCAGGTCGATCTGGACCGTCGGCCCGGCGGCCTTGGCCGGTGCCGCCGGCGTCGTCGCCGAGCCCGGCGACTTGCGCGATCCCGGGGTCGTGGTGCGGTCGCGCGGCGGCGCGGTCGGCCCGGTCGCGGGTCCGGAGGGCCCGGGCGTCGGCACCGGCTTGCCGCCCGGCCTCGGGCTTCCGGTCGTGGCCGCGCCGGCGGTCGCCACGCCGCCGGCGAGCAGACCGAGCGTCAAGCCGAGCGCGCGCGCCAGCATGCCCAGCAGCGCGCCGAGCTTGCCGACAACGGTGCCGATGATCGCGAGGGTGCCGAGCACGATGATGAGCCCGTAGACGAGATCCCACACCGGTCCGTGCGGCAGGCGAAGCGCCGGTTCGTCCTGCGCCGGAGATTCCTGTTCCTGCTCCTGCTCCTGTTCCTGCGGGACGGGAATGGGCGGCGGCTCGGCGCATTCGATGTTGTAGACCATGAGCCCGGGCGAGCACCACGCCGTCTGCACCGGGCAGCCGCCGACGAACAGCGGCGGCGGCAGATACGTGCTCGGCAGCATCGGGATCACCGCATTGATCGCCTGGGTCGTGCGCCAGGTCTGCGCCGGCGCATCGGGCGCATTGCCCTGCACGAGGTAGTTGTCGAGCTGCGCCGCGCCGTCGACCAGGCACAAGACGGACGCCGGCTTGATCTCGGCGATCTCGAGTGCGCCGTTGAGGGTCGATCGCGCCAGGTCGGGCGAGCCGAGACCGAGCTGCGCGCTGCCGCGTCCGCTGCCCGGGCCGGACCGTCCGATCTGCGGCTTGATCATGCTGGCGTCTTCGCCGCACAGCCCTTGCGTGCGCAACGGCGCGGCCGACGCGCCGGGGATCGACACGCGGCGCGCACCGGGCACCGCGGTCATGAAGTGGGCGAGGATCGCCTGATGCACCGCGATGCCGCTGACGGTGCCGGCGTTCTGCGGCGTCAGCAGCAGCGCGTCGCAGTTCGCCGGCTGGCGCTGGAGCGTGCGCGCGAGGCCGCCGCCTTGCTGGACCACGTGCGTCAACTCGTGCGCGATCAGGCGGCGGCCTTCGGCGCTGCCGGGACGATAGCGCCCGGCAGCGAACACGACGTCGTGGCCCACGGTGTAGGCCTGCGCATCGACGTCGCGCGCCGATTGCGCGGCGAGGCCGTCGGTGTGCACGCGCACCTGCGCGAAGTCGTGGCCGAAGCGCGCTTCCATGTCCTTGCGCAGCGCCGGAGCCAGCGGCCGGCCCGGTGCGGCCAGCGCCCGATCGACGCTGGCCGGTGCGGCCAACGCGGTGCCGCCCGGCGACGCCGCGTCGCGCTGGACGCGCCATGCGGCTGCGGGCGCAGGACCGTCGAGCACGCGATCGGCGATGCGGTCCGCCTCGTGCTCGGCCGCGCTGTCGGCGGGCTCGATCGTCAGCGACGACGCGGCCGAGGCCGGCGCGCGCCGCAGCCACGATGACGCGCCGGCCGCTGCACAGGCGGGGCATCCCGGCCGCCCGCTGCTCGTCAGGCTGCCGATCCCCGGATCGAGGAGGGGCCGCGGCGGCTCTTCGGTGCCGCAGCGCTCGCACTTGCGCCGCAGCACGAGTCGGCCGGCGCTCGATGCCGGGCCGGCGGCGCCCGCCTTCGTTCGACTCGCCTGGGCCCGTGCTGCCTGCATGTTCCTCGCGGAGGCTTCGGTGGACAAATCCGGCGCGCCCGAGCGGGCGAAGCCGATGGCGTACGCTCGGCCTGTCGCCCGGCGGTCGCAATCCCTAGTCGATGCGGGATGCGTGCAGGCGGGTTTCGCTCGTTACCTGATGTGTCGAACTGGCGGGTCGCGTGCCGACGGCGCACGTCGACCCGCTGCGCTCGACCTGTCCTCGAGGAGCTTCAGCGTGATCGTCAAGCAGATCTGGACCGGCAACGCCTACCGCAACTTCAACTACCTGATCGCCTGCGCCGAGACCGGCGAGGCGCTCGCGATCGATCCGCTCGACCACGAGAAGTGCCTGCGTGCGGCGCGCGACGAAGGCTGGGCCATCACGCAGATCCTCAACACCCACGAGCACCACGACCACACCGGCGGCAACGCGGCGATGGTCGCAGCCACCGGCGCCAAGCTGCTCGCGCACGAGAAGGCCAAGGACAAGATCGCCGGCGTCGATCGCGGCCTCGCGGCCGGCGACGTCGTGAAGGTCGGCCGCACCGTCGAGCTCGAGACGCTGGACACGCCCGGCCACACGATGTGCCACGTCTGCCTGTGCGCGCATGGCGAGCGCAAGGCGCTGTTCTGCGGCGACACGCTGTTCAACGCGGGGGCCGGCAACTGCCACAACGGCGGCCATCCCGAGGCGCTCTACGACACCTTCTCGCGCCAGCTCGCGCGGCTGCCGGACGACACGCTCGTCTATCCCGGCCACGACTACATCGAGAACAACCTGCGCTTCACGCTCGACCGCGAGCCCGACAACGCACGGGCGCGCGCGCTGCTCGACGAGCTGAGCGGCCAGGATCCGAGCCGGGCCTACGTGTCGACCCTGGCGGTCGAGTCGGAGATCAACACCTTCTTCCGGCTCGCCAGCCCGACCGTGATCGCGCGGCTGCGCGAGGCCTTTCCCGACCTGCCCGACGAGCCCGATGCACGCACCGTGTTCGTGAAGCTGCGCGAGTTGCGCAACCGCTGGTAGCGCGACGTCAGGCCCGGCGCGGCGCCGGCAGCACGACGTAGGCGAGCGCGCCGATCGCGAGCAGCGCGGCCATCGTCGCGAGCGTCGCGACGAACGGCGCGACGCCGTAGGCCGGCGCGCGCTCGGCCACCCAGCCGGTGAACCACTGCATCGCCGCGACGCCGAGGAACATCGCCATCGTGAAGAGCGCCAGGGCCCGCCCGGTGATCGATGCCGGATAGGCGGCGCGCACGTCGGCGTACTGCAGCACCAGCACGCCGGACAAGAGACCGAACACGATCGACAGGCCGACGTCGGCGACCGCGCCGAGGCCGGCCGCCATCGCGACGAGCAGGCCGGCCATCGCGACGGTCCCGATCACGAGCCAGCGGCGGCGCCGCGCCGGCCCCGGGTCGAGCCGGCCGAACAGCGGCGGTCCGAGCATCGACACGATGGACACCACGAGCGCGACGTTGCCGACGTCGACCAGCGACCAGCGATAGCGTGCGATCAGCAGCGGCCCGAGCCAGAGGCCGCGCAGCGCGATGAAGGCCGCATAGCCGACGAAGCCGAGCGCGACGATGCCGGCGGTGTGCGGCAGCGCGAAGAGTTGCGCGAACCGGCGCATCGCCTGGCCCAGCGACTCGCGCTCGGACGGCGCATCGCGCGGCGGCTCGGTCACGCACCACCAGATCGCGACCCACGACGCGACTGCGCAGGCGCCGAGCACGCCGAAGCCGGCACGCCACGACGTCGCCGCGATCAGCCACGCGAGCGGCGTGCCGGTCGCCAGCATGCCGATGCCGCCGACGCCGAGCACGAGGCCCGACAGGGCCGCGAAGCGCTGCGGCGGATAGCTGCGCGCGATGAACACCGTGCAGACCAGGAAGGCCGGCGCGCAGCCGACGCCGATCAGCGCCTGCGCGACGACCAGCCATGCGAAATGCGGCGCGAGCGCGGCCATCGCCGAACCGGCGATCGCGAGCGGAAACATCGCGAGCACGGTGCGCCGGATGCCGTGCAGGTCGATGCCGATGCCGACGAACATCTGCAGCGCGCCGAACGCGAAATGGAAGGCGCCGGCGAACAGGCCGAGCGACTGCGGGCTGGCACCGAAGTCGGCCTGCAGCGCCGGCGCCATCAGCGCGGCGACGGTGCGATAGGCCTGGCTCATCGCGAAGCCGGTGGTCAGCGCCGCCAGCATCACGGCGAGCGTCGCGCGGCCGCGGGTGGCGGCCGGAAGAGGGAAGACGGACATGCGGGCGCTTCGATCGAAGAGCCCGCATGCTATCGGGCCTGCGCGCTAGCGGCGCGCGAGGTCGTAGCGGTCGAGGTTCATCACTTTGGTCCACGCGGCGACGAAGTCGCGCACGAAGACCGGTTGCGCATCGCTGCTCGCATAGACCTCGGCGAGCGCGCGCAGCTGCGAGTTCGAGCCGAACACCAGGTCGACCACGGTGCCGGTCCACTTCAGCGCGCCGGTCTTGCGATCGCGGCCTTCGAGCACCGCGTCGTTCGATGCCGACTTCTGCCACACCGTGCCCATGTCGAGCAGGTTCCGGAAGAAGTCGTTCGTCAGCACGCCGGGACGCGTCGTCAGGACGCCGAGCTTGCCGGTGGTCGCGCCCAGCGCACGCAGGCCGCCGACCAGTACCGTCATCTCCGGCGCGGTCAAGGTCAGGAGCTGCGCCTTGTCGACGAGCAGCGCCGGCGCCGACGCTTCGAGATCCTGGCGGACATGGTTGCGGAAGCCGTCGGCCTTCGGCTCGAGCACCGCGAACGACTCGACGTCGGTCTGGTCCTGCGATGCGTCGGTGCGGCCCGGCGCGAACGGCACCGTGACGTCGACGCCGCCCTGCTTCGCCGCGGATTCGATCGCCGCGCCGCCGGCCAGCACGATCAGGTCGGCGAGCGAGACCTGCTTGCCGCCCGACGCGCTCGCGTTGTAGTCCTTCCGGATCGCCTCGAGCTTGGCGAGCACCTTGGCGAGCTCGACCGGCTGGTTGACTTCCCATTCCTTCTGCGGCGCCAGGCGGATGCGCGCGCCGTTGGCGCCGCCGCGCTTGTCGCTGCCGCGGAAGGTCGAGGCCGAGGCCCAGGCGGTCGTGACGAGCTGCGCGGTCGTCAGGCCCGATGCCAGCACCTCGGCCTTCAGCGCTGCGATGTCGGCGGCATCGACGAGCGGATGGTCGGCCTTCGGCAGCGGGTCTTGCCAGATCAGCTCTTCCTTCGGCACCAATGGGCCGAGGTAGCGCGCGATCGGGCCCATGTCGCGGTGCGTCAGCTTGAACCAGGCGCGCGCGAACGCATCGGCGAACTGGTCCGGGTTGGCCATGAAGCGGCGCGAGATCTTCTCGTAGGCCGGATCGAAGCGCAGCGACAGGTCGGTGGTCAGCATCGTCGGCGCATGGCGCTTCGACGCATCGTGCGCATCGGGGATCGTGCCGGCACCGGCGCCGCCCTTGGCGACCCACTGGTGCGCGCCGGCCGGGCTCTTGGTCAGCTCCCAGTCGTAGCCGAACAGGTTCTGGAAGAAGCCCATGCCCCACTTCGTCGGCGTCGCGGTCCAGGTGACTTCGAGGCCGCTGGTGATCGCGTCGCCGGCCTTGCCGGACCCGAAGCTGCTCTTCCAGCCGAGGCCCTGGTCGAGGAAGTCGGCGCCTTCGGGCTCGCGGCCGACGTGCGACTCGGGGCCGGCGCCGTGCGTCTTGCCGAAGGTGTGGCCGCCGGCGATCAGCGCCACCGTCTCCTCGTCGTTCATCGCCATGCGCGCGAAGGTCTCGCGGATGTCGCGCGCCGCGGCGAGCGGATCGGGGTTGCCGTTCGGGCCTTGCGGGTTGACGTAGATCAGGCCCATCTGCACCGCGGCCAGCGGACCCGCGAGCTGGCGGTCGCCGCTGTAGCGCGCGTCGCCGAGCCAGGTCGCTTCGTTGCCCCAGTCGATGTCGGTCTCGGGCTCCCAGATGTCGACGCGGCCGCCGCCGAAGCCGAAGGTCTTGAAGCCCATAGCCTCCAGCGCGACGTTGCCGGTCAGGATCATCAGGTCGCCCCACGAGATCTTGCGGCCGTACTTCTGCTTGATCGGCCACAGCAGCCGGCGCGCCTTGTCGAGGTTGCCGTTGTCGGGCCAGCTGTTGAGCGGCGCGAAGCGCTGCGCGCCGGTGCCGGCGCCGCCGCGGCCGTCGGCGATGCGGTAGGTACCTGCGGCGTGCCAGGCCATGCGGACGAAGAGGGGCCCGTAGTGGCCGAAGTCGGCCGGCCACCAGTCCTGCGAGTCCGTCATCAGCGCACGCAGGTCCTTGACGACGGCGTCGAGGTCGAGGCTCGCGAACTCCTGCGCGTAGTCGAACGACGCGCCCATCGGGTTGGAGAGCGCGGAGTGCTGGTGCAGCACCGATACATCGAGCTGCTCGGGCCACCAGTCCCGGTTGCCGCGGATGCGGCGGGAAGGCGACGACGGGGAATCGCCCGCATACGGGCATTGCGATTCGGCTGACATGCTGGCCTCCTTGTGGTTGGTCGCGGTGAACAGATGGCTCAGTCTAGGTTCGGCTCCGCGGTCGATCAATGCAGGCGCGCCAATGGCGGCGATAGGCCCGGTCTGGCGACAGGCTCGGCGAGCGGGCATAGTCGCGGGCGATGAGCCAGCCTGCTTCCCATCCGGCGGCGTCCGACGACGTGCTCGACCTTGCTGCGTACCTGCATCGCATCGGCTACGCCGGCGAGACCGCGGCGACGCTCGCGACCCTGGCTGCGCTGATCGACCGCCATGTGCGATCGATCCCGTTCGAGAACCTCGACGTGCTGCTGGGCCGCGGCGTGCGGCTCGACCTCGCCGCCGTGCAGGCCAAGCTGGTCGGCGCGCGGCGCGGCGGCTACTGCTTCGAGCATTGCACGCTGATGGAGGCGGTGCTGCGCCGCCTCGGCTACGACGTCGTCGCGCACACCGCGCGCGTCACGATGGTGAGCGGCCGCGCGGCTGCGCCGCGCACCCACATGATCCTCGTCGTGACCTTGCCCGAAGGGCGCTACGTCGCCGACCCCGGCCTCGGCGGCCTCGCGCCGCGCATGCCGCTGCCGCTCGTCGACCAGGGCGACGATCCGCCCGGCCGGCCTGCCGCCTGGCTGCGCCGCGAGCCGCCGTACTGGGTGATGCGCGCGCGCCGCGGCGATGCGCCGACCGAATGCTGGATCACGACGCTGGACGCCGACCGGCCGATCGACTTCGAGGTCGGCAACCACTACACCGCGACGCATCCGGCGTCGGCCTTCAGGCACCACCTGATGATGCGCGCCCATGTCGACGGCGGCCGGCTGACGATCATGAACGACGAGATGACGCGCTGGGACGGCGAGACGCCGGGCACGCCGCGCACGATCGCCGACCGCGCCGAGCTGCGCGCGCTGGTGGCCGAGATGCTCGGTGTCGACCTGCCCGAAGTGGCGACCCTGCGCGTGCCGGCCGTACCGCGCTGGGCTTGAGCGGCTGACGCGTCCGCGGTGTCCGCGCGGGGTGTCCGGCGGGTGTCCGCGGACACTCGTCGGGTACCGCCTGCCGCGCGCAAGTGCTTGATCCGCAAGGTACAGCGGCGTTCGGCGCGACGGGCACGCCGCTTGCGCCTGCACGGCCCATGATCCGCGACACCTCCGCCCAGGACCGCCCGATTGCCCAGCGCTCGTCGACGCCGCGTCGCGTGGCGATCGTCGTTGTTGCGGTGCTCGTGATCGGCGGCGCGCTGCTCGCCTGGCCGGCGCTGCAGCGCACCTTGTCGACCGGCCAGTCGTACAGCGCCGCGCGGCTCGTGATCGCCGACGTCGAACGCGGCCCGTTCGTGCGCGACATCGCCGGCGAAGGCAAGGTGGTCGCGGCCGTGAGCCCGACGCTCTATGCGCCGGGCAGCGGCACGGTCGCGCTGCAGGTGCACGCGGGCGACCGGGTGACCAAGGGCCAGGTGCTCGCGGTGATCGACAGCCCCGACCTCAACGCCAAGCTCGCGCAGGAGCGCTCGAATGCCGACGCGCTGCAGGCGGATGCGCAGCGCGCCGACGTCGATGCGCGCGAGCAGCGCGCCGCGCTGCAGGCCACGGTCGACAACGCGCGCATCGACCGCACGACCGCCGAGAACGACCTCGCGCGGCAGCAGAAGGCCTTCGATGCCGGTGCCGCCGCGGGCATGCAGGTCGACCATGCGAAGGACGCGCTGCAGAAGGCCGGCATCGCGCTCGACCATGCCACGTCCGGCCTGAAGCTGAAGGACGACAGCCTGCGCTTCGACGTGCAGGCCAAGCGCCTCGCGCACGAGCGCCAGTTGCTGCTCGTGAAGGACCTGATGCGCCAGGTCGAGGCGCTGACGGTGCGCTCGCCGGTCGACGGTCAGGTCGGCCAGCTCTTCGTCGCCGAGCATGCGAGCGTCGCGCGCGATGCGCAATTGCTGTCGGTCGTCGACCTGTCGGCGCTCGAGGTGCAGATGCAGGTCGCCGAGAGCTTCGCGCGCGACCTCGCGATCGGCATGCCGGGCGAGATCGGCGGCAATGGTCAGACCTGGAAAGGCCTCGTGAGTGCGGTATCGCCCGAGGTCGTCAACAACGAGGTGTCGGCGCGCCTGCGCTTCGACGGCGCGACGCCGGCGCAGCTGCGCCAGAACCAGCGGCTGTCGGTGCGCGTGCTGCTCGACAAGCGCGACGACGTCGTGACGGTGCGGCGCGGCTCGTTCGTCGACGAGTCGGGCGGTGCGTATGCCTATGTGGTGCGCGACGGCATCGCCGAGAAGACGCCGATCAAGGTCGGTGCGCGCAGCCTCGATCGGGTCGAGATCCTGTCCGGCCTGAAGCCGGGCGATCGCGTCGTCGTGACCGGCGCCGATGCCTTCCAGGGCGCGCCGCGCGTCGCGCTCAGTCCCTGATGGTCTCCATGACGTCCAACCGAAGGAAGCACGTCCCATGCTGAAGATGACGAACCTGTCGAAGGTCTACCGCACCGAGGTGGTCGAGACCCATGCGCTGCGCGACTTCAACCTGACGGTCGAGGAGGGCGAGTTCGTCGCCGTCACCGGCCCGTCGGGCTCGGGCAAGACGACGTTCCTGACGATCGCCGGGCTGCTCGAAGGCTTCACGGCCGGCCGCTACGAGCTCGACGGCGTCGAGGTCGGCGCGCTCGGCGACACCGCCCGCTCGCGCATCCGCAACGAGAAGATCGGCTTCGTCTTCCAGGCCTTCAACCTGATCCCCGACCTCAACGTCTACGACAACGTCGACGTGCCGCTGCGCTACCGCAGCATGAAGACCGACGAGCGGCGCCGCCGCATCGGCGCGGCGCTGGAGCGCGTCGGGCTGGCCTCGCGGTCGCGCCACTATCCGTCCGAGCTGTCGGGCGGCCAGCAGCAGCGCGTCGCGATCGCACGCGCGCTCGCCGGCAGCCCGCGCCTCCTGCTCGCCGACGAGCCGACCGGCAACCTCGACAGCCAGATGGCGCGCAGCGTGATGGAGCTGCTCGAGGAGCTGCACCGCGACGGCGCGACCATCGTGATGGTCACGCACGACCCGCAGCTCGCGGCGCGCGCGCAGCGCAACGTGCACGTGATCGACGGCCAGGTGCTCGACGTGTCGGACGAGGTCCGGCTGTTCGCGGCGCCTGCCGTGGCGGCGGCCTGAAGGACGCGCGCATGTCCCGATCGATCGGCCTCTGGTTCTGCGCCGCGCTGCTGGCGGCGCTGCCGGCCGCCGGCCGGGCGTCCGACCTGCTCGAGGCGTATGCGCAGGCGCTGCGTGCCGATCCGGTGCTGGCCGGTGCCGACGCGACGCGCTGGGCGGTGCACGAGAACGTCGCGCAGGCACGCGCGCCGCTGCTGCCGCAACTCTCGGCCGGGTTCGGCTTCGACCAGAGCTCGGTCGGCGCGACTTCGGCGAGCGATGCCGCGTCGCTGCCGTCCGGCCGCAACAGCACGCGCAGCGCGTCGGCCAACCTGAACCAGGTGATCGTCGACGTCTCGAAGACGGCGCAGCTGCGCGTCGCGCATGCGCAGTCGGACGCGCAGGACGCGGTCTATGCGGCGGCGCTGCAGAACCTCGCGGTGCGTGTCGCGACCGCCTACTTCAACGTGCTGAGTGCCGGCGATACGCTGGCCTATGTGCAGGCCAACGAGGACGCCTACGGCCAGCAGGTCGAGCAGTCGGCGACGCGCTATGCCAACGGCCTGTCGGCACAGGTCGATGTCGAGCAGGCGCGCTCGTACTACGCCGCGGCGCGTGCCAGCACGATAGCTGCGCGCACGCAGCTCGCCGATGCGCGCGAGGCGCTCGCCGAGATCACCGGTACGCCGGCCGGCACGCTGAAGACCCTGCGCGACGAGCTGCCGACGGCGCCGCCCGCGCCGGCCGATGCGCAAGCCTGGGTCGAGACCGCACTGGCGACCAACCCGGGCCTGCGCGCGCAGCAGCTCGGCGTCACCGCGGCCGAGCGCAGCATCGATGCGGCGCGCGCCGGCCATCTGCCGACCTTGACGGCGGGCGTCGGCATCGGCCGCTCGGCAAGCTGGCCGATGACGCAGAGCGACTACGACGGCCGCACCGTCACGACGGTCGGCGTCACGCTCAACGTGCCGCTGTTCGCCGGCGGCGCGACGCAGTCGCTGGTGCGCCAGGCGCTGCACCAGCGCGACGGCGCGCAAGATACCTACGAGGCGCAGCGCCGCGCACTCGCGCGCACGACGCTCGACCAGTACCGCAGCGTCGTCGCCGGCGTCGGCCGCATCGAAGCGACCAAGGCAGCGGTCGACGCGGCGCGCAAGGCGCTGGCCTCGACGCGCGTCGGGCAGCAGCTCGGCACGCAGACGATGACCGATCTGCTGCTCGCGATCCAGAACCTGACGTCGGCGCAGGGCGCGTACTCGGCCGCGCGCCATCAGTTCATCCTCGACAAGCTGCTCTTGCTGCAGGCGGCCGGCACGATCGCCGAAGCCGATCTGGCGGCGGTGAACGCGCTGCTGCAATGACTCCGGGAGAGCCATGATGTTCGCCTACCACCTCGACCTCGCGCTGCGCAGCTTCAAGCGCAGCCGCGCACTGACCGCGCTGATGGTGCTCGCGATCGCGCTCGGCATCGGCGCCTGCATGACGACGTTGACGGTCTACCACGTGCTGTCGGGCAATCCGATCCCGGGCAAGAGCGACCGGCTGTTCGACGTCGAGCTCGATGCGGCCGACAAGGTCAACTGGCAGCCGGGCCAGGAACCAACCTTCCAGCTCACGCGCTTCGACGCCGAGGCGCTGCTGCGCGCGGGCCGTGCGAAGCGGCAGGTGATGATGAGCGGATCGAACGTCGCGGTGCAGCCCGACGACGCCGGCATCAAGCCGTTCTACACCCGCGCGCGGATGACGTCGGCCGACTTCTTCGCGATGTTCGAGGCGCCGTTCATCTACGGCAGCGCCTGGAACGCCGGCGACGATGCGGCCAAGGCGCGCGTCGTCGTGATCTCGAAGTCGCTCAACGACAAGGTGTTCGGCGGCGCCGACAGCGTGGGCCGCGACATCACGATCCGCCGCGCGACCATGCGTGTCGTCGGCGTGCTCGCCGACTGGCGCCCGGTGCCGCACTACTTCGACCTGACCGCCGGCAACTACGCCAAGGGCGAGGACGTCTACATGCCGTTCTCGACCGCGATGGACCTGAAGTTCGGCAATTCCGGCAACATGGACTGCTGGGGCGATACCGGGGCCGCGAGTCCGCGCGACCTGAACGCGCCGTGTTCGTGGGTCCAGTACTGGGTCGAGCTCGCGTCGCCGGCCGAGGCGACGGCGTTCCGCGACTACCTCGTGCAGTACTCCGACGAGCAGCGCCGCGCCGGCCGCTTCGTACGGCCGACCAACGTCCGGCTGCGCAACGTGATGGACTGGCTGGTCTACCGCCAGGTGCTGCCGTCCGACGTGACCCTGCAAGTGTGGCTCGCGTTCGGCTTCCTCGTCGTCTGCCTCGTCAACACCATGGGCCTCCTGCTCGCGAAGTGCCTGCGCCGCAGCGGCGACATCGGCGTGCGGCGCGCGCTCGGCGCGCCGCGCGGCCAGATCTTCCTGCAGTTCGTCGTCGAGGCCGGCGTGCTCGGCGCGGCCGGCGGCTTGCTCGGGCTGCTGCTGGCCTGGATCGGCCTGTGGCTCGTGCGGCTCAGTCCGGCCGAGTACGCGCCGCTCGCGCAGATGGACTGGGCCATGCTCGGCGTGACGATCGTGCTCGCGCTCGCGGCGAGCCTGCTGGCCGGGCTGCTGCCCGCGTGGAATGCAGCACGCGTGCCGCCGGCGCGCCACCTGAAGACGCTTTGAAGGAGACACGGACATGCTCGACCTGCTGCCCATCCTCTCGACCCTGCGCCGCCACAAGACCGCAGCCTGCCTGATCGTCGTCGAAGTGGCGATCACCTGCGCGATCGTCTGCAACGCGCTGCAGCTGATCGGCCATCGCCTCGAACTGCTGCACCACGACAGCGGTCTGCCGGAGTCCGAGCTCGTGGTCGTCGAGTTGCGAACCACCGGCGGTCCCGCCAATGCGGACGAAGTGACGCAGCGCGACCTCGCGGCCTTTCGCGCCTTGTCGGGGGTGAAGAGCGTCGCGGTCGTCAACCAGGTGATCTACGGCGACAACAGCAACAACAGCGGCATCGGGACCGAGCCGAAGCAGGAGCAGCAGAAGATCGAGGGTGCGCACTACACGGGCGGGGAACAGGCACTCGCGACGATGGGCCTGAAGCTCGTCGCCGGCCGCGACTTCCTGCCCGAGGAATACCTGTCGGGCTCGGTCGTCGACCAGCAGGACAAGCCGAAGGTCGGGCAGGTCGTCATCAATCGCGTGCTCGCCGATCGGCTCTGGCCGGGCCAGTCGGCGCTGGGTCGCCAGATCTACGTGTACGGCGACGATCCATCCACCGTGGTCGGCGTCGTCGAGCGGCTGACCCATCCCTATCCGGGCAAGGCGCAGAACAAGGACGGCTACTCGATGCTGTTCCCGGTGCGCCCGAGCTACCGCGGCGGCAGCTACCTGCTGCGCGTCGAGCCGGCGCAGCGCGACGCGGTGATCAAGGCCGTGCCCGACATCGTCGACCGCGTCGACCACACCCGCATCGTCGCGCACGTGCGGCCGATGACGGAGATGCGCGCCGACTACTACGCGCAGGACCGCTCGATGGTTTGGCTGATGGGCGGCGTGTGCGTCGCGATGCTCGCGATCACCGCGTTCGGCATCGTCGGCCTGGCAAGCTTCTGGGTCCAGCAGCGGACCCGCATGATCGGCACGCGTCGCGCACTCGGCGCGTCGCGCACGCACATCCTGCGTTACTTCCAGACCGAGAATCTGTTGCTGACGACGATAGGCATCGCACTCGGCATGGCAGGTGCCTATGCGATCAACCAAGTGCTGATGGCGCACTACGAGCTGCCGCGCCTGCCGTGGATGGTGCTGCCGGCCGGCGCGCTGGCGCTGTGGGTGCTCGGCCAGATCGCGGTGCTCGGACCGGCATTGCGCGCCGCGGCGCTGCCGCCGATGGTGGTGATGCGGTCGTGACATAGCGCGTGGCTTAAGCTCGGCGGCGATGCGCACCGTCCTGATCGTCGACGACAACCTCGCGGTGGGCGAGGCGCTGTCGCTCCTGCTGTCGATGCACGACGTGCGGCCGCTGGTCGCGCACGCGCCGGCCGAGGCGCTCGCGCTGCTCGAACGCGAGCGTGTCGACGTCGTGATCCAGGACATGAACTTCCGCGCCGACACGACGTCGGGCGCCGAAGGCGCGGCGCTGTTCCGCGCGATCCGCGCGTGCCATGCCGACCTGCCGGTGATCCTGCTCACCGCGTGGACGCATCTCGAAAGCGCGGTCGAGCTGGTGAAGGCGGGCGCGGCCGACTACCTCGCCAAGCCCTGGGACGATGCCAAGCTCGTCGCGACCGTCGAGAATTTGCTCGAGCTGTCGGAGTCGTCGCGCCGGCTGTCGGCGGTGCAGCGCGAGCGCCGCGAGCGTCGCGAGGCGCTCGCGCGGCGCTACGACCTCGGCGGAATGGTGTTCGCGTCCGATGCGATGACGCGCGTGCTCGACCTCGCCTGCCAGGTCGCGCGCTCCGACGTGCCGGTCCTCGTGACCGGACCGAACGGCGCGGGCAAGGAGCGCATCGCCGCGATCGTGCATGCCAATTCGAGCGTGCAACGCGGCCCGTTCGTCGCGGTCAACTGCGGCGCGTTGCCGGGCGAGCTGATCGAGGCCGAGCTGTTCGGTGCCGAGAGCGGCGCCTACACCGGCGCGAACAAGGCGCGCGACGGCCGCTTCGGTGCGGCCGATGGCGGCACCTTGTTCCTCGACGAGATCGGCAACCTGCCGCTGCCGGGCCAGGTCAAGCTGCTGCGCGTGCTCGAGACCGGCCGCTTCGAACGGCTGGGCTCGAACCGCACGCGCCAGGTCGAGGTGCGCGTCGTCAGCGCGACGAACGCGGACCTGAAGGCGATGGTGCGCGATGGTCGTTTCCGCGAAGACCTCTACTACCGGCTCAACGTGATCGAGCTCGCGCTGCCGCCGCTGGCCGAGCGCAGCGACGACGTGCTGCCGCTCGCCGAGCACTTCCTCGCCGGCCGTGCGGTGCTCGGCGATGCCGCGCGCGATGCGCTGCTCGCGCATGCGTGGCCCGGCAACGTGCGCGAGCTGAAGAACGTGATCGAACGCGCCGCGCTGCTGGCGCGCGGCGCCGCCATCACGCCCGAACTGCTGGCGTTGCCGGCGGCGCCCGCGGCGGCATCGCGCAGCCTCGACGAGCCGAGCCGCGAGGCGGTGGCTGCCGCACTCGCACAGGCGGACGGCGTCGTCAGCCGTGCGGCGCAGGCGCTCGGGTTGTCGCGCCAGGCGCTCTATCGCCGCATGGAGCGCTACGGCCTCGTCGCGTGAAGCCTGTCTTCGGCCTGCGTACCCGGCTCGCGCTGCTGCTCGCGCTGGCGGCCGGTGCCGGCGCGCTGGTACAGGCGGCCCTGTCGGTGTGGCCGCTGCCGGCGCTGCTCGCGTGGCTGGACCGTGCGTTCGCGCTGAAGCTGCAGGCGCCGGCGCCGTGGAGCCTCGCGTCGGCGCTGCTCAGCGTCGCGTTGCTGCTGCCGGCTATCCTGCTCTGCGCCGGCCGGCTGGTCGCGCCGCTCCGGCGCCTGCTGCGCGCGCTCGAAGGCGCGGTGCTGAGCTACCGCGACGGCGACTACAGCGTCGCGCTCGCCGCGCTGCGCGACGCCGAGCTCGGCGAGCTGGTCCGGCTGCACAACGCGCTCGGCCAGGCGCTGCGCGAGCAACGCCAGCAACTCGTCGAGCGCGAGCTGCTGCTCGATACCGTGGTGCAGAACACGCCGGTCGCGCTGGTGCTGACCGATCCCGGCGCGCGCGTGGTCTATGCCAATCTGGCCGCGCGCCATCTGCTCGGCGGCGGGCGCAGCCTCGAGGGCAGCGACTTCGCCGAGTTGCTGCGCCACGGCGACGATGCGCTGCAGCGCGCCGTCGAGGCCGGCGAGGACACGCTGTTCTCGATCGCGCAGGACGGCGCCGGCGAGACCTTCCACCTGTCGCAGCGCGCGTTCCGGCTGCACGGCCGATCGCACCGGCTGTACCTGTTCCGCCGCATGACGCGCGAACTGTCGCGCCAGGAAGTCGCGACCTGGAAGCGCGTGATCCGCGTCATCAGCCACGAGCTCAACAACTCGCTCGCGCCGATCTCGTCGCTCGCGCACAGCGGCGCCGAGCTGGCGCGGCGCGGCGACGTCGAGCGGCTGCCGGGCGTGTTCGCGATGATGGGCGAGCGGGCGCGCCACCTGCACGGCTTCATCGACGGCTATGCGCGCTTCGCCAAGCTGCCGGCGCCGCAGCCGGCCGAGGTCGCCTGGGTGCCGTTCATCGATGGCCTGGCCGCGCATGCGGATTTCCGGCACGACGGCACGCTGCCCGGCGAGCCCGGCTGGTTCGATGCGGCGCAGGTCGAGCAGGCGCTGCTGAACCTGCTGAAGAACGCGCACGAGGCCGGCGGGCCGGCGCACGAAGTCGCGCTCGAGATCGTCGCCGCGCGCGACGGCTGGCGCATCGACGTCGACGATCGCGGCCCCGGCATGAGCGAGACGGTGCTGGCGCAGGCGCTGCTGCCGTTCTATTCGACCAAGCGTGCCGGCACCGGGCTCGGGCTGGCGCTGGCGCGCGAGATCGCCGAGGCGCACGGCGGCCGCATCGCGCTCGCGAACCGTGCCGGCGGCGGGCTGCGCGTGTCGCTGCTGCTGCCCGGCCCGCATGCAACGACCCCGGCCGGCGCGGTATCGTCCGGGGCCGATCGATGAGCGAACCACGGAGATTGCGCCGATGAAGCTGTACTTTGCCCCGGGGACCTGCGCACTGGCGGTCCACATCGCGCTCGAGGAGGCCGGCGCCGACTACGAGCCGGCGCGGATCGACTTCGGCGCGAGCCAGCAGCGCTCGCCCGACTTCCTCGCGGTCAACCCGAAGGGCCGGGTGCCCGCGCTGGTCACCGAGCAGGGCGTGCTGACCGAAACGCCCGCACTGCTGATCTACCTCGCGCAGCGCTTTCCGGCGGCCGACCTCGCGCCGGTCGACGATCCGTACGCGCTGGCGCGCGTGCAGGCCTTCAACAGCTACCTCTGCTCGACCGTCCACGTCGCGCATGCGCATGGCCGGCGCGGCCGGCGCTGGGTCGACGACGACGAGGCGCTGCAGGCGATGGTGCGCAAGGTGCCGCAGACGATGGCCGAGTGCTACACGCTGATCGAGCACGACTTCCTCGCCGGGCCGTGGGTGATGGGCGAGCGCTATACCGTGTGCGATCCCTACCTCTACACGTTGTCGCGCTGGCTGAAGGGCGACGGTGTCGACGTGGCGCGCTTCCCGAAGGTCGAGGCGCATCTGCGGCGCATGGACGAGCGTCCGGCGGTGCAGCGGGCGCTTGCGATGCACGCCTGATCGCCCTCGGCTGCGGCGGGCGCCCGCGCCCGGCTGGCTCTTCGCTGGGTCTGAGCTTGGCGCAGCAGCCCGCCGGTCTCGCCCGGCAGGCGAGCTACTTTCTTCTGCTGGCCCAGAAGAAAGTAGCCAAAGAAGAGGGCCCGAACACCAGCCCATTAGGCTGCTGCCCGTGGCAAGAGACCAGAGGCGGCTGATGTCGGGCGGGCACGACTCGCACCCGCGTAGCGCTCTCGAAACCCCGCGGGATGAGCGGCGAGGCATTGCATCGAACATCGTTGCCGTCGCAGCAGCCGCCTCTGGTTTCTTGCCATACCCACCACTCTGATGGCTGGTGTTAGGCCCTCTTCTTTGGTTACTTTCTTCTGGGCCAGCAGAAGAAAGTGACTCGCCTGCCGGGCGAATTCCGGCGGGCTCTTGCCCCCAAGCGACAACCTAGCAAGAAGCCGAAAGCGCCATACCCGTACCCCACGTTTCTCTGCGATCGCCTCGCACCGACAAGGGCATGGGATGCTCTCAAGAAAACAGGGCGCGAGATCCTCGAAGAGGCGCGCCGAACGCGGTCCGGGCTCGGCCCCCTGCTTGCCGGGCATCGAAGTTGCGGGTAATCCCTGATCGCGCTTCTGCAAGTCTTGACTACATTGCTTGTATGCAAGTTTGTGGTCAAACAGGCTTGCCGTTCGCGGTCCACTCCATTCACAGCGAGGTGCGCATGCCCCGATTCCTTCGTTCCCTCTTCGGTCAGGTCGTCCTGGCGCTGGTTGTCGGCATCGTGCTCGGCCTCGCGGCGCCGGGTTTTGCCGTCAAGCTCAAGCCGCTCGGCGGTGCCTTCATCAGCCTGATCTCGATGATCATTCCGGTGCTGGTGTTCTGCGTCGTCGTGCACGGCATCGCCGGCGCGGGCGACCTGAAGCGCGTCGGCCGGGTCGGCGTGAAAGCGCTGGTCTATTTCGAGGTCGTGACGAGCATCGCGCTGATGCTCGGGCTCGCGCTGGCGTTCATCGTGCAACCCGGCGTCGGCATGAACGTCGACATCAAGACGCTGGACGCGAGCGCGATGAGCAGCTACGCGGCCAACGCCGACAAGCTCGCGAGCGGCGGCACGGTCGACTTCCTGCTGAAGCTGATCCCGACGAGCGTGGTCGATGCCTTCGCCAAGGGCGACGTGCTGCAGGTGCTGCTGTTCGCGATTCTGTTCGGCTGCGCGCTGACGATGGTCGGCGAACGCGGTCGGCGCGTCGCGGGCTTGATCGACGATCTGTCGACGCTGCTGTTCCGCATCATGGGCATCATCATCAAGCTCGCCCCGCTCGGCGTGCTCGGCGCGATCGCGTTCACGGTCGGCAAGTACGGCATCGGCTCGCTGAAGCAGCTCGGCATGCTCGTCGTGCTCTACTACGCCGCGGTGCTGATCTTCGTGTTCGTGATCCTCGGCGGCATCATGCGGCTGGCCGGCTTCTCGATCGTCAAGCTGCTGAAGTACCTGCGCGAGGAACTGACGATCGTCTTCGCGACCACCTCCTCCGACAGCGTCCTGCCGCAAATCATGGCCAAGCTGCGCCGCATGGGCATCCGCGACTCGACCGTCGGCCTCGTGATCCCGACCGGCTATTCGTTCAACCTCGACGCGTTCTCGATCTACATCACGCTCGCGGCGGTCTTCATCGCGCAGGCCACCAACACGCCGGTCTCGATGACCGACCTCTTGACGATCCTCGCGGTCTCGCTCGTCACCTCCAAGGGCGCGCACGGCGTGCCGGGCTCGGCGATCGTCGTGCTGGCGGCCACCTTGCATTCGATCCCGGCGATCCCGGCGATCGGCCTGGTCCTCGTGCTGTCGGTCGACTGGTTCATGGGCATCGCCCGCGCGCTCGGCAACCTGATCGGCAACTGCGTCGCCACGGTCGTCGTCGCGTCATGGGAAGGCGACGTCGACCGCACCCGCGCCCATGCGGTGCTCGACGGCAAGTGGACGGCCGACGAGGAAGACGCGGTCGAGCCGGCGATGCCGGTCGCGGCCCACTGAACTGCGGTCCCCGGTTATCGTTCGCGGTTATCGTTCGCATCATGGCGAGCCAGATCGAAATCGCGCAGCGGGTCGTCGAGTCCATCCTCGGCCAGAAGCTCAAGCCCGGCGAGCGGCTCGGCGAGCAGGAGCTCGCCGACACGTTCGGCGTCAGCCGCACGCTGGTGCGCGAGGCGCTGATGCAGCTGCAGGCGCGCGGCTTCGTCGAGGTACGGACGCGCAAGGGCTGGTACGTCGTCGAGCCGTCGATCGACGAGGCGCGCGATGCCTTCGAGGCGCGCCGTGCGGTCGAGGCCGGCATGCTGCGCGAATCGAGCGTGCTGCGCGAAGCCGGCAAGCCGCTGCAGAGCGTCGTCAAGCGATTGCGCGAGCACATCAAGGACGAGCAAGCGGCGATCGCCGGCACCGACATCGCGACGCGCACCTTCCTGCTCGCCGACTTCCACGTGTGCCTCGCCGAATGCCTGGGCCACAAGGTGCTGTGCGACCTGCTGCGCGACCTGACGGCGCGCACGACGCTGGTCGCGTCGCTCTACCAGTCGACGCACGATGCGGCCGAGTCGTGCGCCGACCATGCACGCATCGTCGCGACGCTCGCCCAGGGCGATGCCGAAGGCGCGGCCAAGCTCATGATGGAGCACATCGGCGGCGTCGAGAGCGCGCTCGGCAAGTCGAGCGCGAAGCCGGCCGATCCGGTCGAGCGGCTGCGCGCGACCTTGGCGCCGGTGGCACCGGTGGCAAGGTCGGCGCGCGCGGCATGATGGCGTAGCCCGAACGGGAGACACCATGCACGACACCGCCGCCATCCAGCAACTGCTCGATCCGCTCTTCCCCGGCACGATGGGCGTGCGCTTCGTCGAGGTATCGGCCGAGCGCGTGCTGGCCGAGCTCGACGTGACGCCGGCGCTGTGCACCACCGGCGGCATCCTGCATGGCGGTGCGTCGATGGCATTCGCCGACACGCTGGGCGCGGTCGGCACCTTCGTCAACCTGCCGGCCGGCAAGGGGACGACGACCACCGATTCGAGCACCAAGTTCATCGCCGGCGCCAAGGTCGGCACGACCGTGACCGGCGAGGCGATCGCGCTGCACCGCGGTCGCACGACGATGGTCTGGCAGACGTCGATCCGCAATGCGGAGGGCAAGCTGTGCGCGATCGTGACGCAGACGCAGCTCGTGCTCGAAGGCCGGGCCTGACCATATGGCGGGCGATGTAACGGTGCGGGAGATCGCCTCGGGCGACCTCGAAGGCTGGACGCCGCTCTGGGATGGCTACAACGCCTTCTACGGCCGCGCCGGCGCGACGGCGCTGGCGCCGGAGATCACGCGCACGACGTGGCAGCGCTTCTTCGATTCAGCCGAGCCGGTGCATGCCCTCGTCGCCGAGCGCGACGGCGTGCTGGTCGGCCTGGCGCACTACCTCTACCACCGCAGCACCACGCGCATCGAGCTCACCTGCTATCTGCAGGACCTCTACACCGCTGCGTCGGAGCGCGGGCGAGGCATCGGCCGGGCCCTGATCATGGCCGTGTACGAGCAGGCGCGGCGGGCCGGATCGCGGCGCGTCTACTGGCAGACGCACGAGACCAACGCAGCGGGCAGGGCGCTCTACGACCGGGTAGCCACGCACGCCGGATTCATCGTCTATGCCCACGACATCGGATCCGGGTCGCCATGACAACCCTGCGGCAGGAGGAATGACGATGGCACGCCGCATCGAGGTCAGCCACGCGATCATCGTCGAGGCGCCGATCGATCGCTGCTTCATGTACTTCACGCCGGCTGGCGAGGAGCTGTGGGTCGATGGCTGGCAGCCCGCCTACGTCGAGCCGCCCGACGGCCGCACCGAGGCGGGCATGGTCTTCACGACCGGCGCCGGTGCCGAACTGACGATCTGGATGCTGGTCGATTTCGACCCCGTGCGGCACCGCTCGCGCTACGCGCGCTGCACGCTGGGATCGCGCACCGGCTTCGTCGAGGTGCAGTGCGCCGCGCGCGACGCCGGGACGACCGAGGTGCGGGTCGCGTACACGCTCACGGCGCTGAGTGCCGACGGCGAGGCCGCGCTCGCGGCCTTCGAAGGCGAGCGCTATGCCGCGATGATCGACGGCTGGGCACGCGAGCTCGCCGCACGCCGCGAGGTGCTCGCGCAGGCCGTCCTGCGCTGACTCGCATGCCGGTCAGGTGCGCAAGCGCCGCCTCCACCACTGCGGCCCGAGCTCTTCTTGCAGGAACGCGATGAAGGTGCTGACCTTCGACGGCACCAGCTTGGGCGACGGGAACACCGCGTGCATCTCCTGCACCGGCAGTGCATGGTCGGTGAGCAGCGGCCGGACCGTGCCGGCATCCACCGACTCCTGCGCGACATACCACGGCAGGATCGCCAGCCCCATCCCGGCGACGGCCGCTTCGAGGATCACCGAGAGGTTGTTCGAGCGCAGCGGCCCGTGGACCGGGATCGACTGCTGCGGGCCGTTCGATGCGCCGTCGGCCGGCCCGGGGCCGCTGAAGTGCCAGCGCTCGTCGCCCTGCACGCTGCTGTAGACCAGGCAGGCATGCCGGCTCACGTCGGCCGGCTCGCGCGGTGCGGCGTGCCGGTCGAGATAGGCGGGCGAGGCAACGAGCACCCAGGGGTTCAGCCCGAGGTAGCGTGCACCCAGCGATGAATCGGCGAGCCGCCCCATGCGGATCGCGACGTCGATGCCCTGCTCGACGAGGTTGACGTAGCGGTCGTCGAAGCCGAGGTCGATCGAGATCTCAGGGTGCTTGTGCATGAAGTCGAGCACCAGCGGCGTGAGCACGCGGCGGCCGAACGCCACCGACGTGCTGACGCGCAGCTGCCCGCTCACGCTCGACTGCAGCAGCGACGCCAGGTTGTCGGCCTCCTCGAGCTCGCGCTGGATCGCCTTGCATTTCTCGTAGTACAGCGTGCCGATCTCGGTGGCGCTGACGCCGCGCGTGTTGCGGTTGAGCAGGCGCGCACCGAGCTTGGCTTCGAGCGCGGCCACGTGCTTGGTCGCGGTCGGCTGCGTCAGGCCGAGGTCGGCCGAGGCCTTCGAGAAGCTGCCGGTCTCGAGGATGCGGATGAAGAGCTGTACGCCGGTGATGCGGTCCATGAGGTCAGCGTGCGCCGTCGTCGATGCGCGAATGATGCCTCGGCATTTCCGATCGGTCGCGGTTGTGCATAATACGAATCGTTCGTATTCGCAAATCAATCGGAAGCTGAGGCCATCGGGCCTCGGCGTCGAGGCAGAACGATCTGCCCCGCATACCGGATAACACGAGGAGGGAGTCCATGCCCGAAGCTCTGGGCGAGTGCCGGCCCGCGGACGTTGGTCCGCGGGCCGTATCGGCGGCGATGTGGCGGCGCGCGCGCCGTGCGGCCGCGCTGGCGGCAAGCTGCGCGCCGCTGGCGGCCTGGTCACAGGAGGCGGCCGTGGCGGCGCCATCGGCTGCCTCGGCGCCGCAGACGCTGCAGCAGGTGGAGATCCGCGGCAAGGCGCAGGCGAGCGGTGCCGGCGAGACCGCGACCGGCCTCGGCCTGACGCCGCGCGAGACGCCGCAGTCGATCAGCGTGATCACGCGCGAGCGCATCGAGGACTTCGGTCTCGCCGATGCCGGCGCCGTGTTGGCGAGCGTCACCGGCATCAACGTCGAGCGCGTCGAGACCGACCGCACCTACTACACGGCGCGCGGCTTCGACGTCACGAACTTCCAGCTCGACGGCATCGGCCTGCCGTTCGCCAACGGCTCGCAGTGGGGCGACATCGACTCGGCCGCCTACGAGCGCATCGACGTGCTGCGCGGCGCCAACGGCCTGCTGTCGTTTACCGGCAATCCTTCGGCGACGATCAACTTCGTCCGCAAGCGGCCGACCGCTGCGTTCCAGGCGAGCGCGCTCGTCGGCATCGGCTCGTGGAACGACCGGCGGCTCGAAGCCGACGTCTCCGGCGCGATGCTGGCTGACGGCGGCGTGCGCGGCCGGCTCGTCGTCGCCGACGAGGACCGCGACTCGTACCTCGACCGCTACCACAACCACCGCACGATGGCGTCCGGGCTCGTCGATGTCGATCTCGGCGATCGCACCGTGCTGAGCCTCGGCGTGCTCGACCAGCGCACGCGGGCACGCTCGCCGATGTGGGGCGCGCTGCCGCTGTATCACACCGACGGCACGCCGACCGACTATGCGGTCTCGACCAGCACCGCGGCCGACTGGGCCTGGTGGAACAACGACGACACGCGCGTCACGGCCGAGCTCGCGCACGACTTCGGCAACCGCTGGCAGGCCAAGGCCACCGCGACCTACCGCGAGCAGGACGCCGACTCGGAGCTCTTCTACGTCTACGGCACGCCGGACCGGACGACCGGCCTCGGGCTATCCAGCTACCCGTCGGCGTTCTCGGGACACTACCGCCAGGCGATGCTGGACGCGCGTGCCTCGGGGCCGTTCACGCTCGGCGGGCGCGAGCACCAGCTGATGTTCGGCGCCAGCATCGGCCGGCAGAACGCGCACGAGCACTCGGGCTACGGCAACGACATCGGCACGCCGCTGCCCGACCTCGCGACGTGGGACGGCAGCTATCCCAAGCCGGCCTTCACCGCATCGAGCAACGGGTCGAGCTGGATCGACAAGCGCAGCGGCGCCTACGGCGCGGTGCGCTTCAGCCTCGCCGACCCGCTGAGCCTCGTCATCGGCGCGAACGTCACGCGCGTCAGCAGCGAGGGCGAGAACTACGGCGTGCCGCATGCCTACACGCACACCGAGACGACGCCGTATGCCGGCGTCGTCTACGACATCGATGCGCACTATTCGGCCTACGCCAGCTACACGAAGATCTTCAGCCCGCAGACCGAGGTCGACGCGAACCGGCAGCCGCTTGCGCCGATCCAGGGCAGCAACGTCGAGGCCGGCATCAAGGCCGACTGGCTCGACGGCAGGCTCGCCGGCTCGCTCGCGGTGTTCCGCACGCGGCAGGCCAACACGGCCGAGGCGGCGGGGGCGTTCCCGGACGGTGCGAGCTACTACCGGCCGATCGCCGCCACCTCGACGGGCTTCGAGGCCGAGGTGACCGGCCGCATCGCCGCCGGATGGGACGTCGCTGCCGGCTACACGCAGCTGCGCCTCACCGACGACGCGACCGGCGCCGACGCGCGCACCTACGTGCCGCGGCGGACGTTCCGGCTGTCCACGACCGCGCAGGTTCCGTGGCTGCCGGCGCTGAAGCTCGGCGCGAGCGTCGCGGCGCAGAGCGCGATCTCGACGATCGACGAGAGCGCCGGCTTCACCGCGACGATCCGCCAGGGCGGCTACGCGACCCTCGGCCTGATGGCGCGCTACGAGTTCGATCCGCACTGGAGCGCGACGTTGAACCTCGACAACGTCGCCGACCGCAAGTACCTGACGAGCCTGTACTGGACGCAGACCTACTACGCGCCGCCGCGGCAGGCCCGCCTCAGCCTGCGCTGGACGTACTGACGATGCGCCGCGCGCTGATCATGCTGCACCGCTGGTTCGGCCTCGGCGCGGCGCTGTTCCTGTTCATCGCCGGGACGACCGGCGCGGTGATCTCGTGGGACCACGAGCTCGACGCACGGCTCAATCCGCAGCTCTATGAAGCCGCAACATCCGGGCAGCCGCTCGCGCCACTCGAGCTCGCGCGGCGCATCGAGGCGGCCGATCCGCGCGTGCACGTCAGCTTCATGCCGCTGGCCTTGGAGCCCGGCGAGGCCTTCGTCGCCAGCGTCGAGCCCAACATCGATGCGTCGACGCGGCAGCCCCATGCCGTCGACTACAACCAGGTGGCCCTCGATCCCGCCACCGGCCGCATCCAGGGCCGGCGCATGTGGGGCGCGGTATCGCTGAGCCGGGAGAACCTGCTGCCGTTCCTCTACAAGCTGCACTACAGCATGCACATCCCGGACGGCTGGGGCATCGAGCTCGGCACGTGGTTCATGGGGCTGATCGCGATCGCCTGGGTCTTCGACACGCTGATCGCGCTGTGGATCTCGTTCCCGAACCGCGCTGCGTGGAAGCGCTCGTTCGCATTCCGCTGGCGCGCCGGCGGGCACCGGCTCGCCTTCGACCTGCACCGCTCGGGCGGCGTGTGGCTGTTCCTGCTGGTGCTGATGATCGCCGTGACCTCGGTCTCGATGAACCTCGGCCGCGAGGTGATGCGGCCGGTGGTCGGCTGGTTCTCGCCGCTGACGCCGTCGCCGTTCGACGCTCGCGGCCCCGATGCCGCCCGCGCCGCCGGCCCGCGCCTGCCCGCCGAGCGCGTGCTCGCGCTCGCGGATGCCGAGGCGCGCCGGCGCGGCTGGACGGCGCCGGCCGGCGGCCTGTTCCTCTCGACCGCGTTCGGTATCTGGGGCGTCGGCTACTACGAGCCGGGGCGCAGCCACGGCGACGGCGGCCTCGGCAATCCGTGGCTCTACTTCGACATGGCCACCGGCGCGCCGGCCGGCGCCGACGTGCCCGGCAGCGGCAGCGCGGGCGACATTTTCCTGCAGGCGATGTTCCCGCTGCACTCCGGGCGCATCATCGGCACGACGGGCCGCGTGCTGATGTCGGCGATGGGCGTCGCGGTGGCCGTGCTGTCGGCGACCGGCGTGCTGATCTGGGCGCGCAAGCGCCGCGCCCGCGCCGTCGCAGCCCGGCTGCCGGCAGGCCCGAACTTGCTGCGCCATTCGCTGCCGGAATAGCTCTTATCCCCGCCCCTGGGTTCCCAAGCGCGCGCCGCGCGCGCACCATACGCGCCGTTGCATACCGACTAGGAGACACTCATGGCGCGCATGAAAGCCATCATGGCGGCGGTTCTGGTGATGGAGAAGGAAGGCGTGACGCAGGCCTTCGGCGTGCCGGGGGCCGCGATCAATCCGCTCTACGCGGCGCTGCGCGAACGCGCGTCGATCGCCCACGTGCTGGCGCGCCACGTCGAAGGCGCGTCGCACATGGCCGAGGGCTACACGCGCGCCAAGGCCGGGAACATCGGCATCTGCATCGGCACGTCCGGCCCGGCCGGCACCGACATGGTGACGGGCCTCTATTCGGCCAGCGCCGATTCGATCCCCATCCTGTGCATCACCGGCCAGGCGCCGCGTGCCCGCATGCACAAGGAGGACTTCCAGGCCGTCGACATCACGTCCATCGTCAAGCCGGTGACCAAGTGGGCCACCACGGTGCTCGAGCCGGCGCAGGTGCCGCGCGCCTTCCAGCAGGCCTTCCACCTGATGCGCTCGGGCCGGCCCGGCCCGGTGCTGATCGACCTGCCGTTCGACGTGCAGATGGCCGAGATCGAGTTCGACATCGACACTTACGAGCCGCTGCCGGTCTACAAGCCGGCGGCGACGCGCGCCCAGGTCGAGAAGGCCATCGAGATGCTGCAGGCGGCCGAGAAGCCGCTGATCGTCGCCGGCGGCGGCATCATCAATGCCGATGCGAGCGACCTGCTGGTCGAGTTCGCCGAGCTGACCGATGTGCCGGTGATCCCGACCTTGATGGGCTGGGGCACCATCCCCGACGACCATCCGCTGATGGCCGGCATGTGCGGCCTGCAGACCAGCCACCGCTACGGCAACGCGACGATGCTCGCATCGGACTTCGTGCTCGGCATCGGCAACCGCTGGGCGAACCGCCACACCGGCTCGGTCGAGGTCTACACCAAGGGCCGCAAGTTCGTGCACGTCGACATCGAGCCGACGCAGATCGGCCGCGTGTTCGCGCCCGACTACGGCATCGTGTCGGACGCGAAGGCGGCGCTCGAGCTGTTCGTCGACGTGGCACGCGAGATGAAGGCCGCGAAGAAGCTGAAGGACCGCGCCGCCTGGGTCGCCGAATGTCGTGAACGCAAGCGCACGCTGCTGCGCAAGACGAACTACGACAACGAGCCGATGAAGCCGCAGCGCGTCTACCAGTGCATGAACAACAACTTCGAGCGCGGCACGACCTACGTCTCGACGATCGGCCTGAGCCAGATCGCCGGCGCGCAGTTCCTGCACGTGTTCGGGCCGCGCCAGTGGATCAACTGCGGCCAGGCCGGCCCGCTCGGCTGGACCATCCCCGCGGCGCTCGGCGTACGGGCGGCCGATCCGCAGCGCAAGATCGTGGCGCTGTCGGGCGACTACGACTTCCAGTTCATGATCGAGGAACTCGCGGCCGGCGCGCAGTTCAAGCTGCCGTACATCCACATGGTGGTGAACAACAGCTACCTGGGTCTGATCCGCCAGTCGCAGCGCGGCTTCAGCATGGACTACTGCGTGCAGCTCGGCTTCGAGAACGTCAACGCACCGAACGTGCAGGGCTACGGCGTCGACCACAAGACGGTGGTCGAAGGTCTCGGCTGCAAGGCGATCCGGGTGCACAAGCAGGAAGAGATCAAGCCGGCGATCGAGCAGGCCGAGAAGTGGATGGCCGAGTTCCAGGTGCCGGTCGTCATCGAGGTGATGCTCGAGCGCGTGACCAACATCTCGATGGGCACCGAGATCGACAACGTCACCGAGTTCGAAGAGCTGGCGATCAGCCCGAGCGATGCGCCGACGGCGATCGGCCTGCTCGACTGACGATAATCGATCGCCCCCACGAGGAGACTCCCCATGCCCCGCTTTGCCGCCAACCTCAGCATGATGTTCACCGAGGCGCCGTTCATCGAGCGCTTCGCCCTTGCCAAGCGCGCCGGCTTCGATGCGGTGGAGTTCCTCTTTCCCTACGCCCATCCGGTGGCCGAGCTGAAGGCCGTGCTCGACCAGACCGGCATCCGCGTCGTGCTGCACAACCTGCCGGCCGGCAACTGGGACGCGGGCGATCGCGGCATGGCTTGCGACCCGGCGCGCGTCGCCGAGTTCAAGGACGGCGTCGGCCTCGGCATCGAGTACGCCAAGGGCCTCGCGTCGCCGAACCTGCACTGCATGGCCGGCAAGGCGCCCGCGGGCGTCGACCGCGCCAGGCTGCACGAGACCTTCGTCTCCAACCTGCGCTACGCCGCGGCCGAGACCAAGAAGGCCGGCCTCGGCCTGCTGATCGAGCCGATCAACACCTACGACATCCCCGGCTACTTCATCAACTACTCGCGCGAAGGCCTCGCGATCCTCGACGAGGTCGGCGCCGACAACCTGAAGCTGCAGTACGACATCTATCACATGCAGCGGATGGAAGGCGAGCTCGCGGCGACGATGGCCAAGCACCTCGCGCGCATCGGCCACATCCAGCTCGCCGACAACCCGGGCCGCAACGAGCCGGGCACCGGCGAGATCAACTACCCGTTCCTCTTCGCCCATCTCGACAAGATCGGCTACCAGGGCTGGATCGGCTGCGAGTACAAGCCGGCAGGCAACACCGAGGCGGGCCTCGGCTGGTACGAAGCTGCCCGCAAGGCCGGCCGCTGAGCCGGCTCTTCGACCACAACGCACAGGACACCACGACATGACGACGCAAACCTCGCTCAAGCTCGGCTTCATCGGTCTCGGCATCATGGGCACGCCGATGGCGCTGCACCTCGTGAAGGCCGGCCACCAGCTGCACGTCTTCACCTACGGCAAGGTGCACGAGGACATCACCTCGTCGACCGCCAAGGTCTGCAAGACCTCGAAGGAAGTCGCGCAGGCCGCCGACATCATCTTCATCATGGTGCCGGACACGCCGGACGTCGGCGCCGTGCTGTTCAACGAGGACGGCGTCGCCGCCGGCATCACCAAGGGCAAGACCGTCGTCGACATGAGCTCGATCTCGCCGATCGAGACCAAGCAGTACGCGAAGAAGATCAACGACCTGGGCTGCGACTACCTCGATGCGCCGGTGTCCGGCGGCGAGGTCGGCGCCAAGGCCGCGTCGCTGACCATCATGGTCGGCGGGCCGGAAGCGGCGTTCGCGAAGGTCAAGCCGCTGTTCGAGCTGATGGGCAAGAACATCACGCTGGTCGGCGGCAACGGCGACGGCCAGACCTGCAAGGTGGCCAACCAGATCATCGTCGCGCTGAATATCGCGGCGGTCGGCGAAGCGCTGCTGTTCGCGAGCAAGGCCGGCGCCGATCCGGCCAAGGTAAGACTGGCGCTGATGGGCGGCTTCGCGGCCAGCCGCATCCTCGAAGTGCACGGCGAGCGCATGATCAAGCGCACCTTCGCGCCGGGCTTCCGCATCAGCCTGCACCAGAAGGACTTGAACCTCGCGCTCAGCGGCGCACGCGCGCTCGGCGTCGCGCTGCCGCAGACTGCCAATGCCGCGCAGCTGATGCAGGCATGCGCCGCCAACGGCATGCAGGACCTCGACCACTCGGGCCTGGTGCGCGCGCTCGAGATCATGGCCAACCACACGGTCGCGCCCGACCCGAAGGCCTGACGGCTTTTCGAGAGACGCCGGCACCGCGAAGGGCGCAAGAGCTGCGCGGACGACAATGGCGTCGTCCGCAGGCCTCGGCGCCCTTCGTGCCGTCTGCGACCGCTGCGCGCATCCGTCCGCCACCAACCCCGTACGTCGCGATGAACCTGCCCTCACCCCAACAAGACCCGCGCGGATTCCTGCGCGCGCTGTTCGATGCCGCTGTCGCGCAGGCCGTGCCCGGCGATGCGACGGCCGCCTTCCTGCCGTCGCCGCCGAAGGGCCGCACCTTGGTGCTCGGTGCCGGCAAGGCCGGCGGCTCGATGGCCGCGGCGGTGGCCGCGCTGTGGCCGGCGCAGGCGCCGCTGTCGGGGCTCGTCGTGACGCGCTACGACTACGTGCCGCCGGCCTACAAGGCCCACCCGGGCCGCATCGAAGTCGTCGAGGCGGCGCATCCGGTGCCCGACGAAGCCGGCCGGCGCGCCGCCCAGCGCATCGCCGCATTGACCCAGGGCCTGACCAAGGACGATCTCGTGCTGTGCCTGATGTCGGGCGGTGCGTCGTCGCTGCTGGCGATGCCGGCAGAGGGCATCACGCTCGAAGAGAAGCAGGCGATCAACAAGGCGCTGCTGAAGAGCGGCGCCGCGATCGACGAGATGAACTGCGTGCGCAAGCACCTGTCGGCGATCAAGGGCGGACGGCTGGCGGCGCGCTGCGCGCCGGCGAAGGTCGTGACGCTGCTGATCAGCGACGTGCCGGGCGACGCGCCCGAGGTCATCGGCAGCGGCCCGACGGTGCCCGATTCGACGACCTGCGACGATGCGCTGCGCATCCTGCAGCGCTACGAGATCGAGATACCCGCGGCGGCGCGCGCCGGCCTCGAGAGCGGCGCGTTCGAGACGCCGAAGCCGGGCGATCCGGTATTCGCCGGCCACGAGGTGCACATGATCGCGACGCCGAAGCAATCGCTCGAGGCCGCCGCGGCGCTGGCGCGCACGGCCGGCATCGGCGTGCACGTGCTGAGCGACGAGATGGAAGGCGAGTCGCGCGAGGTCGGCAAGGTCCATGCGGCGATGGCACGCTATGTCGCGCGTCACGGCCAGCCGTTCGAGAAGCCCTGCGTGATCCTCTCGGGCGGCGAGACCACGGTAACCGTCAAGAGCAAGGGCGGCCGCGGCGGACGCGCTACCGAGTTCCTGCTCGGCTGTGCGATTGCCTTGCAAGGCGAGGAGGGCGTGCACGTGCTGGCGGGCGATACCGACGGCATCGATGGCGTCGAGGACAACGCCGGCGCGATCGTCACGCCGTCGACCCTGGCGCGCGCCCGCGCGCAAGGGCTGAAGGCACAGGACTACCTCGACCGCAACGACGCCTACAACTTCTTCAAGCCGCTCGGCGATCTCGTCGTGCCGGGGCCGACGTTCACGAACGTGAACGACTTTCGAGCGCTGCTGATCGCTTGAGTGCGCCCGCCTTCCTCCCTCTCCCGCTTGCGGGAGAGGGGCGGGCTGAGGGCCGGGATGGGGGCCAGCGCCGCATCGGCAAAGGATTCGGCGCGCCTGTGCAAGCACGGCGGCCCATCGGGCGTCCATCCTCTCGTTGCCGGATGACGGCGATGGCCGCCGCAACGCCGCGGCATTAGAGTCTGCAGCCGACGGCGCAGCGTCCTGCGCTGCCGGCAGGTGCAGGCCCGGTGACGCAGCAAGATCGTCTCTACAAGCTCAGGCGTTGGTTCGACAGCGGCGGCTGCCTGACGCGGGACTTCCTGCTGCGCGAGCTCGAGGTCTCCGCGTCCACGCTGAAGCGCGATATCGAATGGATGCGCGACCGGCTGAACGCTCCGATCGTATGGGACCGCGAGCGCGGCGGGTGGCGGAAGAACCTCGTGCAGCCCGCGGTCGGCGGCCAGTTCGAGCTGCCGGGGCTGTGGTTCAGCGAGGACGAGATGACGGCGCTGCTGATCATGCAGCACCTGCTTTCCAACCTCGATGCCGGCGGCCTGCTGGGCCCGCACATCGAGCCGCTGATGAAGCGCATCAACCAGATCCTCGGCAGCGGCGTGCCGCCGAAGGCCGAGGTGGCGCGGCGCATCCGCGTCGAGGTCGTCGGCGCGCGCAAGCTCCACCTGCCGCACTTCCAGGCCGTGGGCAGCGCGCTGCTGCGCCGCCAGCGCCTCGTGATCGACTACCACGGCCGCACGCGCCCGGCCACCACCGAGCGCGAGATCTCGCCGCAGCGGCTGGTGCGCTATCGGGACAACTGGTACCTGGATGCCTGGTGCCATCTTCGCGACGGCTTGCGCAGCTTTGCGGTGGATGCGATCGAGCGCGTGGCGGTGCTCGACCGCAAGGCGGTCGAGATCCCTGACGCCGAACTCGACGAGATCCTGGGTTCGGGGTACGGCATCTTTGCGGGGCGGGAGGTGACGTGGGCACGCTTGCGCTTCTCGGCCGAGCGGGCGCGCTGGGTGGCGGCGGAGCGGTGGCATCCGCAGCAGCGCGGGCGGTATGACGCCGAGGGGCGATGGGTGCTCGATCTGCCGTATGCGGACCCGCGCGAGCTGGTGATGGACATCCTGCGGCACGTGCCGGAGGTGGAGGTGATGTGGCCGGAGGAGTTGGAGGGGGAGGTGAGGAGGAGGTTGGAGGAGGAGCTCAGGAGGATGGACGGTAGAGGTTGATGGCAGGTAGATTTCGTCGAACCGATGCGCGTGGAAAGCGATGACGTTGGTGTAGACATCAGTGATGCCAGGAAGCGCCTCCCACGGCTTGTGGAGATGGCTGCAGCAGGTGAGGACGTGATCGTCGGCCGGAAGGGAATCCTGGTGGTGCGCATAGCGCGGCTCGAGGCACCGAGGCCTCTGATCAGATTCGTTTTGTTGAAAGGCGGGCTCAGTGTGTTCCGGACGACTTCGACGTACCGCTGTCCGCCAGAGTGGTTGCGGAGTTCGAAGGTCGCTGATGCGCTCGTTGCCGGCCCGAGCTTGTCGCGAAGCGGGAAGGGCAGCTTCGTCGAGAGGCTGTGTAGCAAGCCCGATAGGCAAGGGATTCGGAGCTTCACGCCGTCATGGGCAGTGGGCTCATCGCCGTGCAGGCGGCTGTCAACGGCCCGGCCTCTGTCGGCGGGGCTGGATGAATGAACAGCAACTTGGTCGCTTGCAAGCTCAAGGCATGAGCACTTGCAATGGCACTATGGGTCCATCTCCGCGAGGACCACGATGACGGATAACGACTACGTAGACTTCTTCGCCACCGCGTTCGGTCCGGCGAGTGACGCACCCTTCGACTACCAGCAGCGCCTCGCCAGCGAACCCTGGCCGGACTTTCTGATCATCCCGACTGGCCTGGGCAAGACCGCGGCGGTCGTCTTGGGCTGGCTGTACAAGCGCGGCTGGCGTGCCGGCGGCAGGGTTGCCATGCCGGATGTCGCCACCCCGCGCCGCCTCGTCTATTGCTTGCCGATGCGGGTGTTGGTGGATCAAACCGCCGACAACATCCGAGGTTGGTTGATGCACCTGGGCATCGAGGGTCGACCCGGCAAAGGCCGCGTCTCGGTGCACGTGCTGATGGGTGGCGCGGACGGTCTGCGCGAAGCCAGTTGGGCCGAGCGGCCGGAGGAGGACGCGATCCTCGTCGGTACACAGGACATGCTGCTGTCCCGCGCACTGATGCGCGGCTACGGCATGAGTCGCTATCAGTGGCCAGTGCACTTCGCTCTGCTGCACAACGACTGCCTCTGGGCGTACGACGAAGTCCAGTTGATGGGCGCCGGGCTCGCCACGTCGGCGCAATTGGAGGCCTTGCGCCGCAGCTTCCCGCTGGGCCAAAGCAGCCGCTCGCTGTGGCTCTCGGCAACGCTGAACCGAGACTGGTTTGCGACCGTGGACATGCGGCCCCATCTGCCTGCGTTGAACGGCCTGGCGATCGGCGAGCGAGATCGGCAGCAAGGGGGCGCGCGGCTGGCGGCGGTGAAGTCGCTGGCGCAGGCCGATGTGGTGCTCACCAAGCAAGCGGCCAACCAGGCCGGCCGGAGCGCCTACCTCGACGAGCTGGCGGCCCTGGTCCTGCAACACCACGACGAAGGCGAGCAGACGCTCGTCATCGTCAATCGCGTGGATCGCGCGCAGGATCTGTTCCGCCGTTTGCGTGCGAGTCGTGCAGGCAAGAACGACCTGCTCATCCACGCGCGCTTTCGCGCCGCCGAACGCGCATTCCAGGCACAACGCCTGCGCGACGATCCTGGGAAGGATCGGATCGTCGTCGCAACACAGGCCATTGAGGCCGGCGTCGACATCTCCTCGAAGACGCTGATCACCGAGCTCGCGCCATGGGCATCGCTGGTGCAGCGCTTCGGCCGCTGCAATCGGTACGGCGAGCACAATGAAGCCGGCGCGCGCGTGTTGTGGCTGAACATCGAGGACGAGGCTGATCCCAAGCCCTATGTCGCCGACGTTCTGGCCGCTGCGCGCCTGAAGCTCCAAGGGCTGACCAGCGCGAGCCCGCAGGATCTTCCGGTAACCGACGAGCCGCGTCCGTTGACCGCGGTGCTGCGCCGTAAGGACCTGCTCGACCTGTTCAACATCGATCCGGATCTGTCCGGCTTCGACGTGGACGTCGCCGACTACATCCGCGATACCGAAACGCCCGGCGTGCAGCTGTTCTGGCGCAATCTCGCGGACGACCCGAATCGGCCTGAGCCGCAAGGGCAACCCGAGCGGGCCGAGTTGTGTCCAGCCTCCATCACGCAGGCGAAGAGTTACTTCAAACGCAACAACGTCGTCCTCTGGCAATGGGACTCGCTGAACCGCCGTTGGAAGCAACTCGCTCACGATCGGCTGCGGCCTGGCATGACGCTGTTAGCACGTGCCGCGGACGGCGGCTACGACGAGACCCTGGGCTTCGATCCCGAATCGAAGAAGCCGGTTGCGGCCCTCGGCCCGTCAGACGCGACGCCGGCTCTCGAGGACTACACCGAAGACTGGCGGTCGCAACAGTCCAGGCCAGTCGGGCTGGCCGATCACCTGGCGCACGTGGCGCACCATGCCGAGCAGCTCTGCGCGTCGGTGGGCGAGGCCGCAAGCCGCGACTGCGTCGTTCGCGCGGGCCGCTGGCACGACGTCGGCAAGGCACACCCGGTGTTCGACCGGACCATGCACGCTTGCGGGATCGCACCGTTGGGCCTGCTCGCGAAATCGCCGTGCAGTGCGCGACACGAACGTCCGTTCTTCCGGCATGAATTGGCGTCGATGCTGGCCTGGCTGGCGCAGCACGACGGCGAACCCGATGCGGACCTCATCGCCTATCTGGTGCTCGCCCACCACGGCAAGGTGAGGATGAGCCTGCGTGCGATGCCGACCGAATCGGCGAGCGCAGGCGTGAAGCGCTTCGCTCGCGGCATATGGGAAGGCGACAGCCTGCCCGGGCTCGAGTTCGATGGTGAATCCAGCGCCGATATTCGGCTGAATCTGGCGTTGATGGAAATTGGCTTAGGAGAGCAGGGGCCGTCTTGGGCCGAGCGCAGCCTGGGGCTACTGGAGCAGCATGGCCCGTTCCGGCTTGCCTGGCTGGAGACGCTCGTGCGGCTGGCCGACTGGCGCGCCAGCCGCGCCGAGCAGCTTGCCAACGATGGCGCAGGACTGAACAATGTCGACCATGAACTGGACCGAAGCAATCCGCCAATGGCGGCTGCTGACACCGGAGCAGCAGCGCCGGATACGCCGCCGCGAGCTGCCGGCGAAGGTGGCGCGCAGCATGGCGTTCGAGGGGGAGCCGGTGGATCGGCGGATGCTGGAAATCGAACTCGCCCGCCTCACGCGGCCACACGACACCTCGAAACCACCCTCGGCGTCCTGAGCTACGCCGAGTTGGCGCCGCATCTGGCGCGGCGCGTCGAGGCTGTGCAACATGCGATCGCCGAGGGCGAATTCGACGCGTCCACGCCCTCCGAAGAACTGCTGCTGCAATTTCATCGCCGCATCTGCAGCGACCTCACGCCGGCCTTTGCCGGACGCTGGCGAACCACCGAAGTGCGCATGGGCAGCCACGAGCCGCCGCTGCCGTTCCAGGTCGCGCCGCAGATGCGTGATTACGTAAAAGACGTAGCGGCACGCCTTGCGCACCTGCCCCCCGAGCCCGACGACATCTGGCTCGAGGCGCTTGCGTTCGCTGAAGGCCGTTTGCTCAGCATCCATCCGTTCGCCGACTTCAATGGCCGCGTCACGCGCCTGTTCATCGACTGGCTGACGCGCCGCCTCGATCTACCTGACATCGACCCTACGCCGGACGCCGGCCCGGCGACGGAGCGCTATCTCGCAGCGCTGCGCGCTGCGGATCGGCGCGACTGGCGACCCCTGATGGACGTTTGGCGCGATCGGTTCGAGAAGCGGGCCGGGCTGGTGAACGAAGTCGTGCTGACGGGCCGTACGCCCACATCGCTGGCGTACTTCCTGAAGGTAGTGGGGATCTTCAAGCTCGTCGCGCAGCAACTCGATTCCACTGCCCGCGCACATTGGAGCAACGGCAGCCTTGTGTTGACGACTCGATGCACGCCGGCGCAAATCGCGCAGTTCTTCGTCGAAACATATCACCCAACGCCGATCATTTCGCCGTGGAGCGGTCGCGCTGGGTTCCTGGAAGGAGACGCTGGGGAAGACTCCACACGCAAAGGGGCAACGATCATACAAAGGCTGAGCAACTCGTCGGGGCGACGGTTTCAGCAGTACCGTCAAGTAGTCGATGACATCAAGGGTGTCGCAGCCATTGCCCGACTCGACACTATTCGCGTCGACTTGAAGAAGCTCGAAGCCCAGGACAAGGCAAAGAAGTTGGATATCCATGGCCGCGAAGCACTCCTGCGTGCGAGGTTGGAGTCGAAGCGACTGAAGGACGGACTCTTGGTTGAGTTGCGCGCCGAACTTGGCGACGCCGTTGTCTCGTGGATGGATGCCTGCTTCGCGATCGCTGCGGGTGAAGGGCATGCAGCCCCGCTGCTAGGGTCCGGCGGTAACGAAGGAAGCATGGATCTCTCGATCAACCATGTTGCCACGCTACTGGAGCTGATTGATCCAGACACGGATGTGGCAACGACGCACTCAATAGCATCCATCGCCGACGCCCTGTTCGATGAAACGCGAGCCCTCGAATCAACAGCGAATCTCGGATTTCTTAGCGCCGCTTCGACGGGGGGCGCCAATATGTCGACGGGCTTCAGTGCCCCATCGAGCGAAAACCTGTGGAAGGGTGTCTTCGTACTCGAAGGCGCCATGCTCTTTGCGGCAGCGGCGACGAAGAAGCTCGAGTCAGATGAAAGAGCCGGATTCAGCTTCCCATTCATGGTTCAGGCCACCCTTGCGGGCGACGGGAGCATTGGATCCGGTGAGAGGTGCCGGCCGGAGCTTTGGCTCCCTACTTGGAATGCGCCTGCGGCTCTAGGCGAGCTTGCATTCCTGTTGTCGGAAGGAAGAAGCACACTGGGCTCCCGCCAGGTCAGGAACGGTATTGACATGCTGCGGTCCCTCTCGGACCTCGGCAACAACCGGGGCATATTTTCGTTTGAGCGCATCGGCTTCTTCGAGCGTCGAGGGAGGGGCTACTACGTGACGAGCAGTCTGGGCAGTCACTTGGTGCCCCGACAGAAAGCCCCATCCTTCATCGCCAGCGATCTGACGAAGCATGGATGGCTGGGCCAGTTCACAAGGTTCGCCGCAGGCAAGACACCGGCACGCTTTTTGGCCTTGCGTCGCCTGCTTGAAGACTACCTCTTCGAGCATTCCGGCCGCGAGCCGACGCCAGCGCAGATGCAGTCCTTGCTCATATTGCTGAGCGACATTCAACGTGCATTGACACTGAGTCAGAAGGCGCGGCAGGAGGTCGCGCCGGTGCCCCGGCTGCCCGAGCGCTGGATCGTCGCGGCGAATGACGGCACACCCGCGTTCCGCATCGCCGCGGCCGTGGCGGGCTTGCGCGGCGTCGGCGACGTCCCGCTGCCTCTGCGCGCGCAACTCTTTCCGGTGGAGCGCCGGCTGGATCGGTGGGTAACTGCCGAGTCCGGCGAACGCGTGCGGACCCACGTTGAGCAGCGTGGCGCGTTGACGGGTGTTCTTGCCCGGTTGCTTGCACATCGGCTGCGGCTCATGGATCCACTGAAGATCCCAGACAAGCCGCTTTCGAGCCCGGCGGGTGCGCTGGTGTCCGATGTAGCCGCCTTCCTCGACAGCGATCGGATGGACGCACGCATCGCTGGTCTGATCCCGGCCCTCTGCCTGTGCGAAGTGCCGCACGATGCCGAGCGGGCCGCAGGCGAAGGCGTGCTGCCGGCCGCCTTTGCGCAGATGAAGCTGGCACTGACGCCGGACCGCGACTTGCGCAGCCTTGGCTATCTGGGCGAGGACGAACGCTTGCCGTTACCTGCCGGTCTACTGCAGGCGCTGCTCGCCGGCAACCATGACAACCGTGCCGTCAAGATCGCTTGGCGCCGGCTGCGCGCCAGCGGCTTGACGCCGAATCTCGGTGCCAGCATTCCGACGCTAGGGGTGATATCCCCCGTTCGAGCTGCAGCTGCTCTGTTGATCCCACTGCGTTGGGCGGCAACGGCAGCAATCGCCCGCGCGCAATTGGAACCACCCGACATCGAGACATCCGATCAACCTTCCAACTGACCCGAGGAGACCCCTCATGACTCTGGATCTATCTGCTCTATCCGATGCGCCGCGCCTGCTGATCGAGGCGCACCTCGACCCGCTGCAAGGCACGCGCTTTCAGCCCACAGGCTTTCCTGAAATCGGCCCTGCGCAATACGACGGCCCGTGTCGTGAGCCGATGCTGCTGGTGGAGTCCACGCAGAGCATGGCCAATAGGCTGGAGGCCGTGTGCTGGGACAAGGTGGTTGACGACTGGGTTGCTCCGCTGAAAGGGCTCTCGGTGGTCAGGGTGAATGACAAGTCTGGCAAGCCGCTTACGAATTCGGTCCTGGAGGCACATCGCATCAATTCCGAATACATTGCTCGAATGCCAGGCTTCGAACCTATCCGCAAGGCCATGGGCTATGAAAAGGATCGCCGATTCTCGGTACGCGAACAACTCGTCCCCGTCCTGCTGGCGTACGACATCAACAGCCTGCTGCACGGCGTGTTTCTCGAGGAGGTTGCCGGCGTGATCCGGTTGCCGCGCGCCGTCTCGGCTTTCGTTGAGGCACGAAATGTCACGACGGCTTCGAGTGGTGGCGTAAAGGTCGGACTGGAACCGGGGCAAAAGTCGGGCGACGGCAACGTCATCTTTGCCCGCGATGAATTCGTCTCACCAGAGATCAGGGCCTTCTTCAATGTCGATCTCGCCCAGCTCCGCGGCTATGGCCTCGGTGATGATGTATTCCAGTTGCTGGTGGCGCTTGCTCTGTTCAAGGTGCGTGCCTTTCTCGAATCCGGCTTGCGGTTGCGCACGGCATGCGACCTCAAATGCACCGAAGTTGAAGTGGAGCGCCCCGCGGGGTTCGCACTGCCGACGTTAGCTGACCTTGCCGGTGCGCTGCCGGCCTTGATCGATCAGGCCCGGCCCGATGGCGGCTTTCAGCAACCGGTCGTCGTCTACAAGAAGTGAGCCATGCTCTCGCTGGCCTTCACCTTCCCTGCAGGGCGCTATCACGCGACGCCCTGGGACCGGCACGTCAACGAGGGTGCAGTAGCGTGGCCACCGGAACCCTGGCGCATCCTGCGCGCGCTGATAGCGACCTGGCATCACAAGGTGAGCCAAAGCGGGCAGCATGCGGAGGCAACCCTGAGCGCGTTGATCGAGTCACTGTCCGAGGACTTGCCCGAGTACCGCCTGCCGGCAGCAACCCATAGCCACACCCGGCACTACATGCCGCAGGCGAAGGCGGACGATACGTCGCTCGTGTTCGACGCTTTCGCCGCGGTGGGCAGGGACGACCCGCTGACGGTCACCTGGTCCGCCGTGGATCTGCCGGACGATCAGGCCGCCCTGCTGAGCGAACTGCTCGCCGCGATGGGCTATCTCGGTCGCGCCGAGTCGTGGGTAGACGCACGTCGCATCGATGATCCGCCTGTCTCCAACTGCTGGGCTGGCGAGGACGTGCTCGATGTCGAGACCGGCGAGATTCGCGGCGAGCTGGTGACGCTGGTTGCGCCGCTGCCGAAGGCGCAGTACGAGGCATTGCGCATGCAGTTCCTGGCCGACAAGAAGGCAGCGAAGCGGCTTGCCCCGACGCTGCCGGACGGTCTGCTGGCTGCGATGTGCATCGATACCGCGGACCTGCGCAAGCTCGGATGGAACCGGCCGCCGGCCGCGCGCCACGTCAGCTACGTACGGCCGCTCCACGCGTTGCGTCCGGTGCGCTCGATCCGCAAGTCGCAGGCAATGCCCGTCAGCACCGTGCAATTCATACTCGCGGGTAAACCACTGCCACGCGTGGAAGACAGTCTGCGCATCGGCGAGTTGTTCCGGGCCGCGATCATGGGTCGGGCAAAGAAGCTGCTTGGTGAGGAACGCATTCCCTCCGTTCTTTCAGGCCATGACTTGCCGGACGGCAACCGACACGGGCACGCCTTCTACCTCCCGTGGGATTCGGACGGTGACGGCCGCATCGATCGTCTGACGCTGCATGTACCCGTGGGCATGGATGCGCGGCAGCGCGGAATGGTCGAAAGCCTCGACCGCTTGTGGAGCCGTGGCGGTGGTCAGTGGCGCGTCGCGCTGGAAAGTGCCGGGCGCGGTGGCGGATCGCCGCTGCTGGCAGCGGCGTTGCGGTGGCAGTCGCTGACACCCTATATGCATCCTTGGCATTGCAAAAAGGGATTCGGCATCGAGGACCAGATTCGTCGCGAGTGCCGCGAACGAGGCTTACCAGAACCGATCGCTTTCGAACAACTGCCGGAGATTGGTGTGGGCTCGCTGAGGCGCCGAACCATTCAGTTCGAGCGCGTTCGTCAGCGACACGGTCTTCGGCAGCCCGACCGCATCGGCAGCTTCTGGCGGCTCACTTTTGCCGAACCTATCACGGGGCCGCTCGCGCTCGGGTTCGGCTGCCACTATGGCCTGGGGATGTATGCGCCGGTCTCATCGGGTGCCGTACTAAGACCGGTCCAAGGCTAGGAGTGTTCGGCTATGCCCGAGCCTGTCATTCCGATCGTTGGAAGCCCTGATTGCGCCGCCTGCCCGACGCAGGCCACCCTCCCCCTCGACGCCCCGCCTCTCCCCGCCGGCACCCCGCTCCTCCCCGCCCGCATGCTCAACGAGTACGCCTACTGCCCGCGCCTGGCCTACCTCGAATGGGTGCAAGGCGAGTGGGCCGACTCGGCCGACACTGTCGAAGGCCGCCAGGTCCATCGTCGCGTCGACCGCCGCAGCGGCACGCCGCCCGATGCCGCCGCAGCCGCTGCCGATGACGACGCCCCCGAAACCATCCACGTCCGCTCCCTCGAACTCTCCTCCGACGCCCTCGGCCTCGTCGCCAAGCTCGACCTCGCCGAGTTCGAAGGCCGCCGCGCCGTCCCGGTCGACTACAAGCGCGGCAAGCGCCCGCACGTCGCGCGCGGCGCCTACGAGCCCGAGCGCGTGCAGCTCTGCGCGCAGGCGCTGCTGCTCGAGGAGCACGGCTACGAGGTGCCCGAGGGCGTGCTCTACTTCGCCGCCTCGCGCGAGCGCGTGAAGGTCGAGTTCGACGACGAGCTGCGCGCCGCTACGCGCCAGGCCGCGGCCGGGCTGCGCCTCATCGCCACCGGCGCGCAGATGCCGCCGCCGCTCGAGAACAGCCCCAAGTGCCCGCGCTGCTCGCTGGCATCGATCTGCCTGCCCGACGAGCTGCACTACCTGCGCACCCACGAGACGCCGCCGCGGCCGCTCGCCGTGGGCCAGGCGCCGGCGCTGCCGATGTACGTGCAGGCGCGCGGCGCGAAGGTGGCCAAGAAGGGCGAGGTGCTCGAGGTCTCGATCGACGACGAGAAGGTGGCCGGCGCGCGGCTGATGGACGTCTCGCAGCTCGTGCTGCAGGGCGGCGTCTACCTCACCGGCCCGGCGCTGCACGAGCTGATGGCGCGCGAGGTGCCGGTCACCTGGCTCTCGCACGGCGGCTGGTTCCTCGGGCATACGGTGGGGCTTGGGCACAAGAACGTCGAGCTGCGCGCCGCGCAGTTCCGCGCCAGCTTCGACGAACGGCACTGCCTGCAGATCGCCCGCGATCTCGTGGCCGCGAAGATCCGCAACCAGCGCACGCTGCTCCGGCGCAACTGGAAGCGCGGCGAGGCGCCCGAGGCGCTGCTCGCCGAGTTCCGCCACGACATCGATGCGGCCGAGCGCGCGCACGATCTGCCGCAACTGCTGGGCATCGAAGGCAGCGCCGCCGCACGCTATTTCCGCCGCTTCGGAGAGATGCTGTCGGTGCCGGCTACCGCTTCGAATGCGCCGGCCGGTGCCGAGTGGGCCTTCGACTTCGAGCGACGCACCCGCCGGCCGCCCACCGATCGGGTCAACGCGCTGCTGTCGTACGCCTATTCGCTGCTGGCCCGAAGCGTGGCCGTGACGCTGACGGCGGTGGGCTTCGATGCGTACCGCGGCTACTACCACCAGTCGCGTTACGGGCGGCCGGCGCTCGCGCTCGACGTGATGGAGCCGTTCCGGCCGCTGATCGCCGACTCGGCGGTGCTGATGGCGATCAACAACGGCGAGGTCGGCGCCGACGACTTCGTGCAGGCCGGCGGCGCAGTGAACCTGAACGAGCGCGGCCGGCGCGCCTTCATCGCCGGGTTCGAGCGGCGCATGAGCCAGGAGATCACGCATCCGGTGTTCGGCTATGCAGCGCAATACCGGCAGATCGTCGAGATCCAGTGCCGGCTGCTCGGCCGGCACTTGCTTGGCGAGATCGCGCGCTACCCGAACTTCACGACGCGGTGAACGACGAGCATCTCTACATCGTCACGTACGACATCGCCGACGAGAAGCGGTGGCGGGCGATCTTCAAGCTCATGCACGGCTACGGCGAGTGGATGCAGCTGTCGGTGTTCCAGTGCCGGCTCGGGCGGGCGCGTCATGCCGAGCTCACGCTGCGCTTGACGGAGACGATTTCCGCCGCGGAAGATCACGTCCTCGTCATCGACTTGGGCGTCGCCGAAAACGTGGAGCCGCGTGTTCGCAGCTTGGGCAAGCGCAGCTTCGAGGCTGTGCAGCGTGTGCCGGTGATTGTCTGACGGTGGTGCCGTGGCATGCCCAGGTCGAGTGCCCTGCGCATCGCGAGCGGTGCGATGACGAGGGCGTCCGGGGTGAGTCCTCGCACGACGCAGCTCCTTGAAGATTCGACGTTTTTTGCGCTTGCTGAACTCGCGCGCGGCCAGTGTCCGGCCGGACGTGTGGGTGTAAGCTGCAGCGCTCGCAACGTCAGCCCGGGCGCTCGGGCGGACGCGCGTTGTGGCGGGTGCTGTTCTCCGAGGCGATGAGCC
>JAFEEF010000033.1:0-1146 GCA_018241265.1 Pseudomonadota bacterium | reverse complement strand
AGCCTCGGCCTCATTGAAGCATCGTGCAGGACGTGGCGATGATCGACCGCCAGGTGGTTCTCCGAGGCGATGAGCCTCGGCCTCATTGAAGCCCCATGCCGAAGCCGAGCGCCCAGCAGCCGGCAAAGGTTCTCCGAGGCGATGAGCCTCGGCCTCATTGAAGCCTGCTCCCGCAGACGGCGCACGCCACGCCCGGCGGCGTTCTCCGAGGCGATGAGCCTCGGCCTCATTGAAGCATCGCGATGAAGAAGCCGACGCCGACGGCCGCCAGGGTTCTCCGAGGCGATGAGCCTCGGCCTCATTGAAGCGTTGGGTTGCGTTCCCTCTCAAGCCACGATGCTGCGTTCTCCGAGGCGATGAGCCTCGGCCTCATTGAAGCACGGTGCTCGGCCGCCGCTTCCGGCTGGTGCTGGTGGTTCTCCGAGGCGATGAGCCTCGGCCTCATTGAAGCTTCATCATGGCAGACACCATCTGGTCCGGCGCCGGCTGTTCTCCGAGGCGATGAGCCTCGGCCTCATTGAAGCCGAGTGACCTTCACCACCGGCACTAGCCCCAGCGCCAGTTCTCCGAGGCGATGAGCCTCGGCCTCATTGAAGCGTAGAGCGCCAGCAAGATCAGCATCTGGGATGCAGGTTCTCCGAGGCGATGAGCCTCGGCCTCATTGAAGCTGGCCAGCCGGGACATCCTTCTCATCGAAGGCCTGGTTCTCCGAGGCGATGAGCCTCGGCCTCATTGAAGCCACCGCCGGCACATGGCGATGGAGCAAAAGGTGTTGTTCTCCGAGGCGATGAGCCTCGGCCTCATTGAAGCCGTGGGGTTGTCGACGTTCCACTGCGCCATCTCCTGTTCTCCGAGGCGATGAGCCTCGGCCTCATTGAAGCAACCGACGCTGCTCCATGTAGCGCCTCGTCATCAGGTTCTCCGAGGCGATGAGCCTCGGCCTCATTGAAGCACGTAGGCGGTGCGCGCCGGCGGCGCCGAGGCGACGTTCTCCGAGGCGATGAGCCTCGGCCTCATTGAAGCACGCCGAGCCGATCACGAATCTCTTGCGGGGTGGCCTTGTTCTCCGAGGCGATGAGCCTCGGCCTCATTGAAGCATGGCGCAGATCGTGCACATCCGCATCGCGACGACCAGTTCTCCGAGGC
>JAFEEF010000032.1 GCA_018241265.1 Pseudomonadota bacterium | reverse complement strand
ATGTCGCGCAGCCAGAGGCGGATATCGGTCGCCACCTGATCGTTGCGGGAGCGGCCGGTGTGCAGGCGCTTGCCGGCATCGCCGACCAGTTCGGTCAGACGCGCTTCGATGTTGAGGTGCACGTCCTCGAGCGCGAGCTTCCAGTCGAAGCGCCCCGCGGCGATCTCGTCGGCGATCTGCGCCATGCCGCGCTCGATCGCTTCGAGATCGTCCTGGCCGATGATGGCTTGCGCCGCCAGCATGCGCGCATGCGCCAGGCTGCCGGCGATGTCGGCCTTCCAGAGGCGCCGGTCGAAGCCGACGCTGGCGGTATAGCGCTGCACCAGCTCGCTCATCGGCTCGGAGAAGAGCGCGGACCAGGCCTCGGACTTGTTGGCGAGCGGGTTGGTGGACATGCGGTGTGCGGCATGTCGCGGCGCGGCGGCCGGCGACTGCAAAGAGGGTTGGGATTGCAGGCCGGAACTGGCGACAATCCGGCCAGCACCGGCGGCGTCTGCTCGGCGATTCGGGGAGGCTCGGATTCTATCGAGGCGTCTCTGCCATCGTCGGTGGCCGAACCATCTTCAGCCCGCTCCGCCCTCGACATGCCCTTGAACGACGCCCGCTCCACCGGCTTTCCGAGCACCGGCTTCGATGCGCCGGTGGCGGGCGCGGCGGCCGCCACCCCGTCGGTGTTCGACGTCTGCCACGTCGGCGTCGTGCTGCGTGCGCTGTCCTTCGTGCTCGGGGTGCTGGTCTGCGGCGCGCTGTTCGTCGCGGACGACTGGCGCTCCTGGCCGATCGCACTCGCGACCGGTGCCGGCATCGCGTTGCCCGGCGTCTTGCTGTGGCTGCTCGCCGCCTGTGCGTTGCGCCGCACGCTCGGCGGCTGGCCGCTGCCGGCGCAATGGGGCGCGGCGATCGGGCTGGGTGCGCTGTGCGGCGCGCTCGGCCAGGCCTGGGCCGAATTGCTCTCGATCGCACCGGCCGGGCCGGTGCGCGCCGTGGCGCCGATCGCGGCCGGTGCGCTGCTCGCCGGCGTGGTGTTCCAGTGGCTGCACCTGCGCGCGCGGGCGATGCTGCCGGCCGACACGCGGGCGCGCCTGGCCGAGCTGCAGTCGCGCATCCGGCCGCACTTCCTCTTCAACACGCTGAACACCGCGCTGGCGCTGGTACGCGTCGATCCGGCGCGGGCCGAGGAAGTGCTGGAAGGCCTCGCCGAGCTGTTCCGCGTCGCGATCAGCGACAGCGCCGCCGCGGTGACCCTGGCCGACGAGGTCGCGCTCGCGCAGCGCTACCTCGCGATCGAACAGATCCGCTTCGGCACCCGGCTGCAGGTCGACTGGGAACTCGATGCCGCGGCCGGCGCCGCGCGCGTACCGCCGCTCCTGCTGCAGCCGCTCGTCGAGAACGCGGTGCGTCACGGCGTCGAGCCGGCGGACGGCGGCGGCACGATCCGTGTGCGCACGCGCGTGCGCAACGGCCGCGCGGTGCTGTCGATCACCAACAGCGTGCCGGCGCAGGGTTCGCGCGCCGGCCATGGCATGGCGCTGCAGAACGTGCTCGAGCGGCTGCATCTGATGCACGACGTCGCCGCGCATTTCGAGGCACGCCTCGAAGGCGACGTGTTCCGGGTCCAGATCGTGGTGCCGCTGTGACGGCGGCGGTGGGGAGAGGCCGATGAATGCAGCCTTGCGCGTGCTGATCGTCGACGACGAGGAACTGGCGCGGCTGCGCCTGCGCGGTCTCGTGAACGACTGCATCGAACCCAAGGCGATCGTGGCCGGCGAAGCCGCGCACGCGGCGCGCGCCCTCGAGATCCTCGCGACCGAACGCTGCGACGTCGTGCTGCTCGATGTGCAGATGCCCGGGCGCGATGGCCTGCAGCTCGCCGCCGAGCTGAAGCGCCTGCCGCAGCCGCCCGCGCTGGTGTTCGTGACCGCGCACGCCGAGCATGCGCTGCGCGCCTTCGACCTCGAAGCGGTCGACTACCTGACCAAGCCGGTCAAGCGCGATCGCCTGCAGGCCGCGTTGCAGCGTGTCGCGCAGCGGCTGGCGCCGGCGCCGCCGTCGATGCCGGCAGCCGACGTGCCGGTGATCGTGATCAGCGACCGCGGTCGCATCGTGCGCGTGCCGGTGTCCGACGTGCTGTACCTGAAGGCCGAGCTGAAGTACGTGACGGTGCGCACCGCGACGCGCACCCATGTGCTCGACGATTCGCTCGCCGAACTCGAGCAGCGGCTCGGCGACCGCTTCCTGCGCGTGCATCGCAATGCGCTCGTCGCGCGCCATGCGGTGCGCGCGCTCGAGCGCCGCGTGGTCGCCGGCGAGGAAGCCAACGGCGAGGTCTGGGCGGTGTGCATCACGCCGGTCGACGAATGGCTCGCGGTGTCGCGTCGTCAGGTCGCGGCGGTGCGCGAAGCCCTGATCGATGCACAGCCCTGACCGCGGGCGGCCCACCCCCCGATTCAGGGTGGCCATAGTCGTCGCCGACATGTTGCTGTTCTGTAAAGCTGATTGCACGGCCTGAATCGGCATCACGAGAATCCACGACGGCCGCCGTCCCGTTGTCGTCGGGGCGGCGGAACGGGCTCGATGTCGACGAGCACCCGGAAGGCCGGAGGGAGAGACCGGCCGCTACTCCATCCATCGCGAAGGAAACTCAATGAAAGCATCCAGACTCGCGGTTCACACCCTGACTCGCGTGATGGCGGGCGTCGCGCTCGCCTGCGGCGCCCTGCTCGCCAGTGCGGCCGTGCCGTACCCGACGCGCCATACGCCCGCGCCGCAGGATCTCGGCGCCGCCGCGCTCGGCAAGGCGCCGATCACCGTCACGGTGATGCTGAAGCTGCGCAACGCCGCGGAGATGGAGAAGCTCGTCGACGCCATCTACACGCCGGGCGGCGCGTCGTTCCACCGGTTCATCACGCCGGCCCAGTTCCATGAGCGCTTCGGCCCGAGCCAGGCGACGATCGCCGAAGCCACGGCCTACTTCGCCAAGGCCGGCCTGTCGGTCAAGGTCGACGCCGGCCGGATGCTCAAGGTGACCGGCACGCCGGCGGCGCTGCAGAAGGCGTTCGGCGTCTCGCTGCACCAGTTCGAGGTCGCGAGCTACGGCAGCATGCCGGCCTATCGCTTCCACGCCGCGGTCGGCGGCACGCCCAGGATCGCTTCCGCGTCGGTTGCCGCGAACGTCTCGGCCATCGTCGGCCTGAGCAGCCGGCCGCACTACGTGCCGAACTCGATGCAGGCGAGCGGCAAGGGCCAGGCGCTGCAACGCGGCGCGCAAGCACCGCAAGCGGCCGCCGGCAACTCGCCGGGCCACTGGACCGTGACCGATCTGGCCAACTACTACAACGTGTCGCCGCTGTACGCCCAGGGCCTGCACGGCGAGGGCAAGACCTTGGCGATCGTCACGCTGGCGGCCTTCACGCCGAGCGATGCGTTCACCTACTGGAGCGGCCTCGGCCTGTCGGTCTCGCCGAATCGCCTCAGCATCGTCAACGTCGACGGCGGCCCCGGTGCGCCCAGCGACGCGTCCGGCTCGATCGAGACCACGCTCGACGTCGAGCAGTCCGGCGGCCTCGCGCCGGCGGCCAACATCGTCCTCTACCAGGCGCCCAACACCGACCAGGCGTTCGTCGACGCGTTCGCGCAGGCGATCGACGACAACACCGCCGAGACCATCTCGGTGAGCTGGGGTGAATGGGAGTGGTTCGACACCCAGTCCAGCGTGAACAACCCGGTGCGCGGCGGCCAGACCGACGTGATCCAGGCCTTCAACAACCTGTTCGTGCAGGCCGCGCTGCAGGGCCAGTCGATGTTCACCGCAGCCGGCGACGCCGGCGCCTACGAAGTGAACCGCTTCAACCCGCCGCCGAGCTACTCGCAGACGCTGAGCGTCGGCGCCCCGGGCTCGTCGCCGTGGATCACGACCGCCGGCGGCACGACGCTGCCGGGCACGCAGAACTACCAGCTTCCGGACGGCAGCATCTACCCGATCACGATCCCGGCCGAGCAGGCCTGGGGCTGGGACTACCTGACGGGCCTCTGCGCCGTGCTCGGCTATGACCCGATCAGCTGCGGCATCTTCCCGGGCGGCGGCGGCGGCGGCGTGAGCTCGTACAACCGCGTGCCGTCGTACCAGAAGGGCGTCCCCGGCATCCGCGTCACCGAAGCCGGCCAGAGCTTCGTCGACTACACCGTCAGCCCGCCGGTCGACTACGTCGACCTGCCGGCCGGCTTTGCCGGTCGCAACGTGCCCGACGTGTCGATGAACGCCGACCCCGAGACCGGCTATGTCATCGACTACACCGACGACTCCGGCCAGCTCGGCGCCTACACCTACGAGGGCGGCACGAGCTTCGTCTCGCCGCAGCTGAACGGCATCACGACGCTGATCGGCCAGACGATCGGCGGCCGCGTCGGCCTGCTGAACTTCCCGCTCTACCAGCTCGCCCGCCACTCGGGTTCGTACACCGGCGCGCACGCGCCGCTGCGCGACATCACGGCCGGCGACAACTGGTTCTACTCGGGTGTCGCGGGCTACGACGCAGCGACCGGCGTCGGCACGCTGGACGTCGCGAACTTCGCGCGGGCGATGGCGATCCTGAAGTAATCGCAGGCCGGACTGTTCCGAGCAGGGGCCACGGCGCGTCGAGCGCCGCGGCCCTTTTCACTTGGCCGACTATCCGGTATTGCGCAACCCCGCCGCCACGCCGTTGATCGAGATGTGGATGCCGCGCTGCACGCGCGCCATGCCCGGATCGCCGTCCTTGCGCTGCCGGTAGCGGCGCATCAGCTCGACCTGCAGGTGGTTGAGCGGATCGAGGTAGGGCAGCCGGTGTTCGAGCGAGCGTGCGAGCGACGGATTGCCTGCCAGACGCTGCGCTTCGCCGGTGATCGAGGTCAGCGCGTCGGACGTGCGGCGCCATTCGGCCTGGATCAGCGCGAAGATCCTGCGACCGAGGCGCTTGTCCTCGACCAGCTCGACGTAGCGTGACGCGATCGCGAAGTCGCTCTTGGCGATCACCATGTCGAGGTTGGACAGCAGCGTGCGGAAGAACGGCCACTGCCGGTACATCCGCTGCAGCAGCGCGAGGCGTTCCTTGCGCCGGGCTTCGTCCTGGCCGAGAAAGGCCTCGATCGCCGAGCCGAAACCGCACCAGCCCGGCAGCGCGACGCGGCACTGGCCCCAGCTGAAGCTCCACGGTATGGCCCGCAGGTCCTCGATCGCCTGGGTGGCCTTGCGCGACGCCGGGCGCGAGCCGATGTTCAGCTCGGCGATCTCGCGGATCGGCGTGGCGCTGAAGAAGTAGTCGGTGAAGCCGGGCGTCTCGTAGACCAGCTTGCGGTAGGCCTTGAAGCTCGCATCGCTGATCTCGGCCGCCGCGTCGAGGAAGGCCTTCGGCGCACTCTTGGTCGGATGCAGCAAGGTCGCTTCGAGCGTCGCGGCGACCAGCGTCTCGAGGTTGCGCCGGCCGATCTCCGGATGAGCGTATTTCGACGCGATCACTTCGCCTTGCTCGGTCAGCCGGATCTGGCCGTTCACGGTGCCGGGCGGCTGCGCCAGGATGGCCTGGTAGCTCGGGCCGCCGCCGCGGCCGACGGTGCCGCCGCGGCCGTGGAACAGGCGCAGCTGGATGCCGTGATCGCGCCCCAGTTCGCCGAACAGCGCGACCAGATCGGTCTCGGCGCGGTAAAGCTCCCAGTTGCTGGTGAACGTGCCGCCGTCCTTGTTGCTGTCGCTGTAGCCGAGCATGATGTCCTGCTCGGCACCCGAGCGCTTCATCACCTCGGCGATGCCGGGCAGCGCATAGAACGTCCGCATGATGGGCGCGGCGTTGCGCAGGTCGCCGATGGTCTCGAACAGCGGCGAGACGATCAGGTCGGTATGCGCCGAATCGTCGAGCGTGCCGCGCAAGAGGCCGGTCTCCTTCAGCAGCAGCATCACCTCGAGCAGGTCGCTGACGTCCTCGGTGTGCGAAATGATGTAGTGGCGCAGGGCCGCGGCGCCGTAGCGCTGGCGCTGGCCGAGCGCGGCCTCGAAGATCGCGAGCTCCGACTGCGCGAGCTCGCTGTAGATCGCGGCCCGCACGCGCAGCGGCCGCGCGTCGTCGAGCAGGCGCAGCAGCAGCGCGCGGCGCGCCGCCTCGTCGAGCGCGCCGTAGTCGTGCTCGATGCGCGCGACGCGCAGCAGCTCGGCGATCACCGCCTCGTGCTTGTCCGAGCTCTGGCGCAGGTCGACGGTCGCGAGGTGAAAGCCGAACACCTGCACCGCACGCATCAGCGGCGTCAGGCGCGGCGCCGCGAGCGCCTGCGCATGGTGGGCCGCGAGCGACGCTTCGATGACCCGAAGGTCGGCGAGGAACTGCGCCGGCGTCGCGTACGGGTTCTGCGGCGCGATCGCATGACGCAGCGCTTCGGTGCCGGTGAACTGCTCGAGCGTGGCCGCAAGGCGCGCGTACATGCCGACCAGGGCGCGCCGGTACGGCTCGTCCTTGCGGTGCACGCTGTGGTCGGGCGATGCGTCGGCGAGTGCGAGCATCGCGTCCGACACCGGCGCCAGGGTCGCCGAGATCGACAGCTCGGCGCCGAGTTCGTGGACTTCGGTCAGGTAGTAGCGCAGCACCGTCTCGCTTTGGCGCGCCAGCGCCATCTTCAGCGTGTCGGCGGTGACGAAGGGGTTGCCGTCGCGGTCGCCGCCGATCCAGTTGCCCATGCGGAAGAACGGCGCGATCTCGTGACCCGGCAGGCTCGCTTCGAGGTCGCGGTACATGCGAGGTATCTGGCGCAGGAACGTCGCGCGGTAGAAGGACAGCGCGTTCTCGATCTCGTCGGCCACCGTCAGCTTGGCGGTGCGCAGCATGCGCGTCTGCCACATCTGCGTGACGCGGGCGCGCAGCAGCGCTTCGTTCTCCTGGCGGTCGCGTTCGGTGACGAGCGCGTCGCGCCGCTCGACGAGCGCGGCGATCGCCCATTCGGCATCGAGGATGCTCTTGCGCTGCACTTCGGTCGGATGCGCCGTCAGCACCGGCGAGATGTAGGCATGCGCCAGCGCCTTGGCGATGTCGGCGGCGCGGATGTCGGCGCGTGCCAGTCGCTCGAGCGTCATCGCGAGCGACCCTTCCTGCAGATGGCCCTGGCGCTCGTGGTGCTCGCGCCGGCGCACATGGTGGCGGTCCTCGGCGATGTTGGCGAGGTGCGAGAAGTAGCTGAACGCGCGGATCACGCTGACGGTCTGGTCGCCCGACAGGTTCTTCAGGAGCCGGTCGAGCGCACGCCCGGCCTGCGCGTCGCTCTTCAGCCGGTAGGCCACCGACAGCTGGCGCACCCGCTCGACGAGCTCGTAGGCGGCCTTGCCCTCCTGCTCGCGGATCACGTCGCCGAGGATGCGGCCGAGCAGCCGGATGTCGTCGATGAGCGGCCGGTTCTTGTCGCTGGCGTCCTTGGCGGCCGGGCGAGCGGTCTTCTGGGCACGGGAGGGCATGGCGGCTCCGGGCAGTCGGGTTCGGAGGGAGGGCGGCGGCGATGCTAGCAGCGGCTTCGTCGGAGGGCGGACCGGCGCATGCAAGAGACGCGCCTGCTAGCATGACCGCATGAGTGATCCCCTCGATTCCCTCGTCATCGCGACGCGCGAAAGCCGCCTGGCGCTGTGGCAGGCCGAGCATGTGCGCGACCTGCTGCGCGATCGCCTCGGCCTGACGGCCGAACTCCTCGGCATGACGACGCGCGGCGACCAGATCCTCGACCGCAGCCTCGCGAAGGTCGGCGGCAAGGGCCTGTTCGTCAAGGAGCTCGAAGCGGCGCTCGAGGACGGCCGCGCCGACCTCGCGGTGCATTCGCTGAAGGACGTGCCGATGGACCTGCCCGACGGCTTTGCGCTGGCGGCGGTGCTCGAGCGCGAGGATCCGCGCGATGCGTTCGTGTCGAACCGGCATGCGAGTCTGGCGGAGCTGCCTGCCGGCGCACGCGTCGGCACGTCGAGCCTGCGGCGCGTCGTGCAGCTCATGGCGCTGCGCAGCGACCTCGTCGTCGAGCCGCTGCGGGGCAACCTCGACACCCGTTGCCGCAAGCTCGATGCCGGCGACTACGATGCGATCGTGCTGGCCGCGGCGGGGCTGAAGCGGCTCGGGCTGGCGGCGCGCATACGGTCGGTGTTCGAACCCGACGCGATGCTGCCGTGCGTCGGCCAGGGTGCGCTCGGCATCGAGGTCCGGGCCGGCGATGAACGGCTGCAGGCGGCGCTCGCCACGCTCACGCACCGGCCGACCTGGCTGGCGGTCGAGGCCGAACGGGCCGTATCGCGGGCGCTCGGCGGGAGTTGCAGCGTGCCGCTGGCGGCGCACGCGCGCTGGCAGGGCGACGGCCGTCTCGCCCTGCGCGCCGTGCTCGGCCACCTGCAGGACCCGAGCGCGCCGCTGTTGCGCGCCGAAGTCGATGCGGCGATCGCCGACCCGGCGGCGGCGCGGGCGCTCGGCGCGACGGCCGCGCAGCGCCTGGTCGAGCGCGGTGCCGCGACCTATCTGGCTGCTTCGCACTAGATGTCGCCGATCCCCGGGCCGGCCGCCATGCGGGTGATCGTCACGCGACCGGCGCCGCAGGCGGCCGAGTGGTCGGCACGGCTCGTCGCGGCCGGCGTCGCGGCCGTTGCCTTGCCGTTGATCGATATCGCCGAACCGGCCGATCCGCTGGCGGTTCGCACGGCTTGGCTGGACATCGCGGCCTGCCGGCTCGCCGTCTTCGTCAGCCCGAACGCCGTGCAGCGCTTCTTTGCAGCCAGGCCGGCGGGATCGGCCTGGCCGGCGGCGCTGCGCGCCGGTGGGCCCGGCCCCGGTACCGCCGACGCCCTGGTGGCCGCGGGCGTGCCGCGCGGACTCGTCGTCGCGCCGTCGCCCGACGCGAGGCACTTCGATTCGGAAGCGCTGTGGCAAGGGCTGCGCGCGGACGACTGGCACGGTGCCCGGGTGCTGATCGTGCGCGGCGACGGCGGGCGTGCCTGGCTCGGCGACACGCTGGCGGCGCATGGCGCGGAGGTGCGCTACCTGTCGGCCTACAGGCGCATCACGCCTGCGCTCGATGCCGCGGCGACGGCGCTGCTCGACGCCGCCGTGGCCGAGCCGGCGCGCCACGTCTGGCTGTTCGGCAGCTCCGAGGCCGCCGAGCGGCTGCGGGCGCTGCGGCCTGCGGCGGTCGGCATGGCCACGCGCGCCATCGCGACGCATCCGCAGATCGCTGCGCGCCTGCAAGCCCTCGGCTTCGGCGACGTGCATGAAACCGGCCCCGCCTTCGACGCCGTGGTGGCCTGCATACAATCGCTGCGACCGTGACCGAGCCTACTTCTTACTCCGGCCGCACCGCCGCCGACATGCCGGCCGATCCCGCTGCAGCGATTCCGGTCCGGCAGCGCGGCGCGGCGAACGCCTGGGGCGTCGCGCTGGCCTTCATCGTGCTCGTCGCCGGGCTGGTCGGCGTCGGCTGGCTGGCCTGGCATGCCGAACGCCGCGTGCAGCGCGTCGAGCAGGAACTGGTGCAGCGCCAGCAGGAAAGCGCCGAGCACGCCACGGAAGCCCGCACCTTGGCCAGGCAGGCCGAGGACACCGCGCGCGAGACGGCTGCCAAGGTCGCGCTGCTCGATGCGCGGGTCGCCGAGGTGGCGGTGCAACGCAGCCAGCTCGAGGACCTGATCCAGTCGCTGTCGCGCTCGCGCGACGAGAACCTGCTGGTCGACATCGATGCGGCGCTGCGCGTCGCGCTGCAGCAGACCTCGATCACCGGCAGCGCCGAGCCGCTGGTGGCCGCGCTGAAGCAGAGCGACGACCGGCTGGCCCACTACGACGAGCCGCGCCTGCAAGGCGTGCGGCGGGCGATCGCGCGCGACCTCGACCGCGTGAAGACGGCCAGCGTCGCGGACATCGGTGCCCTCAGCATCAAGCTCGACGAAGCGACGCGCATGGTCGACGACCTGCCGCTGGTCGCATCGCCGGAGGCGCGTTCGAAGGAGCCGGCGCGTGCAACGCCGATGCCTGCGGCCGCGTCGCGGCCGGCTTCTGCGCCCGCATCGGCTGCACAGGCTGCTGCCAGCAGCCCCGCCAACGCGATCAGCCGCTGGTGGGAAGAGCATGTCGAATCGGCCTGGGGCGACGTCGGATCGCGCATCTGGGGCGAGGCGCGTTCGCTCGTGCGCGTGACCCGCATCGAGCATCCGGAGAGCATGCTGATCGCGCCCGACCAGGCCTACTTCCTGCGCGAGAACCTGAAGCTGCGCCTGCTCAACGCGCGGCTCGCGCTGCTCAGCCGCCAGTTCGACACGGCGCAGGCCGACTTGCAGGTAGCGCGCGCCTCGCTCGATCGCTACTTCGACCGCAGCGCCAAGCGCACCATGGCGGCCACCGAGCTGATCCGCCAGGTGGCGAGCCAGGCGCGCCAGGTCGCCGTTCCGCGGCCCGACGACACGCTCGCGGCGCTGGCGGCGGCGTCCGGCGGCCGCTAGGCGTCCACGCATGCGCGCGATCATCTGGTTCGTGCTGCTGTTCGCCGTCGCGGTCGTCGCGGCGACGACGCTCGGCACCAACGACGGCCTCGTGACGTTCTACTGGAACGGCTCGCGCATGGACCTGTCGCTGAACCTGTTCCTGATCCTGCTCGTCGTCACCTGCTTCGTGCTCGTCACCGCGATCCGCGCGGTCGGCGCATTGGTCGGCCTGCCGCGGCGGGCGCGTGCCTGGCGCGTCGCGCGCCGCGATCGCACCGCGCAGGCCTCGTTGCGCGAGGCGCTGGTGCAGTATTTCGGCGGACGCTACAGCCGCGCGCAAAAGGCGGCGCTGCGCGCACTCGCGATCCAGGCCGACACGCACGAGCTGCCGCAGGGCAGCGAGTTCACGGTGCTCGGTCACCTGCTGGCCGCCGGCAGCGCACACCGCCTGCAGGATCGTGCCGCGCGCGACGAGGCGCTGCGGCTCGCGCTCGAGCTGGCGAGCCGCAGCGTCGCCACGCGCACGGCCGAGGAGGGCGCACGCCTGCTGGCCGCCGAATGGGCGCTCGACGACCGCGATGCGGCGCGCGCGTTGGAGCTGCTCGCCGAGCTGCCGGTCGGCGTCGCGCGACGCACCCAGGCGCTGCGCCTGAAGCTGCAGGCGACGCGGCTGGCGCGCCAGCCGCACGATGCGCTGAAGACCGCACGCCTGCTCGCCAAGCACCAGGCGTTCTCGAAGGTCGCTGCGCAAAGCCTGCTGCGCTCGCTGGCGTTCGAGTCGCTCGATGCGGCACGCGATGCCGAGCAGCTGCGCCGCATCTGGCAACTCTTCGACGTGGTCGACCGGCGCGATCCTTATGTCGCGGCGCGCGCTGCCCAGCGTGCCGTCGAGCTCGCGGCATCGGACGATGCGCGGAACTGGCTGCGGCCGTTCTGGGACCAGCTCGGTGAGCTCAGCGCGGACGAGCGCGCGGCCGTCGCGCGGGCCTTCGCGTCGGCCACGTCCGGCATCGGGCAGGACTGGCTCGCGCGCCTCGAGGCGGCATCGACCGCGTATCCGCGCGAAGGCGCCATCGCACTGGCAGCCGGCACGGCATTGGCCGAATTGCAGCTCTGGGGCAAGGCGCGGCTGCTGTTGCAGCAGGCGGCCAACGACATGGTGCTGGACCCTGCGGCGCGCCGCAGCGCGTGGCTGGCCCTGGCAAGGCTGGCGCGGCAGGAAGGCGACGAGGCCCGCGCGGCGACTTGCTTCGAAGCGGCGGCGCGAGCGGGCTGACGCGGCGCTGCACGCCGCTAGGCTGCGGCGCGATGCAGCGGGCCTTCGACCGGCCGGCTCCGGGCCCCCAGGGGGTCATGGCGCGGCTGCTATACTGCGCAGCTACGCGGCTGTAGCTCAGCTGGATAGAGTACTTGGCTACGAACCAAGGGGTCGTGGGTTCGATTCCTGCCAGCCGCGCCATTCAGACTCGATACCCTTCAGGTGTCGACAACATGCGAGGGGTCACGCGCTGCGGCGCGTGACCCCTCGATCCTTTTTGGCGTGGCCTTTCGGCAGCGCGATCGACGGAGCCGCGACGCGAGCCCGCGGCTCCGCGGTGTCAGGCCCTGTAGTCGTCCAGGCTCTTGCCGCTGTCGAGCGCGGCTGTCAGCCAGCGCGGCTTCAAGCCGCGGCCGCTCCAGGTGTTGCCGGCATCGTCGCGGTACTTGATCGGCGCCTTCTTCGACGCGGCCGACTTGCGCGATACCGGACCGCGCTTCTTGGCGGCCGGCGCCGGCCGCGGAGACGATGCCGCGCCGACTTCGAACTCTTCGAGCGAGTGGCCGCTGGCCAGCGCCGAGCGCAGCCATTGCGGCCGCGGGCCACGGCCGCCCCAGGTATTGCCGCTGTCGTCGCGGTAGCGCGCGCCGCCGGCCCGGCCCTTGCCCGTGCTCGCGGCGGCGCGCACGCCGAACAGGTCGCGCGGCGTGATGTCGTATGCCGTGATGGCCGCCTTGATCTTGCTGATCACATCGGCCAATTCGGCTTTCTTGATGCGCTCGGCCTCGGCCTGAAGCGAGGCGATCTGTTTCTGCAAATCGGAGTAGGACTTTGCCATCAGAAGCTTTGATGAGTTCCGGGAGATGCGAAGTCTAGCGCATTGATCAGATAGAGAAAAGGAAAGTCGAACAAAGGCGTTTCAATCGGTTATTCGGTGCAATCGCGCAGAGACGAAATAGCGCGGCCTACATATCGATCCTGATTCTTTGTCGACGCGAACCCCGCGAAAGGACATGACGCGGAGCTTCGATTCGCTCACCACTTTTCCATCCACGGCCGCAGGTCGAGCTCGAACGTCCAGGCGTCGCGCGGCTGGCAATGCAGGTGCCAGTAGTTGTCCGCAATGTGCGCCGGATCCAGGATGCCGTCGTCGGCCTTCAGCGCATAGCGTTCAGGAAATGCGGTGCGTATGAATTCGGTGTCGATCGAGCCGTCGACGACGACGTGCGCGACATGTATGTTGCGCGGTCCGAGTTCGCGCGCCATGCTTTGCGCGAGCGCGCGCAATGCGTGCTTTGCACCGGCAAAGGCGGCGAAGTTGGCCGACCCGCGCAGCGATGCGGTTGCGCCGGTGAAGAGTATCGTCCCGCGGCCGCGCGCCACCATGCGACGCGCTGCTTCGCGGCCGTTCAGGAAACCCGCCATGCAGGCCATCTCCCAGACCTTGAAGTATTTGCGCGCGGTCTCGTCGAGGATGCTCGACGGCACGTTGGCGCCGATGTTGAACACCAGCACCTCGATCGCGCCGATGTCGCGCTCGATGCGATCGAAGAGGTCGACCACGTCTTCCTCGCGGCGCGCATCCGATCCGTACGCATGCGCGCGTCCGCCCGCCGCTTCGATCGAGGCGACCAGCGGCGCGAGCTTGGCAGCGTCGCGCCGTGTCACGCAGGCGATGTAGCCGCCTGCAGCGAAGCGCCGCGCGATCGCACCGCCGGTCGAGTCGCCCGCGCCGATCACGAGCGCGACGCGCGGATCCTGGTCCGTGGAGGAAGTCATGGCTGGCCTTTCGGAGTGGAACGGTGGTGGCGGCGCGATGCGGCTGTCGCGGCGTCGCAGGCGACCCGCCCGCTCGACACGATGATCCGATCCCGATGCCATCGCGCCGGCATGGTCGGCCCCGCGTAGCATAGCGATCGCTCGAAACGAGCGTTCTTGTACATCGCCCGCCATGACCCATCGCCGTGTCGAATTCTTCTTCGACGTCGGAAGCCCGGCGTCCTACCTTGCGTGGACCCAGCTTCCGCGGATCTGCGCAGCCGCCGGCGCCGAGCTCGCCTGGCGGCCGATGCTGCTCGGCGGCGTGTTCCAGGCCACCGGCAACGCCTCGCCCGCGGCCGTGCCGGCCAAGGGGCGCTATTCGAGCATCGACCTGGCGCGCCATGCGCAGCGGTACGGCGTGCCGCTGGTCATGAATCCGCACTTCCCGATCATCACGCTGTTCCTGATGCGTGCCGTCACGGGTGTGCAAGTGGCCATGCCCGAGCGACTGCAAGACCTGCTCGGTGGCGTGTTCCGCGCGATCTGGGTCGAGGCGCTCGACCTGAACGATCCGGCGCTCGCAGTCGACGCGATCGCACGTGCCGGCCTGGATGCCGGTGGCGTCACCGACCTGGCCCATGCCGCCGATACCAAGGCCCGCCTGCGCGCGACCACCGAGGAAGCGGTCGCGCGCGGCGTGTTCGGCGCGCCGACGATGTTCGTCGGCAGTGAAATGTATTTCGGTCAGGACCGCCTCGACTTCGTGCGCGAAGCGCTCGCGTAGAACTTCAGAGGCCGCGCGCCGCGGGTTGCGGCGCGCAGGCGTTTCAGGACGTTTCAGGCGGCGCTTGAGGACGCAGCGCATCCGAAAGAAGACAGTGCGCTCACCGCATCGAAAGATGCATACCCGTGGAGCCTGTCATGAACGCCAGCAGTATCGTCCGCGTCGTCGCCGCAGTGGCATCCATCGCGATCACCTTCTTCGTCTGCCAAGGGGTGGCCGATCTCTCGGGTTCCGAGCAGGCCGTCGCGCCGGCGATGCAGATGGCCCAGGCCGTTGCGGCCGGCAACGTCCGCTGACGGATGGTTCAGCGTGCTCTCGAAGGATCGGCATCGGCTAGGGCCTGCCGCCCTTCGGCCACGGCTTTCAGGCGCGCCTCGTCCAGCACGACGAGGCGTGCGTCGCCCAGGCGCACGATGCCGCGGCAGTGCATCTGGCGCAATGTCTGATTGATGCGCTGACGGCTCGCGCCGACCATCGCGGCCAGGTCGGCCTGCGACAGGCCGAGGTCGATGCAGATCCCGCCCGGGGTCGCGCGGCCGAAGTGCCGCACCAGTCGCTGCACCTCGCGCGCCAGCCGTTCGGCCAACGGCAGCGTGTGCAACTCCTCGATGCGGCGCAAGAGATGTCGCAGCCGCTGGCAGTTGAGCTTCAGCAGCGCATCGCCGAATTCATCGTAGCCGTCGACGAGGCGGCGCAGGTCGGCCTTCGAGACCACGAGCAAGGTCGATGGCGCCTGCGCGCTGACGTCGAGATCGAGCGGACGTTCGTCGATCAGCGCGATGTCGCCGAACCACTGGCCCGGCGCGACGAAGTCGAGCGTGAAGTTGCGCCCGTCCGCGAGCGGCATGCCGAGACGCAGCGCGCCGCGCACCACACCGATCCACTGGGAAGCCGCGTCGCCGCGCCGCGCCAGCAAGGCACCGGCTTGCACCTCGCGGACGCGCGCATGGCCGAGGATGGCGGCGTGCAGTGGCTCCGAGAGCCCGGCGAACCAGACACCGGCGCGGATGCGATCGCTTTCCTCGGCCGGCAGGCCGGGATGCTCGCGTCCCATCGGCATGCTTGCCGGCGGACGCTGCGGCAGACGCGACAGAGGACGATCGATGACGAGGCCGTTCATGCGCAGCCCTCCTGCCGTCGGTTGAAGGTGTGGCCGGCTTCGGCCAGCTCGACGAGCAGCGGCGCCGGCTGCCATGACGGATCGGCGCCCGCGTCGGCCGCATAGCGCCGGAGGCTGCGCACGACGTTGGGCAGGCCGACGAGATCGGCATACAGCATCGGCCCGCCGCGCTTCAGCGGAAAGCCGTAGCCGTTGAGGTAGACGAGGTCGATGTCGGACGCGCGCGCCGCGATGCCCTCGGCGAGGATGCGCGCGCCTTCGTTGACGAGCGCATAGATGCAGCGCTCGACGATCTCGTCGTCGCCTATCTTGCGCGGCGCCATGCCGCGCTCGGCGCGGTAGTCCGCGATCAACGCCTCGACGGCCGGATCGGGGATCGGATCGCGCTTGCCGGCTTCGTAGCGGTACCAGCCGGCGCCGGTCTTCTGACCGAAGCGTCCCGCCTCGCACAGCTTGTCTGCGACGACCGGCCGCATCTCGATGCCGGCTTCGGCGGCGCGGCGCTTGCGCGTCGCCCAGCCGATGTCGAGGCCGGCGAGATCGCCCATGCGGAACGGCCCCATCGCGAGGCCGAACTTCTGCAGCGCGCCGTCGACCTGCTGCGGCAGCGCCCCGGCGTCGATCAGCCCGCCGGCCGCCGCGCCGTAGCGCGCCAGCATGCGGTTGCCGATGAAGCCGTCGCAGACGCCCGAGACGACCGCGACCTTCCTGATCTTCTTCGCGAGCGCCATGCAGGCCGCGAGCACGTCGGGCGCGGTCCGCGCGCCGCGCACGATCTCGAGCAGCCGCATCACGTTGGCCGGGCTGAAGAAGTGCAGCCCGATCACGTCGCCGGGCCGCTTCGTGAAGCCGGCGATGCGATCGAGGTCGAGGTACGACGTGTTCGACGCGAGGATCGCACCCGGCTTGCAGACGTCGTCGAGCTGCGTGAAGACGCTCTGCTTCACGTCGATGCGCTCGAACACCGCCTCGATCACCAGGTCGACGTCGCGCAGGCCGTCGTAGTTCAGGGTCGGCGTCAGACGCGCCATGCGCTCGTCGAGCTGGGCCTGCGTCAGCTTGCCCTTCTTCAGCGTGCTCTCGTAGTTGCGGCGTATCGTCGCGACGCCCTTGTCGAGCGCTTCCTGCTTCGTCTCGAGCAGCACCACCGGCATGCCGGCGTTCAGGAAGTTCATCGTGATGCCGCCGCCCATCGTGCCGGCGCCGATCACGCCGACGGTCGCGATCGTGCGCAGCGGCGTGTCGGCCGGCACGCTGGCCGGCACGTCGGGCAGCTTGGACGCGGCGCGCTCGGCCGCGAATACATGGCGGAGCGCCCGCGACTCGGGCGTACCCATCAGCGCGACGAAGGCCTCGCGCTCGAGCCGCAGGCCTTCATCGAACGGCTTGGCGATGCTGTGCGCGACGGCCTCGACGCAGGCCAGCGGCGCCGGGAAACCCTTCGCCGTGGCCGCCACGGTATTGCGCGCGAACTGCAGGAAGGCCGCCGGATTCGGATGCTGCACTTTCAGGTCGCGCGCGCGCTTCAGCGGCCGGCCGTCGGCGACGACCTGGCGCGCGTAGCGCATCGCACCTTCTTTCAGATCGCCTTCGACGATCGCGTCGATCAGCGGCGTGCCGGCCAGGCGTGAGGCGGGTACGGCTTCGCCCGACACGATCATGTTGAGCGCGGCTTCGAGTCCGATCAGGCGCGGCAGCCGCTGCGTGCCGCCGGCGCCGGGCAGCAGCCCGAGCTTGACCTCCGGCAGGCCGAGCGATGCATCCGGCAGAGCGACGCGGAAGTGCGCGCCGAGCGCCAGCTCGAGCCCGCCGCCGAGACACACGCCGGCGATCGCCGCGACGACCGGCTTCGGGCTGCCCTCGACCAGCGAGATGACGACGCGCAGGTTGGGCTCGCGCGCGGCGTTCGGCGTGCCGAACTCGCTCACGTCGGCGCCGCCCGAGAAGGCGCGCGGCGTGCCGGTCAGCACGATCGCCTTCACCGCGTCCTCGGCGTTGGCCGCATCCAGCGCGTCGGCGATACCGCTGCGCAATGCATGGCCGAGGCCGTTGATCGGCGGTTTGTTCATCTCGATCACGGCGACGTCGTTCTCGATCGTCAGCGTGACCGCGTCGCTGTGGCTGGTGCTCATGCTTCTGTTTCCCCGTCTTCAATAACCGCGTGCCGACGCCAGCCGGTCCGCGCGGAAGGTCTCTGTCGCGGTCGTGGTCTCGCTCATCGTGATGGCTTCAAATCGTCACGCCCCCGTCGATCACGATGCTCTGACCGGTCATGAACGATGCGGCCGGCGACGCGAGGAACACCGCCGCGCCGGCGATCTCGTCGGGCTCGCCGATGCGGCGCAGCGGCGTGGTCTCGGTGCGCTTGGCGAGCATCTCCGGGTCTTCCCACAACGCCCGGGCGAAGTCGGTGCGGATCAGACCCGGCGCGATGCAGTTGATGCGCACGTTGTGCGGCCCGTACTCGATCGCGAGGTTGCGCGCGAGCTGCAGGTCGGCCGCCTTCGAGATGCAGTAGGCGCCGATGACGGGCGAGCCGCGCAGCCCGCCGATCGACGACACGATGACGATCGCGCCGTCCTTGCGCTCGATCATCTGCGGCGCCGTGCAGTTGATCAGCCAGTGGTTGGCGATCACGTTGTTGTCGAGGATCTTCCGGAACTGCTCGTCGCTGATGCCCGCCATCGGCCCGTAGTACGGGTTCGACGCGGCATTGCAGACCAGGACGTCGATGCGGCCGAGGCGTCGCGTCGTCTCGTCGACGAGGTGCTTCAGCTCGTCCTTCGACGAGATGTTCGCCGGGATGGCGAGCGCGCTCCCTTCGCCGCGGACGCTGTTGATCGCCGCGGCAACCGCATCGCAGGCTTCGCGCTTGCGCGACGAGATCACGACCTTCGCGCCGGCTTCGGCCATGCGCTCGGCGATCGCCTTGCCGATGCCGCGCGACGAGCCGGTGATCACGGCCACCTTGCCGGCGAGCGAGAACAAGGACATGTCGGTCTCCTGGTTTTCCACGCCGGTGCGAGGCGCCGGCGGCAGGCGCGAACGTTAGCAGACGCGATCGACGGCAGGCAAACTCTATTTTCCAAAAATGGTCTGTTGAGACATACTCTTCCAGGAAGACCTTGGTACACCTAGGGCATACCCTAGTTTCTATCCAACCCCTCTGCGTGAAGACCGATAGCGCATCCGTATGGTTGTTGTCCGCCTGGGGCCGTCCGGCGTGAGCGTCGCCGCACAGCCCGTGCCGACCGCACGCTTCCACGAGAAGCGCGAGGCCATCCTCGCGGCCGCCGCGTCGCTCTTCAACGAGCATGGCGTGCGCGGCGCCACGCTGGCCGGCATCGCCGCGAGCGTCGGCCTTGCCACCAACAGCGTCACCTACTACTACCGCAAGAAGGAAGACCTCGCGACCGCGTGCTTCCTGCGCGCGATCGCCGCCTACGACGACATCGCGCGCGCGGCGTCCGGTGCGCCGCGCGTGGCCGCGCGCATCGCAGACTTCCTGGCGCGCCACGCTGCCTTGCTGGCGGACATCGAGCAGGGCCGCGAGCCGGCGATCATGACCTTCCACGACATCCGCGCGCTGCCGAGCCCGCAGGCCGACGATGTCTATGCGGCCTACACGCAGATGTTCCGGCGCGTACGCGCGCTGCTCGAGGGCGACGAGACGCGCGACCTCGCGCGCATCGATCTGAATGCGCGCGCGCACGTCTTGCTGTCGGTTGCGAACTGGCTGCGCGGATGGTTGATCGGCTACGAGGCCGACGCCTATGGCGCGACCGTGGCGCGCGTCGCCGACATCGTCGTGCGTGGCATCGGCGGTCATGGCGCGCGCTGGCAGTCCGACGTCGGCGCGGACTGGCAGTTGCATGTGGCCGAAGGCACATCCGAATCGTTCCTGCGCGCCGCGACCGCGCTCGTCAACGAGCAGGGCTACCGCGGCGCGTCGGTCGACAAGATCTCGGCACGCCTCAACGTGACCAAGGGGTCCTTCTACCATCACCACGATCACAAGGACGATCTCATCTCGGCCTGCTTCGAACGCAGCTTCGCGGTGATGCGCGAGGCGTTCGGGCTGGCCGAGCGCGGCGCCGGCAGCGGCTGGACGCGCGCCTCGGCGGCGGCTTGCGCGCTGGTGCGCTTCCAGGTGTCCGACGGCGGCCCGCTGCTGCGCGCGTCGGCGGTCAGCGCGCTGCCCGATCGCGCGCATCGCGACCACGTGCGCCTGACGATGCATCGGCTGACGCAGCGCATGAACGCGATCGTCGTCGACGGGCTGGCCGACGGCTCGATACGCGCACTCGATCCGGCCATCGCCGCCGAGACGCTGATCGCCGCGATCAACGCTGCGGCCGAACTGCAGCGCTGGGTGCCCGGCGCGGCCGCCGGCAACGTCGCCGCGCACTACGTGCGGCCGGCGTTCGAAGGGCTGCTGTGTTCCGCGAGCTGACTACGAGATCCGCCCGCCGGTCTCGCGCAGGTCGACCTGCACCGCGAGCGCCGTCTCGATCGCGATCCGCAGCCCGTGCACCAGGGTCGGCAACGCCATGCTCGGCGCATCGCCGGCAGCCCGCGCGGCCTGCTCCGGCAGATACGGGATGTGGATGAAGCCGCCGCGCGTGCCGTCGCCGCGCCGCGCGAGTGCATGCATCAGGCCGTAGAAGATGTGGTTGCAGACGAAGGTGCCGGCGGTGTTCGACACCGACGCCGGCACGCCGGCATCGCGCAGCGCATGCACGATCGCCTTGATCGGCAAGGTCGAGAAATAGGCCGCCGGGCCATCGCGCACGACCGGCGTGTCGATCGGCTGTGCGCCGGCGTTGTCGGCGATCCGGCCGTCGTCGACGTTGATCGCGACGCGCTCGATCGACATCTCGCTGCGCCCTCCGGCCTGGCCGACGCAGACGACGAGTGTCGGGCGGGTCTCGGCGATCGCGGCTTCGAGCGCTTCGATCGCCGCGCCGAACACGCAGGGCATCTGCCGTGCCGCGACCACGGCGTCACCGGACGGCTGGCCGTCGAGCGCGCGCACGGCTTCCCACGACGGGTTGATCGTCTCGCCGCCGAACGGCTCGAAACCGGCAAGGAGAACCACGGGTCGGTCGTTCATCGGAACATCAGGAAGTAGAGCAGCAGCACGTTGACCGTCAACAGCACAGCCGCCGTCGGCACTTGCGCCTTGATCACCGCATTCTTGTCGGGGAGCTCGAGGAGCGCGGCCGGCACGATGTTGAAATTGGCGGCCATCGGCGTCATCAGCGTACCGCAATAGCCGGAGAACATGCCGATCGCGGCCATCACCGCCGGGTTGCCGTGGTGCATGCCGACCAGCACCGGCACGCCGACCCCGCCGGTCATCACCGGAAAGGCCGCGAAGCCGTTGCCCATGATGACGGTGAAGAGCGCCATGCCGACCACGTACACCGCGACCGCGACGAAGCGCGAGTCCATGTCGATGTAGGACGTCGTGACGTGCGCGACCGCCTTGCCGACGCCGGCATCGGAGAACACCAGGCCCAGCATGCCCAGCATCTGCGGCAGCACGACCGCCCAGCCGAGCGCGTCGGTGAGCCGCCGCGCCTCGCGCATCGCCTGCGCCGGCGTGTCGCGCGTCAGCCAGCAGGCGAGGATGAGTGCCACGACGCAGCCTGCGCCCAGGCTCACCAGCGTGGTGTTCTTCGGATCGAGCAGCGCGAGGCCGCCGATCTTCACGTCCTTCAGCAGGGTGCTGCCGATCATCGTCACGACCGGGATCGCGAGCGCCGGGATGAAGAGCTTGTGCCCGAGGCGTCGGGCCTGCGCCTTCGCATCGGCTTCGGTCGGCGGGCGATGCCGCCCCGCACCGACGCCGCCGAAGCCGGCGATCAGCGCCATCGCGATCACGCCGATGCCCATCCATTCCGGCGGCAGCCGGTCGCTGGCCAGGAACATCAGCGCGTAGAGGCCCCAGAACAGGCCGCTCGACCAGCGCTTCGGATGGTCGCGGTCGAGCAGGGTCATCAACGCGATCAGCGCGACGATCGCGCCCGAGAGATAGAACAGGTCGCCGATCGAGAGGATCATGCGTCGCTCCCTTCGGCGGCTGCGCCGCGCGCCGTTTGCGCTGCGGCGCTCTGGTCGCCGAGCTCGCGCTCCAGCTTCCGGTCGAGGCGGTGCAGCCGCCAGGCATGGATGACGAACGCCGAGACGGCCGTCGGCAGGCCCCAGAACGCGATGTGCAGCGGCTCGACGTCGATGCCGGCCTCGTGCAGGAAGGTCGACATCAGGACGATCGCGCCGAACGCGACGAAGATGTCCTCGCCGAAGAAGAGGCCGACGTTGTCGGTCGCGGCGCACCAGGCGCGCAGCTTGTAGCGCACCGCATCGGCGATGCGGCCGTAACGCGTCTCTGCGGCGCCCTCCGCCATCGGCGCGAGCAGCGGCCGCACCATCTGGGGATGGCCGCCCAGGCTGGTCAGGCCGACCGCCGCGGTGATCTCGCGCACGAAGAGATAGAGGATCAGCAGCCGTCCCACCGTCGCCGACTTGATGCGGCCGATCCACGCCTGCGCATGCTGGCGCAGGCCATGGCGTTCGAGCAGGCCGATGATAGGCAGCGGCAGCAGGATGATCAGCGGCAGGTTGCGCGTCTTGACGAAGCCGGTGCCTATCGTCGCGAGGATCTTGCCCGGCGGAAACTGCGCGGCGAGTGCCGTGACGATCGCGGTCACCGCGACGACCAGCATGGGATTGAAGCGCAGGACGAAGCCCACGATGATCACGGCCACGCCGATGAGCGGCCACAGACTGACGGCTTGCTGCATGAGGATGCCTCCGGGTTGCGAGGGGGACGGGAGAAATTCAGACGGCGCGGATGTCGATGCCGGCGTCTTCGAGCGCCGTGCGGATCTTGCGCGCGAAGGCGAGGGCGCCGGGCTGGTCGCCATGGATGCACAGCGTGTCGGCGCGCACCGGCACGTCCTTGCCGCCGACCGCGCGCACGCTGCCCTGCTCGACCATCCGCCGCACTTGTGCGGCGGCGACTTCGGCGTCTTCGATCATCGCGCCGGGTTGGCCGCGAGGGGTCAGCGAGCCGTCGTCCTGGTAGCTGCGGTCGGCGAAGACTTCGGAGACCGCGCGCAGGCCGAGCTGCTCGGCGGCCGCGATCTGCAAGCTGCCGGCGAGGCCGAACAGCGCGAGGGTCGGATCGACGTCGCGCACCGCACGCGCGATCGCGTCGGCGAGCGCCGCGTCCTGCGCTGCCATGTTGTAGAGCGCGCCGTGTGCCTTGACGTGGCTGAGCTTGCCGCCGGCCGCACGCGCGAACGCGGCGAGCGCGCCGACTTGGTAGACCACCATCGCGTGGACCTCGGCCGGCGACACGCGCATCACGCGCCGGCCGAAGCCCTGCAGGTCGGGCAGGCTCGGATGCGCGCCGACGTGCACGCCGCGGGCGAATGCTGCTGCGACGACGCGCTGCATCGTCATCGCGTCGCCGGCATGGAAGCCGCATGCGATGTTGGCCGAGGTCACGTGGTCGAGCAGCGCGAGGTCGTCGCCCATCGTCCAGGCGCCGTAGCCCTCGCCCATGTCGCAGTTCAGGTCGATGCGTCGTGCGGTCATGCCGGTGCGGTCTCCGTGGTCGGTTGCAAGCGTTCGCGCAGTGCGGCGATGCCGTGCTCGCGGCGCACCGCCAGAGCCTGCGCGGCGGCGAGCGAGATCGCCTCGAAGCGCAGCATGCGATGCGGGCCGAGCTGCGCCAGCACCGGCAGGTCGACCGACGCGACGTTGGCGATCTTCGGATAGCCGCCGGTGCTCTGCCGGTCCGCCATCAGCACGATGGGCTGGCCGTCGGGCGGTACCTGCATGGTGCCGTAGGCCACGCCTTCCGAGATCATCTCGAACGCGCGGCGCCGTGCGAGGGGGGCGCCTTCGAGGCGGTAGCCCATGCGGTCGGACTGCAACGCGATGCGGTAGGGCGTGGCCAGGCAGGCCTGCTGCGCCTCGTCGGTGAACAGATCCCAGTGCGCCCCGGGAACGATGCGCAAGGTGATGACGGCATGTTCGTCGCGCAGGCTGGCGGACATCACGCGCGGCGTCGGCAAGCGCGCGTAGGGCCGGTCGCCATCGACCGGGCCGGCGACGCGCGATGCCGCCCCGACCTGCAGCACGTCGCCCTTGCGCAGCGCGCGTCCGTCGTGCCCACCGAAAGCGCCGCGCAAATAGGTGCTGCGGCTGCCCATCACCGGCGGCGTGGCGATGCCGCCGCCGACCGCGAGATAGGTGCGCATGCCGCAGACGCGCGCGCCGAACTCGAGCCGCGCGCCGGCACGCACGCGCACCGCCTGGCCGAGCGGCACGCTCCGCCCCGCGATGGTCGGCGACAGGTCGGCGCCGAGCAGCGCGACGGTCGAGTCGACCGTGAAACCCAAGGTCGGACCGACCATCGTGATCTCGAGCGTCGCCGCCTCGTCCGGATTGCCGACCAGCGCGTTGGCGATGCGGTGCGACCAGTCGTCCATCGCGCCGCCCACGACGATGCCCAGGCGCTGCTGGCCCCAGCGGCCGAGGTCCTGCACCGTCGTCAGCGCGCCCGGCTTCAGCACCTCGATGCTCATGGCGGCACCGTCGCGCTCAGCGCGGCATACGTCTCGGGGGTGATCGGCACGAAGTGCACTTCGTCGCCCGGCTGCAGCAGGCAGGGCGGGTCGCGGGCGATGTCGAACATCGCGAGCGGCGTACGCCCGATCAGGTTCCAGCCGCCCGGCGTCTCGAGCGGATAGACCGCCGACTGGCTGCCGGCGATCGCGACGCTGCCGACCGGGATGCGGGTGCGCGGCGTCGCCCGGCGCGGCACCGCGAGGCGCTCGTCGAGGCCGGCGATGTACGCGAAGCCCGGCGCGAAGCCGAGCATGCCGACGACGTGCGGCGATGCGCCATGGCGCTTGATCGCTTCGGCCGGCGTGCATCCGCAGGCGGCGGCCACCGCGTCGAGATCGGGGCCGTGCTCGCCGCCGTAGCAGACCGGGATCTCGACGCTGCGGGGCGGGCTAGGCGCCTCGTCGGCAACGGCCGCGAGCAGGGCTTCGATGCGGACGCGCAATGCGTCGAACGGCATCCCGTCCGCCGGCGCCTCGAATGCGGCCGGCCGGTAGTGCACCGCGACCGTCGTGAAGGCCGGAACGACGTCGAGCACGCCCTCGACGCCGGCGGCCATCAGGCGCGTCGCGAAGGCCTGCACGCGGCGATTGACCGCGAGGTCGATCGCCGATCCGAAGCGAACGATCAGGCAGCCATCGCCTTCAGCGACGACCTGACCAGCGACTCCGGTGGTGTTCGGCGGCACCGCGCCATTCTGTCAGCACGGCCCGGGTCGCGGGGAGCGTGCCGACGACGCGGTGTCGCAACTACAACGGCTGCGCCTGCAGGACGACGGTCAAGGTCGCGGCCTCGCTCTCGACCGATTGAACCGCATTGCTGACGACGACGCGGAACTGCTCGCCGCTGTCCGCGTCCGTCGTGGGCGGCGTCGTGTACGACGTGCCGGTCGCGCCGGGAATGTCGGCAAAGTTGGTGCCGCCGTCGGTGCTGATCTGCCACTGGTAGTCGACACCGTCGAAGTTGGCGAGCGCCGTGAACGTGGCCTGATCGCCGGCATTGACGGTCTGGTCGACCGGTTGCTGGTCGATCCCGAGCGAGGAGCCGCCGCCGCAAGCGACCAGCGTCGCCAACGCTGCGCCTGCCATGAGCCCCAGGATGCGGCGCCACCAGCCGCGCGTCGTGCAGTCGTCCATGTGTGTCTCCGTCGTGAAGTGCAGCCAGTCTGGGTGGCCGGCCCGAAACGCCCTGTAGGACGGGACCGAATCGCAGGTACCGTCGGCGCTGACACGACTCAAGCGAGCGGATCGCGATGCCCGACCGATGCGGGGGCCGGGCCGATGAAACCGTCGGCGACCGCTTCCGGCCCATCGTGGCCGCCGGCGACGAATGCGCATTCGGCGTACAGGCCCGCGCGCGTCGCATCGATGTCGGGTCGGATCCGCATCAGGTGTCCGCTGAAGCGCGCCAGCCAGTCGAGGCGCGGGCAGGAAGGTCCGTCACCGAGGACGCCCATGGCACAGTCTCCGTGCGCCGCGTGCTGCTGCGGCGTCACCTTTATGGTCGGCGCTGCCGCGGCTTGCTGCTGTAGGACGCGGCCGGTGATGCGATCCGGAGTCGATGCAGCGCGCAACGCTGCGCTGTCGAAGTCAGCCGCGGGGCGATCCGCGCAGCCGCGCGGTCTCGGCGCGCGCTTCGTGTGCGAGCCGGGCGTAGATCACGAGCTGGTCGCCGAGCGCCCGCAGCCGGTCGGCCAGGCGCTTGGTCAGCGCCACCATCAGCTTGGCGGCGACGGCGGGCCGCTCTGCGATCAGCACGTCGAGCGCGCGGCGCGACAGACCGGCAGCCTGCACGGTGTCGACGGCGGTGCAGTTCGCCGAGCGCGGCTCGCCGTCGATCAGGCCCATCTCGCCGATCACGTTGCCCGGTCCGAGCACCGCGATGTCCATCGTCTCCCCGGTGCCGACATCGGCCGCTTCGACCTTGACCTCGCCCGACAGCACCAGCAGCAGGTAGCTGGTGTTGGACATGTCGCCCGCGCGAAACAGCGGCGCGCCGGCGGCGAACTGGATCAGCCGCATGTACGAGACCACGTGGCGGGCATCGTCATCCGCCATCTCGGCGAGCGCGCTCGGCGTGCGCAGCAGCCTGGCGGCCATCTCCGCCAGCGCCGGAATCTCGGCCAGCGGGCGTGTGCGCGAGGGTGCCGGCGATCCGGCGACAGTCTGGATGGAGTCCGTCATGCTGTCGCAGCAGGGTCCGAACGGATGGGGAGGCTGGGTTGTATCACGTCTGCGTGAACGGACGCCCCGGGGTCGATGCCGGAACGTCTTCGATGATTTTTCGAGCGGGCCGTGGAGCGTGCGCGGTATGCGCCGAGTGGGGCAGGGATTCATGGCAGTCCGTAAAGACGAGTTTGAAGCGCCAACGCTCGTGCTGCTGCACGCCTGGCCAAGACACCGAAGGCTGTTTCGGCGCGCTATGACCGGCGCATAGGCCGTGTGGTGATCGAGCTGAGCACCGGCTTGGGACTTGCCTTCAAGCCGCACAACGCCCAGGGCCTGGAGAAGGCAACCCCGGACGACCTGGCGCAGATCGAGATTTCACCCTCGGGGTTGGGCCTCCACATTCCGGCATTGGATGCCGACTTGTACCTGCCAGCGCTGCTGGAAGGATTCCTCGGCTCTCGCAAGTGGATGGCTGCGACCATGGGTAAGGTCGGTGGCCGGACCTCGACGGAGGCCAAGGCCGCTGCGGCAAGGGCCAATGGCAGGCTTGGAAGTCGACCCAAGAAGATACGCGAAACGGCCCACGCAGGTCGCGTCCCAATCCGTGGTGT
>JAFEEF010000031.1:26962-29507 GCA_018241265.1 Pseudomonadota bacterium | reverse complement strand
GGGTGGAACTGCAAATCGCCCGGAAACTGAACCCCATTGGATCGGTGCCTGGGAGATCGCGCCAGCGGCGTTCACCCCGCCACGCGAGCGTTCATGCGGGGTGCGGGCGTTCTGCAGGGGCGACTACGTCGCGAGAATCGACGCGACCATGACCTTGCCTGCGGCGGTCGTCCCATCGACGGCAAAGCGACCGCCAGCCGCTGTCGCGCAGAGGGTTGCCCTGTAGGTGCGGGGTTGGTCTGTACCAGAACGACGCCGGTGTTCAGCGTGATGGGCATCGAAAGCAGTCCGTTGCCTTGCCCAGCGGCCTGCGCCTCAGACATACTGGTGAGTGCGGCTAGCATTGCGCCGATGGCAATTCCCACTCGGCAAAAGGAGACGAACTGTTCCGAACTCTGTACACGGGGTCCCGCTTCATTCCTGGGCATGCACTTCCATTTCGCCGACTTGTTCCCATGCGCGTGGCCGTCGGTCGTACCATTTGAGAGAGTTACCATGAGTGACGATTTCTGAACGACACCAGAAGACGAACCCAAGACGATACATGGCGACCCGTCAAGCCAACAGTCCATTTCTATCGAACCTATTGTCAAGGCGAGCAACTTCTTCATTCAAGAAATTGGAAAACGTCTGCCAAACAAACAGCGTTGCCCCACCCTCGGGACCTCTCTTTCGCACGGTTCCATCTTCGAGAATTGAGAGCAAACTCCCGTCATCACCATAAGATCCAAAGACAAGCTCGCCTTGTTCAAGCCCAGAAGGTCGTGCGACGGTGTTGTCGCCAAGAAAATCAACTGGAAAAGTTTCATTCCTGTCGGAACTGCGAGGACTTGCAGCCAAACCCATGATCAAAAGATGTGGAATCCCAAGTTCCGCTTTAAACAGCCGCAAACCGTTAGAGACATGTAGAAATTCACGAAAAGGCGACGGAATATTAAATCCCAATTCGCGCTCGCCGAGCAATAAATTCTCCCCATCAATCGGTGGAAATATAACATGCATCCATCTATTGGGAGAATCAAGCGATATCCAACCAATATTCAGTCCATGGTTTTCGGTTAACTCAACACCCCTTACAATTCTTGCAAAAATCGTTTGATAAGCGATCCCTAATGAAATCAAGTCCGCGGACGACATCGTCGCCAAAATGGCGCGAGCCAATCTCGCAACATCAGTGCGTGACGCTACCATCCTGAGCCTTCCTTTCGATGCAACTCAATATGCTCAGACTGCCGAATGAATCGCAAATTACCCATATCTCCTGCCAAGTCCGGACGCACAGAGACTGGTTCTATATGATGGACCTGAATGCCATTTAATTTCCCGGTAGTCAACAACTCGCGCGCCTGCGCAAATGTCCATCTATAATTCGCCTCCCCGCCGGAACGCACGATTTCCACCTCACGTGACCACATCGCGTTTACCGCGCGCGCCGAAGCATTATTAGCCTCTCGAATAGCCTCATCTCGAAGCGACGCGATCATCGACTCAGTATACCTCGGCTCGATCGGGTCTCGAATCTCTTCAAACCTGTAACTCGGGTTCTCATTTCTTATAAGCGATTCCCAGTATAAACCTTGCAGCTCCAAATCGAGTCGACTTATATTGTCTGAGAAGTTTGGAAGCCTATATCGAAGACCACTTAGTTGATTGAATAGATAGCCAATTCTTACCATCCATCTTCACCCATTCTGATGTCCGTATTCGGATCGTTGAGCGCGCGAATGCGGAACTCTTGAGATTGCTTGACATAGTCTGCCTCATCGACAGCATCAAAGTCCGCTCTGTGACGTTCGAAGTGATCGGTTAGGGTTTCAGCTTAGAATCGGCGCGACTCCCAGTCGATGAACTCGCCTCGAATCGATTCTTCTTCTTGGGAAAAAAACTTTGCCAAATCTTGGTACGAACGATCAAAGGCAACGGCAAAGCCACTTGGGTCGTCATAGGAAATGAGAATTCGACCACCATTGAGCCATGAAATAACATTCACCAAATTGAACCAGTCGCCCACTCCATTCTGCAGACCCCCATACACGGAAAGCGTACCTCGATCGAGAACAAACTGAATACGAAACTCCTGAGAAACAAACTTTTTACCGAGACCGCGCATCATCGCCTCCCACGCTGGATCGTCGATCGGCACAAATCTGCGATCACTCACGATCCCCGAATAATATTTCTCTATTTTGCGACGAAGCTTTGATTCCACGTTTAAAACTCCAGTCATTGACCGATATTCTTTAGCTGCATCACGATGCGCTCCATGTTTATCACCGCCGACTCATAGTTTACAGAAACATCTATGACAAGGTCTCCGCGGAGACGCACAACATTAGCCCAAAGATAGTTGACCGACGATCCGATTGTATCGCCAAGCCCATACGAAAGATTGCCTACTGTTCCATAGAAACTCCGAACACCTGGCCCGCTCAGTGAGAGCGCCTCAAGGACGTCTGCGCTACGCCCTATCACCACCACTCCCGGCGTCAGCACGTCGGCGATGGCCGGGTAGGCCATGACCCCGGTTGATGTCCCAGGAAGTGGT
>JAFEEF010000031.1:0-26820 GCA_018241265.1 Pseudomonadota bacterium | reverse complement strand
TGCTGCGCCAGATGGTGCAGTTCACCCGAGGGCACTGAGTCGATGAACCGAGTCAACGTACCCCCGAAGGGCCACGGTGGTCGGCAGGCAGTCGGACGAACCGGCTGCAATGTCTTTGCGCCGCAATGATGCCATGCCACGCCGGGGGCATGCCGAGCCGGTGCAGCGTTGCGGGAGGACTTTACGCAGGCAGGGTGACCACGGGCGTGGTCAGTACCAAGACGTATGCAGGAAGGCTTGATCCTGGTCCACGGTTCAGCGATCAAAGCCAGAGATGCGCGACATCTTGGGCCAAATGAATATCGCCAACACAACTGCAACTGGAAGTCCGACGAAGAGCCAAGCATCCCTCTCAGTGATGGCGAGAGTCACTTTCGCTGCCATCGCAGCTAACGTGCCGAAGGTGCCCCCAACAAGAAATGTTCCACTGATGACGGCAACCCAACGGCGAATTCGACCGAGCATCGTCTTCTATGTCATGGCGACCCCGCCGCGCTGATGTCCTTACCGAGGCCGTAAGTCTTCCAAAGAGCCGAACCTGTAAGAGTTATCCGGTTCACGAGTTGCCCAACTTGACCGTTTACTGCACCAAGGAATGCCTTGGTGGAATCCCATCGACTCACGTCAAGGCCGAACAGAGAACCCGTTCGTGTGATGCCGTCCGTTGCCCCCACAAAGAGAGGCACCTTGGCAGTCAGCGAATATAGGTTCGCTCCCAGCGATAGGCCGTCGTATGCCGTTGCACCCCAGTCCGGCATCAGGCTCGTGAAGCCTGTCTTGAGAGGGTTGAATCCTTCGGACGTGAGGCCGTTGAAAGCGTCGACCACTTTGGTCCCGCCTTGCCAGGCATCGCTCGCACCAAAGGCGATCATGGGACCACCCGCAAGACAGCCAAGGCCTGTCGTACTGCATATCGTCGCCCCGGTAGCTACCGTTATGCCACCACCGGCTGCCTGTAGAGCGCCGAGCGCCCCCTGCTCCCAACACTCATGGGCGACGCAATTAAAGAGGTACTGAACTCGCCCCGGCACGACTTCGTCGTAGCGGCAGCGAATTCTCCAGACGCAGCAAGGATTTAGGCGGCACGAACGGCCTGAGACGCTCCCTTCAATTCTATTTTTTTGCTGAGACGCGTTTTTACCCTGCGCGTGCCCGCGCGGATATCGGTGTTGACGCGGGGATGTCGAGGCTTTGAGCCCCAGGTGAGCGACAGGCGCCCGGCGCCGTGCCTCCCGTGGCGCGCAGCCGTTGTCCGCCAGCGCCTGGCGGACCTGTTCGAGGGCTTCAAGCATCAACCGCGTCTGCGCATCGTCTTCCGCCAGGCTGCGGCAGTCGCTCCAGCCGATGCGCTTGAGGAACTGGGCCAGTGCCCAGGCCTGTTCCACGTCGAGTTCGACGCTGATGGTGATGATGTGCTCCATCGGGGTTAGCTCTTGTCTGTTTCGCTGCCTTCGGCCTGCAGGGCCTCCAGCAGCACCTGCACCGGGTCGCCAGGGCCCGGGGCCATCGCTGCCGCGTTCGCGCCGCCTGAGGCGTTCTGCGGGCCTCGATGCAGCCGCGCCGGATGCGTGGCGGCGTGCACTTCCTTGAGCTTGGCCAGGCTCACCAGCGTGTAAATCTGCGTGGTGTCGAGCTTGGCGTGACCGAGCAGGCTCTGGATGAAGCGGATGTCGGCCCCGTTCTCCAGCATGTGCGTGGCGCAAGCCACCCGGAACAGATGACAGGAGCCCGGGTGCTGGACCCCGGCGGCCACGAGCTGCCGTTTAACCTGGTCGCCCAGGCGGCCGGCCTCGTAGCCCCGGCCGTCATCGTCCAGGAACAGGGTGTAGTCGTCGTGGTTCGTCGCCCGCTCGGGCCGCACCTCCCGGAGGTACTTGTCCAGCCAGGCGCAGGCCCGCTCACCCACGGGCACCAGGCGGTCCTTGGCCCCCTTGCCCTGGCGCACCATCAGCGCGCCGCGCTCGACATCCACGTCGAAGAGCTTGAGGCCGGCCAGCTCGAAGCGCCGCACGCCGGTGCTGTAGAACACCTCCAGCATCGCCCGCATGCGCAAGCCCTCGGGCTTGGTCACGTCGCAGCTGTTCAGGATGTCTTCCACCTGGGCCACGCTCAAGAGGCCCTTGGGCAGCGCCTTCGGCCGCGTGGGTAAATCGAGGTCGGCCGCCGGGTTGTAGAGGATGTGGTTCTGCTTGGTCAGCCGCGCGCGCGGCGTGACGCTCAGGGCCGGGTCGGCATGGCCGGTGTCGTCAGCAGGTACACCGGCGCGGGGCCGGCGGCGTCGAGGACGCACCAGGAGGGGGTAAGGCTGGGGATGGGATGGCATAGCGGGGTCAGTTGTTGCCCCGTGTAGCAACGCATTCCCCGCGCTTCAGGCAACCCGCTGGGGCGGGTGCGCCTTTCGCACTCAGCGGCGATATTGAAGATGCAGAAGCCAGCTCACGAGCATGCATACAGGAAGCACGACGAAGACAAATACGCGTACGCCACCGACCAAGCTCGCTCCGACAGCGGATACGCACGCGCATGTAATCGCTAGCCCAAGCGGCCAAGCAAATGGTATTTGCCGCTCACGAACGGTTGCGATGGCGAGTGCCCAGAACCGCCAAATCGCAACTACGCCGGTGACGTAGCTGAGAGTGATGTACAGCGCTTCAAAGTCGATGCCGCCTTCGGGCAAGAAGATTCTGCCCTCGCCGATGGACACAACGGCCCCGATGAAGAAGATGGTGCCGGCAATCAGAAACACGGTAGCGGGCATCAAAGCGAGAACCGAGCAGGCCGCAACCAACAATGGTGAATAGACCTTCATGATTGCCATACTTCCATCAAGGCTTGCATGTGCCTGTGCACCATGCGCACGTAGGGGCCCATCTTGGCAGGTGTAGCCTGGGCGTCGTAGGGCACGCTCTGCACGAACATGACGGCGTCGGCAAGGGTTCGAAATGTCCTCACGTTGGCATGCCAGTGCGCCCGCGAGACACGGGCTTCTTCAAGTCCACCCATCGAACAACCAAACATCGACCGGCGAGCCCGCAGCCACTGAGCCCTGGCCGTAACCGAGCACGATCAGGGCATTGGCTTCGCTCATGCTGCGCAGGATGCCCGCGCCCTGCGAGCCGACGGTGCGCACCTCCCATATGCCATCATCGGCGCGGCTCACGCGCGCGCGCTGGAACTCGCTGCGCCCGGGACGCTTGCGCAAGGCGGCGACGCTGCGCGCCTGCAGCACCGGAATCGGCTCGGGCTCGGCACCCGCGAGTACGAGCAGCGCTTCGCGCGCGAACACGTAGAACGTGACCAGCGACGCCACCGGATTGCCGGGCAGCGCGAACAGAAAGGCCGCATGCGCGCCATCGTCGCCATGCAGCACGCCGAACGCGAACGGGCGCCCGGGCCGCATCGCGACCTTCCAGAACTGCACTTCGCCGAGCCGCTCGATGATGTCGCGCGTGTAGTCCGCATCGCCGGCGCTGACCCCGCCGCTGGTGACGATCGCGTCGGCGCGGTTCGCCGCATCGCGCAGCGCCGCTTCGAGCATCACCGGATCGTCGCGCAGCAGCCCGAGGTCGATCGCCTCCATGCCGAGCCGCTCGATCGCCGCGAGCAGCGCATAGCGGTTGCTGTCGTAGATGCAGTGCGGCGGCAGCGGCTGGCCGGGCGCGACGACCTCGTCGCCGGTCGAGAACACCGCGACCCGCAGGCGCCGGCGCACCTCGATCTCGGTCAGGCCGAGCGACGCGACCAGGCCGATGTCGGCCGGCCGCAGCACCCGGCCTGCGGCGATCGCCGGCCGGCCGGCCGTCAGGTCCTCGCCGCGCCGGCGCCGGTTCTCGCCGGCACGGATCACGCCCGGGGCGATGCGCACCATGTCGCCGTCGACCCGGCACAGCTCGAGCGGCACGACGGTGTCGAGCCCCGCCGGCATCACCGCGCCGGTCATGATGCGCACGCATTCGCCCGCGGCGAGCGGCCCGGCCGGCGCGTGGCCGGCGTGGATGGTGCCGACCGAACGCAGTTCGAGCGCGACACCGTCGCGCAACGCCGCGCCATCGAACGCATAGCCGTCCATCGCCGAGTTGTCATGGGCCGGCACGTCGATCGGCGAGATCACGTCGGCCGCGAGCACGCGCCCGCGTGCCGCGACGAGCGGGACGGTCTCGGTGCCTGCGATCGGCGTCAGCGCGGCGCGGATCGCGGCGCGCGCCGCGTCGACGCTGATGTTGTCCTCCCCGGCGGAAAGCGGGCTGCGTTCGAGTTCGGCCATGCCGGCCATTCTGCACAGGCCGGGCGAACACGGCGATGCCGATCCGGCCGGCAATTCCTTGCCGTCCGGTAAACCTTGCCGCCCGCCTGACGGCGGCCGCACCCTACACCGGAGCCCGGTTCACGGCTCGGCGCCACGGTGCCGAGCCTGAACGCTGAACGGCATGGCGCCCCACGTCGCGGGCACGGCGCTTGCCCCTCACGGTCCGCCACCGGACCGGACTCTCATCGCCTGCGACGGCGACCGGCCGGACCGGTGGTCTCCAACCGAATCCCTGCACGCGCCGCGAGGCGCGCGCTGCTTTCAGAGAAACCGGAGCAGCTCGTCATGGCCAAGATCCCGCCCAGCCTCGCCGCCGATCTTCAGCGCCCGCCGGCGCGCCGCTCGCGCCGTCGCAAGTCGCAGCCCAGCGCCTTGCCGGCGGATCCGTGGGAACGCTACCTGTTGCGCCTGCGCCGCCTCGTGCGCGCCGGTTGAGTCGCCGAGCGAGGCGCCTATGCAATTGCGCAGCGCAGGCGACTCGTCTCAGGGGCTTGCCCGGTCTGACGAGCATCGAATGCCTCCCGGCCTCTGAGTCGCGGCAACCCCCTGCACGCGGCGGCGCGCAACACGCCGCCGATTTCCGCACCCCGGGAATCCCCCGGGGAGCGATGACGACACGGCGGCCGCGCGGCCGCCGCGCTTCCACTACCATCTGCTGCTGCACGCCCGCGCGGACAACCCGTCGCGGGCGCCTGCATCGTGCGTCCGGCAGCGGCCACCCGCGGCTGCCGGACGGTCATCGCCAACCTCCTCTCGACACGATCGAGGAGCCCCGCTGCCATGAGCTCGAACGCCCCCTTGCGTCTGCACGTGCCCGAACCGACGGGCCGTCCGGGACACGAGACCGACTTCTCCTACCTCCACCTGTCGGCCGCCGGCACGGTGCGCCGTCCGCGCGTCGACGCGACGCCTGCCGATACCAGCGACCTCGCCTACACGCTGGTCCGCGTGCTCGACGAAGGCGGCGTGCCGCGCGGCCCGTGGGCGCCGAACATCGACGCCGACACCTTGCGCCGCGGCCTGCGCGCGATGATCAAGACGCGCGTCTTCGACGCCCGCATGCTGATCGCGCAGCGCCAGAAGAAGATGTCCTTCTATATGCAGTGCCTCGGCGAGGAGGCGATCGCGACCGCGCATTCGCTCGCGATCGAGGACGGCGACATGTGCTTCCCGACCTATCGCCAGCAAGGCCTGCTGCTCGCGCGCGACGACGTGTCGATGGTCGACATGATCTGCCAGCTGCTGTCCAACGAGCACGATCCGCTGAAGGGCCGCCAGCTGCCGGTGATGTATTCGGTCAAGCGGGCCGGCTTCTTCTCGATCAGCGGCAACCTCGCGACGCAGTTCATCCAGGCGGTCGGCTGGGGCATGGCGTCGGCGATCAAGGGCGACACGAAGATCGCATCGGCATGGATCGGCGACGGCGCGACCGCCGAGGCCGACTTCCATACGGCGCTGACCTTCGCGCACGTCTACCGCGCGCCGGTGATCCTCAACGTCGTCAACAACCAGTGGGCGATCTCGACGTTCCAGGCGATCGCGGGCGGCGAGGCGACGACCTTCGCGGCACGCGGCGTCGGCTGCGGCATCGCGTCGCTGCGCGTCGACGGCAACGACTTCCTCGCGGTCTATGCGGCATCGCGCTGGGCCGCCGAGCGGGCGCGCTCCAACCTCGGCCCGACCTTGATCGAGTGGGTGACCTACCGCGCCGGCCCGCATTCGACGTCGGACGATCCGTCCAAGTACCGGCCGGCCGACGACTGGAAGCGCTTCCCGCTCGGCGATCCGATCGCGCGACTGGCGCAGCACCTGAAGGGCCTCGGCAAGTGGTCCGACGAGGAGCAGGAGGCGGTGAAGAAGGAGCTCGAGGCCGAAGTGTCGGCGGCGTTCAAGGAAGCCGAGCAGTACGGCACGCTCGCCGACGGCCGCGGCCCGAGCGCCGCCGCGATGTTCGACGACGTCTACAAGGACATGCCGCCGCATCTGCGCGAGCAGCGCCAGCAAGCCGGAGTCTGACCACCATGCTGACGCGTACCAAGACCCCCCGGAAAGAAGCAGCCATGGCCACAACCAGCGAGGCAACCAGCGAGGCAACCTCGACCGACGAGCGCACCACGCCGATGACGATGATCCAGGCGCTGCGCTCGGCGATGGACGTGATGCTCGAGCGCGATCCCAACGTCGTCGTGTTCGGCCAGGACGTCGGCTACTTCGGCGGCGTGTTCCGCTGCACCGAAGGCCTGCAGACCAAGTACGGCGCCTCGCGCGTGTTCGACGCGCCGATCTCCGAAGGCGGCATCGTCGGCGTCGCGGTCGGCATGGGCGCCTATGGCCTCCGGCCGGTCGCCGAGATCCAGTTCGCCGACTACTTCTATCCGGCGTCCGACCAGATCGTCTCGGAAGCGGCGCGCCTGCGCTACCGCTCGGCGGGCGAGTTCACCGCGCCGATCACGGTGCGCATGCCGTGCGGCGGCGGCATCTACGGCGGCCAGACCCACAGCCAGAGTCCGGAGGCGCTGTTCACGCACGTCTGCGGCATCCGCACCGTGATGCCGTCGAATCCGCGCGACGCCAAGGGCCTGCTGATCTCGGCGATCGAGTGCGACGACCCGGTGATCTTCCTCGAGCCCAAGCGCCTCTACAACGGTCCGTTCGACGGCCACCACGACCGGCCGGTCGTGCCGTGGTCCAAGCATCCGCTCGGCGAAGTGCCGGACGGCTACTACACCGTGCCGCTCGAATCGGCATCGATCTATCGCCCCGGATCGCAGCTCACCGTGCTGACCTACGGCACGATGGTGTTCGTCGCCGAGGCCGCCGCGAAGGAGACCGGCATCGACGCCGAGATCATCGACCTGCGCAGCATCTGGCCGCTCGACCTCGAGACCATCACCGCATCGGTGAAGCGCACCGGCCGCTGCGTCGTCGTGCACGAAGCGACGCGCACCAGCGGCTTCGGTGCCGAGCTGGTGTCGTTGATCCAGGAGCATTGCTTCTACCACCTCGAGGCGCCGATCGAGCGCGTCGCCGGCTGGGACACGCCGTATCCGCATGCGCAGGAATGGGCCTACTTTCCGGGCCCGGCACGCGTCGGCGAGGCCTTCAAGCGCACGATGGCGGGGGGTGCCTGATGGGCATGCACGTCATCAAGATGCCGGACATCGGCGAAGGGATCGCCGAGGTCGAGCTCGTCGCATGGCACGTCAAGCCCGGCGATACGGTGGCCGAGGACCAGACCCTGGCCGACGTCATGACCGACAAGGCGACGGTCGAGATCCCGTCGCCGGTCGCGGGCAAGGTCGACTCGCTCGGTGGCGATGTCGGTCAGACCCTGGCCGTCGGTGCCGACCTGATCCGCATCGAGGTCGAGGGGGCCGGCAACGTGAAGGGCGGCGGCAAGGCCGCCCCGGCACCGGCGCCGCAGAAGGCGCCGGCCCCCGCGCCGAAGGCTGCAGCGACACCGGCGCCCGCGCCTGCACCCGCCCCGGCGCCCGCGCCTGCCCCTGCGCCGATCGCGGCCAAGGCGGCAGCCACCGCCTCGACATCGTCGTCGACCGCAGCGGTCGCCCGGCCGAGCGTGCCCCGCGAGCCCGACAGCAAGCCGCTGGCGTCGCCGGCGGTGCGCCAGCGCGCCTGGGACCTCGGCATCGAGCTGCGCTTCGTCGCCGGCAGCGGTCCGGCCGGCCAGGTGACGCACGACGATCTCGATGCCTATGTCGGGGGTCGCAGCGCGCCGGTCACCGCACCTGCGCCCGCCGCCCGGCCGGCACCGGCGACGCCGACCGGCACCGCGCCGCGTACCGACGAGGAACGCGTCCCGGTGATCGGCCTGCGCCGCAAGATCGCCGAGCGCATGCAGGAATCGAAGCGCCACATACCGCACTTCACCTACGTCGAGGAGCTCGACGTCACCGAGCTCGAAGCGCTGCGCACGCACCTGAACGCGAAGCACGGCGCGACGCGCGGCAAGCTGTCGCCGCTCGCCTTCATCGCCCGCGCCGTCGTGCTGACCCTGGCCGACTTCCCGCAGATCAACGCCCGCTACGACGACGAGGCGGGCCACGTCACGCGCTATGCGGCGGTCCACCTCGGCATCGCGGCGCAGACGTCGAACGGGCTCGTCGTGCCGGTCGTCAAGCACGCCGAGACGCTGGACCTGTGGCAGACCGCGGCCGAGATCGCGCGCCTGGCCGCCGCGGCACGCGACGGCAAGGCGACGCGCGACGAGCTGTCAGGCTCGACGATCACGATCACGAGCCTCGGCACGCTGGGCGGCGTCGTCACGACACCGGTCATCAACCGGCCCGAGGTCGGCATCGTCGGCGTCAACCGCATCGTCGAACGTCCCGCGGTCTACCGCGGCGCGATCGTGCCCAGGCTGCAGATGAACCTGTCGTCGTCGTTCGACCACCGCGTCGTCGACGGCATGGACGCGGCCGAGTTCATCCAGGCGGTGCGCTCGAAACTCGAGTTGCCGGCGACCTTGTTCATGGAGTCCGCATGACAACGGAGAACTCCACGAAGCTGCTGGTCATCGGCGGCGGCCCGGGCGGCTATGTCGCGGCCATCCGCGCCGGCCAGCTCGGCATCCCGACGACGCTGGTCGAAGGCCAGTCGCTTGGCGGCACCTGCCTCAACATCGGCTGCATCCCGTCGAAGGCGCTGATCCATGCGGCCGACGCCTACGACCTCGCGCAGCGCCAGTCGGGCGCCAAGGGTCACCTCGGCATCCATGTGCAGGCACCGCGCCTCGAGCTGGCCGAGACGCTGAAGTGGAAGGACGGCATCGTCGGCAAGCTGACCGGCGGCGTCGGCGCGCTGCTGAAGAAGGCCGGCGTGCAGGTCGTCCAGGGCTGGGCCGAGATCGTCGACGGCAAGACCGTGGACGTGAAGCGCGACGACGGCAGCGTGCAGCGCCTGAGCTGCGAGCACCTGCTGCTCGCGCACGGCTCGGTGCCGGTCGAGCTGCCGATGCTGCCGTTCGGCGGCATGGACGGCGCGGTGATCTCGTCGACCGAAGCGCTGTCGCTGAAGGCGGTGCCCCAGCACCTCGTCGTCGTCGGCGCCGGCTACATCGGTCTCGAGCTCGGCACCGCGTGGCGCAAGCTCGGTGCCGCGGTCACGGTGGTCGAAGCGCGCGAGCGCGTGCTGCCGGCGTACGACGACGAGCTGACGAAGCCGGTCGCGCGCTCGCTCGCGAAGCTCGGCGTCAGGGTGCTGCTGAACACGCAGGTGACCGGACCGATGGACGGCGCGCCGGGCATCCGCGTGCGCGATGCGAGCGGCAAGGATGCCGATCTCGCGGCCGACGTCGTGCTCGTCGCGGTCGGCCGCAAGCCGCGCAGCGCAGGGCTCGCATCGTTGCAGCTCGCGATGAAAGGCAAGGCGGTGCAGGTCGACGAGCAGTGCCGCACGTCGATGCGCAACGTCTGGGCGATCGGCGACCTGACCGGCGAGCCGATGCTCGCGCACCGCGGCATGGCGCAGGGCGAGATGGTCGCCGAGGTCATCGCCGGCCATACGCGCCGCTTCGAGCCTGCATCCATCCCGGCGGTCTGCTTCACCGACCCCGAGGTCGTCGCCGTCGGCGCCGCGCCGGGCGAGGTCGATGCCGCGACCCACGTCACCGCGATGTTCCCGCTGTCGGCCAACGGCCGCGCGATGACGCTCGACGGCACCGACGGCTTCATCCGCGTCGTCGCACGCAAGGACGACCACCTGATCGTCGGCTGGCAAGCCGTCGGCCACGGCGTCTCCGAGCTGACGTCGACCTTCGGTCATTCGATCGCGATGTGCGAACGGCTCGAGGACACCGCGGGCACGATCCACGCGCATCCGACGTTGGGCGAGGCGGTGCAGGAAGCGGCGCTGCGGGCGCTGGGGCATGCGCTGCACATCTGAGGCGGGCCGCCGCGCGGCGCGCCGCGTCGTCGGGTGGTCGCTGGCGTGGGGACTGGCCGCCTGCACGGTGCCGCCTTCGGTGCCGTACACGCTCGACCAGCAGACGCCGCTGCAGGACCCGATGCCCGGCACGGCGATCCTGTACTTGCTGCGGTCGCCCTACGACGGGCAGGACCTGACTATCGTCGTCGACGGCCGCAAGGTCGCCGACCTGCCGAAGATGAAGTACACCGCGATCACGCTGAAGCCCGGCACGCACGCAGTCGTCGCGACGGTCAAGCACGTCGCGTCGGCGGACGCACCGGCCGCGCCGCCCTACGCGCTGGAAGCGGCCGCTGACCAGCGCTATTTCCTGGTGCTGCCGGAGGCCGAGGTCCACACGTCGACCGGCATCGCGGGCTTCATGCCGATGGGCAAGGCCGGCGTCATGCCGATCTTCGTCACGCGCGACGTGATCGACGAGGGCAGCCAGCGCTGGAAGCTGACCAACGAGGAGATCGCGCAGTGGTACCTGTTCTACACGCGGCCGGTCCTGCCTGAGCGAGACGCGCTGTAGAGGCGCCGGCCGGGCACGCGCCCGGCCGGCCCGAGCCGCCTACTCGGTACGGCCGCGGATCGTCAGGAAGGCCGCGCTCACCGGCCCGAACTGCCCCGAGCTCACCTTGCCACGCACGAACACGAGGTGCTTGCCGGCCGCGAGGCCGCGCGTCGCCAGCGTGCCGGTGGCCTGCTCGGTCACCGAGTCGAAGCTCCCGTCGCTCGCCGCCAGCGGGATCGCCACCGCGCCGGCCACCCACGGCGGCGTGTCGATGTAGGCCTCGGCCGCGACGACGTTCTCGCGCGGCTGGGTGCCGTTGGTGTCGTTGAACTGCGTGTCGGTGATCGATGCCGTCAGCGTCACCGGCACGCCCGCGGCGACGCCGGCCGCCTTGGCGCTCAGCGCGATGCTCGTCACGTCGGGGCCTTCCGGCAGCAGGTAGGGCGCGCGCACGACGCGGGCCGCGTACTTCAGCGCCGCGAGGTTCGTCGGCTTCGTGTTGCGCTCGTAGTAGGAGCACTTCTCGAAGAAGGCATTGCCCTGCTCGATCGTGAACGACGCGATCCCGAGCTCGCCGTAGCTCGGGCCGTCGCTGGTCCCGTCGGTCGGATACAGGCCGATCGACTGCGACGGCCAGTAGCCGTTGTAGAACGCGAGGCGCCGGCCCATCGTCTGGAACGCCGTCGCGTTGCCGGTCGGCTGCTCGGTCTCGCCCCACGGCCACAGCACCATGTCCGCATCGCTGTGGATGTCGATGTGGATGCCGCTGGTATCGGGCGGCGCGCCGTCGCCGAGGTTCGGGCCGCGGCTGTCCGGCCAGAGGCCGCGCATGTAGGCTTCCATCGCCTGGGTCTCCGGCTCGGACGACGGCGACGGACCGCGGTAGGTATCGTTGCACTGGTTGCCGCTCGAGCCCTGCCCGCCGGTCGAGTTCCACATGAAGCTGAAGTTGCGGTTCAGGTCGGCGCCGCGGTTGTTGCTGGTCGGGCTGCAATAGGCGGTGTCGGTGTTCTTGCGCCACAGCAGCCCCGCCTCGGCCATCTTGCGGCCGTCGGGGTTGGACTGCAGCATGATGTGGACCTCTTCGTTGTCGAGGATCCAGGTCGCATCGGGATCGGTGCCGTAGCCGGTCAGCAGCCAGTCGGCGAACGCCAGCGCCACCGGCGAGGTCGTGTACTCGCGCGCATGGATCGCCGCGGTGATGAAGAGGATGGGCTTCGGTCCCGGCTTCGCGCTGTTGGTCATCTGCAGCACGTTCATGTCGTAGCCGCCGAGGTTGTGCGTCTTCTGCCAGGAGTCGCCGACGTCGACCCACTTCGCGAGCGTCGGATAGGTGACCGTGTAGCCTTGTGCCGTCGCGAAGGTCTCCTCGACGGTCGGGTAGCACGGATAGCCCGGGATCGACTGGATGCTGGCGTCTTCCGCCTTGCCGCCGGCGCGCTGCCGCGCATCGGCCGCCTGCTGGATCAGGTCGACGATCTGGTTGCGCTGCGCGATGAATTCGGTCGCGCGCTCGAAGCGGAAGCCGAAGCCGCGCAGCGATGCCATCTGCGCCGGCTCGAGCTGCATCACGAGGTATCCCTGGTCGTAGTGGGCCTCGATCATCTCGTTGTGGAAGCTGATCGCGGCCTTGTGCGCCGTCTCGAGGTCGGGGAAGTAGGCCTTGTAGAAATTGGTGCTCTGCTTTTCCTGCAGCCGCAGTTGCTTCAGTTCGTCGGCCCGGCTGGTCGTGCCAGCAGCATGGCTCGCGCCGGCACAGGCCAGCAGTACGGCCGCGGCGGTAGCCACGGAAGTGCGTACGAAGTTCATCAGGTCTCCCGAGGGTCGGAGTTGTGAAGTGCGCGATTGTGGCCGCGCCCTGCTCCGCCCGCATCGGGGTCGCCACCATGGCCGCGGCGCGGGCCGCAGGCTATGGCGCCTTCGGTATCTGCAGCCCGCGTGCCACGCCCGGCCGCGCAACGAACGCTTCGAGCACGCGTGTCACATTCCGGTAGTCGCCGATGCCGACCAGTTCGCCCGCGTCATAGAAGCCGATCAGGTTGCGCACCCAGGGAAAGGTCGCGATGTCGGCGATCGTGTAGGCATCGCCCATGATCCAGCTTCGATCTTCGAGGCGCTTGTCGAGCACGCCGAGCAGCCGCTGGGCCTCGGCCACATAGCGGTCGCGCGGGCGCTTGTCCTCATAGGCCTTGCCGGCGAACTTGTGGAAGAAGCCGAGCTGGCCGAACATCGGGCCGATGCCGCCCATCTGGAACATCACCCACTGGATCGTCTCGTAGCGCCCGGCGGCGTCGAGCGGCATGAACTGGCCGGTCTTCTCGGCGAGGTAGATCAGGATCGCGCCCGATTCGAACAGCGCCAGCGGCTTGCCCGCCGGGCCGTTCGGATCGAGGATCGCCGGGATCTTGTTGTTCGGGCTCACCGAGAGGAACTCCGGCGTCATCTGGTCGTTGGTGTCGAAGGCGACGCGGTGCACCTCGTACGGCAGCCCCGTCTCCTCGAGCATGATCGACGCCTTCACGCCGTTCGGCGTGGGCAGCGAATAGAGCTGCAGCAGCTCGGGATGCTGGGCGGGCCACTTGCGGGTGACGAGGTAGCTCGAAAGGTCGGCCATGAGGGATGGTCCCGCGCGCGACGCGGCAGGCGGTTTGCTGTAGGTGACGGGCGTTATAGCCGCAGATGCGAGTCCCTGCGTGTGCAGGGACTCGGCGCGCCGCCGCGGCCGCCTTGCCGGCGGCCGGACGAACGGCGCGCGCGTCGCGTCACATCAAGCCCTCGCTCCCGGCCAGCACCTCGTTCAGGTCTTCCTTCGTCTCCTTCAACTGCACCAGGCTCGCCTGCTGCGCCGCCAGCGGATCGCGGTTCAGGAGCGCCGTGAGGATCGCCTTGTGCCGCGGCAGCGACAGCGCGTGCGTGTTCGGATGCTGGCTGCTGAGCTTGATCGATTCGCGCAGCGCCAGCGACAGCATGTTGCCGATGTAGGCCAGCAGGTCGTTGCCGGTCGCCTCGGCGATCCGGCGGTGGAACGCGAGGTCGGGCTCGAGCAACTCCTCCGGCGTGCGTGCCGCCTCCATGCCGGCATAGGCCTCCGCGACGCGCTTCAGCGCGGCGTCGCTCGCGACGCGCGCCGCCAGCGCCGCAGCCGCGGGCTCGAAGACGCGGCGAGCGGTCAGCAGGATTTCGACGAACTGCGGCGGCGGCTGCGACTGGATCAGCCAGTACAGCACGTCGGGATCGAGCAGGTGCCACTCGTTGCGCGCACGCACGCTCGCGCCGGCACGCTGGCGCGAGAGCACGAGCCCTTTGGCGACCAGCACGCGCACCGCCTCGCGCAGCACCGGGCGGCTCACGTCGTAGTCGGCGAGCAGCGCGGCCTCGGCCGGCAGCCGGTCGCCCGGCTTGAACTCGCCGCCGACGATGCGCATCCCGAGGTCGCGCACGATGCGCGCATGCATGCTCTTGCGCTCGGGCGGCTGCCGGTAGTCGCGGTGACCGTGTGCCGGATTCACGTCTTGCGCCGGTTGTAGACGTCGAAGAAGACGGCCGCCAGCAGCACCAGCCCCTTGATGACCTGCTGGTAGTCGATGCCGATGCCGAGGATGGACATGCCGTTGTTCATCACGCCCATCACGAGCGCGCCGATCACCGCGCCCTGCACCTTGCCCACGCCGCCCGAGGCCGATGCGCCGCCGATGAAGCAGGCCGCGATCACGTCGAGCTCGAAGCCGAGGCCGGCCTTCGGCGTCGCGGTGTTGAGCCGCGCCGCGAACACCAGGCCGGCGACGGCCGCCAGCACGCCCATGTTGACGAAGGTCCAGAACACCAGCCGCTGCGTCTTCACGCCCGAAAGGCGCGCCGCCTTCTCGTTGCCGCCGAGCGCATAGACGCGCCGGCCGAGCGTCGTGCGGCGGGTGACGAAGTCGTACAGCAGCATCAGCAAGGTCATCACGACGAGCACGTTCGGCAGCCCGCGATACGACGCCATCACCGCGCTGAACGCGACGATGAGCGCGGCGAACACCACGAGCTTCAGCCAGAACAACGCGGCCGGCTCGCCTTCGATGCCGTGAGCGGCCTGCCGCGTGCGCTGGCGCAACTCGGCCGCCGCCAGGGCGGCCGCGACGACGACGCCGATGACGAGCGAGCTGATGCGCCACTGCGCGCCATGGAACACGTCGGGAATGAAGCCCGAGCTCAGCAGTTGGAACGACGGCGGGAACGGCCCGACCGATTGCCCCTGCAGCACCGCGAGGCTCAGGCCCTTGAAGACCAGCATGCCGGCCAAGGTGACGATGAACGACGGCACCCTGAAGAACGCGACGAACCAGCCCTGGATGCCGCCGATGACGGCGCCGGCGACGAGGCAAAGCACCGTCGCCACGACGAAGTTCAGCTCGAACTGCACCATCAGCACGGCCGCCATCGCGCCGATGAAACCGACGACCGAGCCGACCGACAGGTCGATGTGCCCGGCGACGATCACGAGCAGCATGCCCAGCGCCATGATGACGATGTAGCTGTTCTGCAGCACGAGGTTCGTCAGGTTGAGCGGCTGCATCAGGGTGCCGTCGGTCATGACCTGGAAGAACACCATGATCGCGATCAGCGACAGCAGCATGCCGTAGTCGCGCAGGTTGGCCTTGAGGTGCGTCGCGTAGCCGGAGCGCGTGCCCGGCACGGCGGCGTCAGCGGCCGTCGTCGGCGACGATCGCATGCATGATCCTTTCCTGCGACGCGTCGGCCGCGTCGAACTCGGCGATGAACCGCCCTTCGTTCATCACGACGATGCGATCGCACATGCCGAGCAGCTCGGGCATTTCCGACGAGATCATCACGATGCACTTGCCGGCCGCGGCCAGCTCGGCGATCAAGGTGTAGATCTCGAACTTGGCGCCGACGTCGATGCCGCGCGTCGGCTCGTCGAGGATCAGCACCTCGGGATCGGCGAACAGCCATTTGGCGAGCACGACTTTCTGCTGGTTGCCGCCCGAGAGGTCGACGACCGGCTGGCCCAGGCCGGCGCAGCGGATCGCGAGCTTCCTGCGGTAGTCGCCGGCGACTGCGAACTCCCGACCGTCGTCGATCACGCCGGCGCTGGCCACGCCGCTCAGGTTCGCGAGGCTGACGTTGTGCAGGATCGTATCGTCCAGCACGAGGCCGAGCGCCTTGCGGTCTTCGGTCACGTAAGCCAGTCCCCGGGCGACCGCGCGATCGATGCGGCTCGTGTCGACCGCCCGGCCATGCATGCGCACCTCGCCGGAGATGCGTTGACCCCAGGCGTGGCCGAACACGCTCATCGCGAACTCGGTGCGGCCCGCACCCATCAGCCCGGCGATGCCGACGATCTCGCCGCGCCGGGCCTGGAAGTCCACGCCCCTGATGAACAGGCGGTCACGGTGCTCCGGGTGGTGCACGCGCCAGTCGCGCACCTCGAACACCACATCGCCGATCGAAGGCGTGCGATGCGGATAGCGGTCGGCCATCTCGCGCCCCACCATCAGGCGCACGACTTCGCGCTCGTCGACCGCGCGGCCGCTCGCGTCCAGGGTCGCGACCGTGCTGCCGTCGCGGATCACCGTGACGGTGTCGGCCACCTTCGCGATCTCGTTGAGCTTGTGCGAGATCAGGATGCAGGCGATGCCGTGCGACTTCAGCTCGAGCAGCAGGTCCAGCAGCGCGTCGCTGTCGGTCTCGTTGAGGCTCGCGGTCGGCTCGTCGAGGATCAGCAGGCGCACTTCCTTCGACAGCGCCTTGGCGATCTCGACGAGCTGCTGCTGGCCGACGCCGAGGTCGGTGACGAGCGTCGTCGGCTCGGCCTTCAGCCCGACCTTCTTCAGCAGCGCGCGCGTCTGGGCGTACGACGCGAACCAGTCGATCACGCCGTGCCGTGCGCGTTCGTTGCCGAGGAAGAGGTTCTCGGCGATCGACAGCAGCGGCACCAGCGCGAGCTCCTGGTGGATGATGATGATGCCGAGCCGCTCGCTGTCGGCGATGTCCGCGAAGCGCCGCTCCTCGCCGTCGTAGACGATGCGGCCGTCGTAGCTGCCGTGCGGGTAGACGCCCGACAGCACCTTCATCAACGTCGACTTGCCGGCGCCGTTCTCGCCGACGACGGCATGGATCTCGCCGGCCTGCACGGCGAGGTTCACGTCGCGCAGCGCCACGACGCCCGGAAAGGCCTTCGTGATGCCGCGCATCTCCAACAACGAGCCCATCGCCTACTGGATCTGACTTTCCCTGTAGTAGCCGCTGCCGACCAGCACCGGCTTCCAGTTCGTCGCGTCGACCAGCACCGGCTTCAGCAGGTACGACGGCACGACCTTGACGCCGTTGTTGTAGGTCTTGGTGTCGTTGATCTGCGGCGGCTTGCCGGACAGCACCGCATCGATCATGTCGACGGTGACCTTGGCGAGATCCCGGGTGTCCTTGAAGACCGTCGACGCCTGGTCGCCGCGCAGGATCGCCTTGACCGACGGCACCTCGGCGTCCTGGCCGGTGACGATCGGCATCGGCTGCTTCGGCGTGCCGTAGCCGACGCCCTTCAGCGACGAGATGATGCCGATCGACAGGCCGTCGTACGGCGACAGCACCGCGTCGACGCGGGCGTTGCCGTAGTAGGCCGACAGCAGGTTGTCCATGCGCGCCTGCGCGACCGCGCCGTCCCAGCGCAGCGTGCCCACCTTCTGCATGCCCATCTGCTTGCTGCGCACGACGAGCTTGCCGCTGTCGATGTAGGGCTTCAGCACCGAGAGCGCGCCGTCGTAGAAGAAGAAGGCGTTGTTGTCGTCGGGCGAGCCGCCGAACAGCTCGATGTTGAACGGCCCCTTGCCCTGCTTCAGTCCGAGCTTGTCGACGATCGACGTGGCCTGCAGCACGCCGACCTGGAAGTTGTCGAACGTGGTGTAGTAGTCGACGTTCTTCGAGTTGCGGATCAGCCGGTCGTAGGCGATCACCTTGATGCCCTGGTCGGCCGCCTTCTGCAGCGCATCGGACAGGGTCGTGCCGTCGATCGCGGCGATCACCAGCACCTTGACCTTCTTGGTGATCATGTTCTCGACCTGCGCCAGCTGGTTCGGTATGTCGTCCTCGGCGTACTGCAGGTCGGCCTTGTAGCCCTTCTCCTTCAGCGACCTGACCATGCTGTCGCCGTCGGAGATCCAGCGGGCCGACGACTTGGTCGGCATCGCGACGCCGACCGTGCCCTTGTCCTGTGCCATCGCCGTGCCGGCGAGTGCGTAAGCGGCGGCGGCCGCGAGGCCGAGACGGAGGAAGTGCTTGCGCTGCATGGTGCGTGTCTCCTGGTGGTTGGCAGCAACGAGGGGTGTCAGCGTCCCCAGCGCAGCACCAGCGGATCGAGCCGGCGTGCGGTCGCGATCAGCTCGGCGCGGGTCGCGGGGTTCATCGCGGGGAACGGGTGGCGCGGCGCGGCGCACGCGATCACGCCGCCTTCCTTCATCAGCGCCTTGGCGGCGAGCAGGCCGCACTGGCGGTTCTCGACGTTGACCAGCGGCAGCCAGCGCTGGTAGTGCTCGAACGCCTCGTCGCGCCGGCCGGCGGCGTAGGCATCGACGATCTTGCGGATGCCGTCGGGGAAGCCCGCACCGGTCATCGCACCGGTGGCGCCGGCCTCGAGGTCGGAATAGAGCGTGATGCCTTCCTCGCCGTCCCACGGGCCTTCGATGGCGTCGCCGCCGAGTCGGATCAGCTCGCGGAGCTTGGACGCGGCGCCCGCGCATTCGATCTTGAAGTACGCGAGCTGCTCGATCTCGCGCGCCATGCGCGCGAGCAGCGCGGCCGGCAGCGGCGTGCCGCTCACCGGCGCGTCCTGCACCATGATCGGTATGCCGATCGCATCCGACAGCCGCGCGTAGTAGTCGACGATCGCCGGCTCGGGGACGCGGATCGTCGCGCCGTGGTACGGCGGCATCACCATCACCATCGCGGCACCGAGCGCCTGCGCGCGCTGCGAGCGCTCGATCGTCGATCGCGTGCTGAAGTGCGTCGTCGTCACGATCACCGGCACGCGGCCGGCGACGCGCTCGATCACGACGCGCGCCAAGGTCTCGCGCTCGTCGTCCGACAGCGTGAACTGCTCGGAGAAGTTCGCGAGGATGCAGATGCCCTGCGCGCCGGCGTCGATCATGAAGTCGATGCAGCGCTGCTGGCTGTCGAGGTCGAGCTCGCCGGCTTCGGTGAAGGTGGTGGGGGCGACCGGGAAGACGCCGCGATAGCGGGCAGCAGATGCCATCTTGCAGCTCCGTGGAGTGTCAGTGCGAATGCCGCGGCACCGCGGCACCGCGGCATCCGACCAGGAAATCGAAGTCGCAGCCTTCGTCGGCCTGCAGCACGTGCTCGACGTACAGCTTGCGATAGCCGCTCGCGTCGTCGACCCGCGACGCGGCGGCCCAGGCGTCGAGGCGGCGTTGCAGCTCGGCGTCCGGGACGTCCAGATGCAGCCGCCCCGCATCGGCATCGAGCTCGATCCAGTCGCCCTGGCGCACCGCCGCGAGCGGCCCGCCCGCCATCGCCTCGGGCGCCACGTGCAGCACCACCGTGCCGTAGGCGGTGCCGCTCATGCGCGCGTCCGAGAGGCGCACCATGTCGGTCACGCCCTGCGCCAGCAGCTTCGGCGGCAGGCCCATGTTGCCGACCTCGGCCATGCCCGGATAGCCGCGCGGGCCGCAGTTCTTCAGCACCAGCACCGAATCGGCCGTCACGTCGAGATCGGGATCGGCGATGCGCGCCTTGTAGTCCTCGAGGTCCTCGAACACGACCGCGCGGCCGCGGTGCTTCAGCAAGGCCGGCGTCGCGGCCGACGGCTTCAGCACCGCGCCGCGCGGCGCGAGGTTGCCGCGCAGGATGCGCATGCTGCCGTCGGCCACGAGCGGCGTGGCGAGCGGACGGATCACGGCGTCGTCGTGGATCGGCGCGTCCTTCGCGTTGTCCCACAAGGTCTGCCCGTTCGCGGTGATCGCATCGGGATGCGGCAGGAGGCCGGCTTCACCGATGCGCCGCAGCACCGCGGGCAAGCCGCCCGCGTCATGGAACTCCTCCATCAGGTAGCGCCCCGACGGCTGCAGGTCGACGATGGTCGGCGTGTCGCGGCCGATCGCGGTCCAGTCGTCGAGCGCCAGCGGCACGCCGATGCGCGCGGCGATCGCCTTGAGGTGGATCACCGCGTTGGTCGATCCGCCGATCGCCGCATTGACGCGGATCGCGTTCTCGAACGCCGCGCGCGTCAACAGTTTCGACAGCTTCAGCTCCTCGCGCACCATCTCGACGATGCGCATGCCCGACATCTGCGCCAGCACGTAGCGCCGCGCATCGACCGCCGGGATCGCGGCGTTGTGCGGCAAGGTCACGCCGAGCGCCTCGGCCATGCAGGCCATCGTCGACGCCGTGCCCATCGTGTTGCAGGTGCCGGCCGAGCGCGACATGCCGGCCTCGGCGGCCATGAAGTCGTGGATCGAGATGCGGCCGGCCTTGACCTCTTCCGAGAGCTGCCACACGACCGTGCCCGAGCCGATGTCGCGCCCCTGGTGCTTGCCGTTGAGCATCGGCCCGCCGCTCACCGCGATCGCCGGCACGTCGCAGCTCGCCGCGCCCATCAGCAGTGCGGGCGTCGTCTTGTCGCAACCGACGAGCAGCACCACCGCATCGATCGGGTTGCCGCGGATCGCCTCCTCGACGTCCATGCTCGCTAGGTTGCGCGTGAACATCGCGGTCGGCCTGAGGTTGGACTCGCCGTTCGAGAACACCGGGAACTCGACCGGGAAGCCGCCGGCCTCGAGCACGCCGCGCCGCACGTGCTCGGCGAGCTTGCGGAAGTGCGCGTTGCACGGCGTCAGCTCCGACCAGGTGTTGCAGATGCCGATCACCGGCTTGCCGCGGAACTCATGGTCCGGGATGCCCTGGTTCTTCATCCAGCTCCGGTACATGAAGCCGTTCTTGTCGGCCGTGCCGAACCAGGCGGCGGAACGCAGCGGCGGAAAAGGCTTGCTCATGTCGGGCGCGATCATAAAGTATGTTTTTATTGGAAAAGAGCTCGGTGTTTGTCCGAATGGTTCCTAAAGCTTGCGCTCTTTTAGTATGACTAAATTGCCCAGCCAACACCGGCCTGGCGAGGCCTACACCCGCACGACCGTGCATCGCTTCAGCACCGACATCCACAGGAGACACTGATGAACGCACAACGACGTACCGTCATCGCCGCCATGCTGGCCGCCGGCCTGCCGATCCCGGCGGCGTTCGCCGACGACAAGCTCGTGCTCGGCTTCGCCCAGGTCGGCGCCGAGAGCGAATGGCGCACGGCGAACACCGAGTCGATCAAGTCGGCCGCGAAGGACGCCGGCATCGAGCTCAAGTTCTCGGACGCGCAGCAGAAGCAGGAGAACCAGATCAAGGCGATCCGCGCGTTCATCGCGCAGAAGGTCGACGTGATCGGCTTCTCGCCGGTCGTCGAATCGGGCTGGGGCACCGTGCTGCGCGAAGCCAAGGCGGCGAAGATCCCGGTGATCCTCTCCGACCGCGCGGTCGACGAGAAGGACGACACCTTGTGGGTCACCTTCATGGGCTCGGACTTCGTCGAGGAAGGCCGCAAGGCCGGCCGCTGGCTGCTCGAGAACTACAAGGGCCAGGGCGACGTCGCCATCGTCGAGCTGCAGGGCACGGTCGGCTCGGCGCCGGCGATCGACCGCAAGAAGGGCTTCGAGGAGATCATCAAGGCGCAGCCGCGCTACAAGATCATCCGCAGCCAGACCGGCGACTTCACGCGCGCCAAGGGCAAGGAGGTGATGGAAGCGTTCCTGAAGGCCGAGGGCAAGAAGATCAACGTGCTCTACGCGCACAACGACGACATGGCGATCGGCGCGATCCAGGCCATCGAGGAAGCCGGCATGAAGCCGGGCAAGGACATCACGATCATCTCGATCGACGGCGTCAAGGGTGCCTTCGAGGCGATGATCGCCGGCAAGCTCAACGTCAGCGTCGAATGCTCGCCGCTGCTCGGACCGCAGCTGATGCAGGCGGCCAAGGACTTGAAGGCCGGCAAGACGCTGCCGAAGCGCATCGTCACGAAGGAAAGCATCTTCCCGATGGAAGTGGCGGCCAAGGAACTGCCGAACCGCAAGTACTGATGGATGACGGCCCCTGGTCTCCGCTTCGCTCCGCCGTCCCCCGAGGGGACCTTGCAGCGGACCGGCAAAGCCGGCTCCGCGCAAGAACCTTGATGGGTGAGGCCCGACGCGCAACGGTGTACCCGTGGCAGCAAGCACAATCGACCGGAACCGCACCGATCTGGTCGTCCTCGAAGCGCGCGGGCTGACCCGCCGCTTCACGGGCGTCCTCGCGCTGTCGAACGTGGACTTTCGCCTGCGCGCAGGCGAGGTCCATGCGTTGATGGGGCAGAACGGCGCCGGCAAGTCGACCCTGATCAAGGCGCTGACCGGCGTCTATCCGCCCGATGCCGGCGAGCTGCTCCTCGACGGCCGCGCGATCCATCCGCGCTCGCCCGCGGAGGCGCAGGCGCTCGGGATCAGCACGGTCTACCAGGAGGTCAACCTCTGCCCCAACCTGTCGGTGGCAGAGAACATCTACGCCGGCCGCCATCCGAGGAAGGGCGCGGCGCAGCTCTGGCGCATCGACCGGGCTCGCATGCATCGCGACGCGCGCGCGCTGCTGGCCAGGCTCAACCTCGACATCGACGTCGGCAGCCTGCTCGGGCGCCATTCGGTCGCGGTGCAGCAGATGGTCGCGATCGCGCGAGCGCTCGGCACCGAGTCGAAGGTGCTGATCCTCGACGAGCCGACGTCCAGCCTCGACGAGGAAGAGGTCGCACGGCTGTTCGCGGTGCTGCGCCAGTTGCGCGACCAGGGCATGGCGATCCTCTTCGTCACGCACTTCCTCGAGCAGATGTACGCGATCTCCGATCGCATCACGGTGCTGCGCAACGGCCGGCGCGTCGGCGAGTACCTGAAGGCCGAGCTGCCGCCGGCGGCACTGATCGCCGCGATGGTCGGCCGCGAGCTCAGCGCCGAGGCGGGACGGCACGAGGCCGCCGGCGTGGCGGACGGCCCACCGCTGCTGGCCGCCGGCGGCATCGGCCGGCGCGGCCAGCTCCATCCGATCGACATCGCGCTGCGCCGCGGCGAGGTGGTCGGTGTCGGCGGCCTGCTCGGCTCGGGCCGTACCGAGCTCGCGCGGTTGCTGTTCGGCCTCGACCGCAGCGACAGCGGCACCTTGCAGGTCGACGGCCAGCCGGTCCGCATCGACAGCCCGATCGATGCGATCCGGCTCGGCCTCGCGATGTGCCCCGAGGAGCGCAAGCACGACGGCATCGTCGCCGAGCTGTCGGTGCGCGAGAACATCGTGCTGGCCTTGCAGGCGCGCCTCGGGCTGCGCAAGTTCCTGTCGGTCGGGCGCCAGCAGGAGATCGCCGAGCGCTACGTCGAGTCGCTCGGCATCAAAACCGCGGGAACCGACATGCCGATCGCGTTCCTGTCGGGCGGCAACCAGCAGAAGGCGCTGCTCGCGCGCTGGCTGGCGACCGACCCTCGCCTGATGATCCTCGACGAGCCGACGCGCGGCATCGACGTCGCCGCCAAGCAGGAGATCATGGCCGAGATCCTCGCGCTCGCGCGGGCCGGACTGGCGGTGCTGTTCATCTCGTCGGAGATGGACGAGGTGGTGCGCATCGCCGATCGCGTCGTCGTGCTGCGCGATCGGCGCAAGATCGGCGAGCTGCCCGCCAACTGCTCCGAGCAAGCGGTCTATCACTTGATCGCCGCGGTGCAATGAGCAGGCTCGCCGAGTTGCGCCAGCACCGCCTGGTCTGGCCGTTCGTCACGCTTGCGCTGCTGCTCGTCGCCAACGCGATCTTCAATCCCGGCTTCCTGCACCTCGAGTGGCGCGGCGGCCATCTGTACGGCAGCCTGATCGACATCCTGAACCGGGCTTCGCCGCTGGCGCTGGTCGCGCTCGGCATGACGCTCGTGATCGCGACGCGCGGCATCGACATCTCGGTCGGTGCGGTCGTCGCGATCGCCGGCGCGACCGCCGCGCTGATGATCGGCGGCGACCTCGTCGTGAAGGACGGCGTGCCGGTGCACGTGAGCCGCTTTCCGATGGGCGTCGCGATCGTCGCGGCGCTCGCCGTCGCCGCGCTGTGCGGGCTGTGGAACGGGCTGCTCGTCGCGCGCGTCGGCATGCAGCCGATCATCGCGACGCTGATCCTGATGGTGGCAGGCCGCGGCATCGCGCAACTGCTGACCAACGGTCAGATCATCACCATCTATTTCGCGCCGTACTTCTTCCTCGGCAACGGCTTCCTCGCCGGGCTGCCGTTCGCGCTCTTCATCGCCGCGGCGGTCTGGGGCGCGCTGCACTTGCTGATGACGCGCACCGCGCTCGGCCTCTTCATCCAGGCGATCGGCATCAACCCGGCGGCCGCGCGCGTCGCCGGGCTGCAGCAGCGCGCGATCGTCGTCTGCGTCTACGTCTTCTCGGGCCTGGCGGCCGGCGCGGCCGGCCTCATCGTCAGCTCGAACGTGAAGAGCGCCGACGGCAACAACGCGGGTCTCCTGATGGAGCTCGATGCGATCCTGGCGGTGACGCTCGGCGGCACCTTGCTGACCGGCGGCCGCTTCAGCCTCGCCGGCAGCGTGCTCGGTGCGCTGATCATCCAGACGTTGACGTCGACCATCTATTCGATCGGCGTGCCGCCCGAGATCAACATGGTGGTGAAGGCAGCGGTGGTGTTCGTCGTGATGCTGCTGCAGTCGGCCGAGTTCCGCGCCGCGGTGCGCGCGCTCGCGATCCGTCCGGCCCGGAGCACGGGATGACGAGCCGCATCGATGCCCGCTACGTGCCGCTGCTCGGCACGATCGCGGTCTTCGCGCTGACGGTCGCCGCCGGCTCGTTCTCGTACCGCGGCTTCTTCTCGGCCCAGGTGTTCCTGAACCTGCTGATCGACAACGCCTTCCTTTGCGTGATCGGCGTCGGCATGACCTTCGTGATCCTGACCGGCGGCATCGACCTGTCGGTCGGCGCCGTGCTGGCGCTGACGACGATGATCTCGGCCGCGCTCGTCGAGCATCATCACTGGAGCGCCTGGACCGCGATTCCGCTGGTGCTGGCACTCGGCGCAGCGTTCGGCGCACTGATGGGCTGGCTGATCCAGCGCTTCCGCCTGCAGCCGTTCATCGTCACGCTCGCCGGGATGTTCCTCGCGCGCGGCCTGTGCTATTTGATCAGCATCGATTCGATCAGCATCACCGACGCCACCTACACCTGGATCTCGCAGGCGCGATTGCCGCTTTGGAGCGACGGCGCATCGATCACGTTCGGCGCGCTGATCGCCCTCGCGATGCTCGCGGTCGGCATCTGGCTCGCGCATGCGACGCCGTTCGGCCGTACCGTCTATGCGATCGGCGGCAACGAGGCATCGGCCGTCTTGATGGGGCTGCCGGTCGCGCGCACGATCGTGCTGGTCTATGCGTTCAGCGGCTTCTGCTCGGCGCTCGGCGGCGTCGTGTTCACGTTCTACATGCTGTCGGGCTATGGCCTGCACGGCGTCGGACTGGAGCTCGACGCCATCGCCGCGGTCGTGATCGGCGGGACCTTGCTGAGCGGCGGCGTCGGCTACGTGTTCGGGACGCTGTTCGGCGTGCTGATCCTCGGGGTCACGCAGACCTTGATCGCGTTCGACGGTACCTTGAGTTCCTGGTGGACACGGATCGTGATCGGCGCGCTGTTGTTCGTCTTCTGCCTCGTGCAGCGAGGGTTCGAGGCGCGCCGCTAGAAGCCCGGCCCTGCGCGCTCACTCGCGCACTTTCGCGCGCCGCAGACGTATCCCCACCAGCCCGAGCCCGGACAGCAGCAACGCCAGGCTGCCCGGCTCGGGCACCAACGCGATGTACCCCTGGTCATAGGCGATCCGCGTCACCCCGGCGCCGAACAGGCCGTTGATGTACGTCCATTGCCCGTTCTCCATCGAGTACAGGTCGACACGATCGAGCACCAGCGTCGAGCCCCCGAGGATGTGCAGGCCGCTGACCCCGCTTCCGCCGTTCAGGTAGAGCGCTTCGGCCGACGTGCTCGTCCGATTGCCGTTGTCGACGAGGTCGGCGAGCTCGACGGTGTTCGCCGTGCCGGCCTGTCCGACGTCGAGCTGGCCCCAGGCGAAATTGCTCGTCACGGTTCCGGTGCCGGTCGGCCGGCCGTTGTCCTTGCCGCCGACTTCGACGACATGGCCGCCCGCATTGGTCATGGCCAGCGTCGCCAGGTCGGTGGCCACCTGGCTCTCGACGGTCTGCTGGAACGAATAGCTGCCGTCGACATCGACCTGCGTACCGCTGCCGGCCGAGAGCGTGCTGCCCGCGAGCAGCGTCAGGCCACCGTTCAGCGTCAACGTGCTGCCCGTGTCGGTCAGGTTGAAATGCACGCCGCTGCCGACCGCCATCCCGTGCAGCAGCAGGCTGCCCGCGCCGGAGACGTTGAACGCGACCTGGCCGGGCCCGCCCGTGAGCAAGGCATTGCCGGCCCCCGCAGACCCCCTGACGCTCTGGCCGACGGGAATGCCGTTGATGGTCTGCAGCGACGACAGGTCGATGCTGCCGCCGCTGGCGTTGATCGAGATCGCGGCGCTGTTGACCGGCGGCTGCAGCGAGGTCACGCCCGACAGGTCGATTTTCGCGCCGCTGCTCGCCTGGATCGCGTTGCCGTTGGGCCCGTTCGATCCGACGTCCAGCGTGCGCAATCCGGACAGGTTGATCAGCGAACCGGCGCCGGACGCATTGAGGAAGGTCGACGCGTTCAGCCCGCTTTCGTTCAGGCTGCCCACGAGCCTGGATGCATCGAGCTTGGAGCCGCCCGAGACGACGAAGCCGGAATTGGTCAAGGCGGCATCGCCGGCAAAGCCGCCGATGGTCATCGCCGCGCCGTTCGTCAAGGTCACGCCGAGCCGGTTGGCGCTTTGCAGCGGCCCGACGGTGGCGGTGCTGCCGTCGAGGACGAGATTCGTGTAGCCGCTGTCGGTCGTCACGCCGCCGACCGCCTGCAGCGACGACAGGTCGAGACT
>JAFEEF010000030.1 GCA_018241265.1 Pseudomonadota bacterium | reverse complement strand
GCACGTTGATGCCGACCATGCCGATCTGCACGCGCCGCGAGAACTCGCGCGCGACGTTGCCGTCGCTCGTGTAGCAGGCCACGCCGTTGCCGAACTCGTGCGCGTTGACGAGGTCGATCGCCGCGCCCATGTCGGCGACGCGCACGCACGACAGCACCGGACCGAAGATCTCTTCCTTGTAGATCTTCATGTCGGGCGTCACGTGGTCGAACAGCGTGCCGCCGGTGAAGTAGCCACCCTCGTGGCCCGGCACCTTGATGCCGCGGCCGTCGACGACCAGGGTCGCGCCTTCGGCGATGCCGGACGCGATGTAGCTCTCGACCCGATCGAGCGCCTGGCGCGTGACCAGCGGCCCCATCTCGGCATCGAGCTCCATGCCGTTCTTGACCTTCAGCGTCTTCGCGCGCTCGGCGAGCCGGCCCATGATGCGATCGCCCGCATCGCCCACGAGCACCGCGACGCTGATCGCCATGCAACGCTCGCCGGCCGAGCCGTAGGCCGCGCCGATCAGCGCATCGACGGCCTGGTCGATGTCGGCATCGGGCATCACGACCATGTGGTTCTTCGCGCCGCCGAGCGCCTGCACGCGCTTGCCGTGCCTGGCGCCGGTCTCGTAGATGTATTGCGCGATCGGCGTCGAGCCGACGAACGACAGCGCCTTGACGTCCGGATGCGTCAGCAGCGCATCGACCGCGACCTTGTCGCCCTGCACGACGTTGAAGATGCCGTCCGGCAGGCCGGCCTGCTTCAGCAGCTCGGCCATGAAGACCGACGGCGACGGATCGCGCTCGCTCGGCTTCAGGATGAAGGCGTTGCCGCAGGCGATCGCCACCGGGTACATCCACATCGGGACCATGCACGGGAAGTTGAACGGCGTGATGCCGGCGACGACGCCGAGCGGCTGGCGCATCGTCCAGTTGTCGATGCCGGTCGAGACCTGCTCGGTGTAGTCGCCCTTCAGCAGCTGCGGTATGCCGCAGGCGAACTCGACGACCTCGATGCCGCGCGTGACCTCGCCCTGCGCGTCGGTGTAGACCTTGCCATGCTCGGCGGTGATCATCGCGGCGAGGGTGTCGCGGTGCTGGTTGAGCAGTTCGAGGAAGCGGTACAGCACGCGCGCGCGGCGGATCGGAGGCGTCTCGGCCCAGCCCGGGAATGCCGCCTTTGCGGAGGCGACCGCGGCGCCGACCTCTTCGGCCGAGGCCAGTGCGACCTGGCGCGCGACCGCGCCGCTGGCCGGGTGGTAGACCGGCTGGCGCCGCCCGCTGCCGCCGGCGACCGGGCGCCCGTCGATGTAGTGGCCGACCTCGGTGGTCGCGGTGAAGGCTTCGGGTGCGCCCATGGGAGTCTCCTGTGCTGCGGCTGGGAGCGCAAAGTCTAGACGACGAGGCCCGGAGGCCATGCTCGCGTGCCCCCGTCCGACATCAGGAGATCGGCCGCATGACCCGTCAGGGCGCGCTGTGGCATACCGCCTCCACGTTGTGCCCGTCGGGGTCGCGCACGAAGGCGCCGTAGTAGTTCGGGTGGTAGTGCTCGCGGACACCGGGCGCGCCGTTGTCGATGCCGCCGGCGGCCAGCGCGGCGGCATGGAAGGCATCGACCGCGGCGCGGCTCGGTGCTTTCCAGCACACATGGGTCGGACCGGACAGCGGCTCGGTGCGGTCGACGAACCAGGTGTCGATCTTGAAGCCGACGCCGGGCGCCTCGAACCCGAAGCCGAGGATGCCTACGCCGTCGTGCTCGGCGTCATAGCCGACGCGATAGCCGAGCGGCGCCAGCGCCTTCAGGTAGAAGGCCCGCGTGGCCGCGAGATCGCGCACGCGCAAGGTGATGTGATCGATCATGGTGGCCGGCGATACAGAGGTGAGGGTGCAAAAAAAAAGCCCACCCGCAGTAACGGGTGGGCTGGTTCAAGTCCTCAAGAAAGGACGTCGTTGGGACCGGCAAGACTCGCGCGCTGTCTGATCATGTGGAGTGCGCGGCGCACGAGTCAAAATGTAGTGCGTTTGATAGAAATGTGAGTGACAGCGACAGGTGCTACTGTACGTGGAAGTTGCCGCACCGCACCATCCCCCGTTTATGGGAAGCCTGAAAGCCGTGCATTTGCAGGAGATTCCCGGCAAAAGCGCTCGCTGCCGGCGCGACATGCGCGGAGCAATCGGCGATCCTGCCGGCGATTCCGATTGCGCCGGCACGCACCGGCCCGACAATCGCGCCATGTCCCCGCCGAGCCGCCGACGTCCGCCGCACCGCCCGCCGTCGCCGCCCGCTGCTGCGGCGCCCGTCAAGCCGCTCGAACCAGCCGAGATCGAGCAGCTTCAGGCGCTCCTCGATGCGGTGCCGTCGCCCTGCGAGCCCCTCGATGCGAGCTCGCTCGACGGCTACCTGTGCGGCGTGCTGGTTCAGCCTGAAGACGTGCCGCGCGAGCGCTGGCTGGCGCACGTGACCGACGTCGACGGCCGCGCGCTTCCCGCCGGCTACGACGTCGCACCGCTGCAGCGCCTCGTGCTGCGTCGCCACGCCGAGCTGGCGGCGGCGATCGCGGGGCGCCAGTGGTTCGATCCGTGGGTGTTCGAGTTGGATGGCGAGTCGGAAGGGGAGCCCGATGGCGAACCGGACGACGACGAGGTCGCCGCGGTCTATCCGTGGGTGGCCGGCTTCGCGACCGCGCTGGAACTCTTTCCGAGGTTGCTCGAGCAGGCCGACCAGGCGCTGCTGACGGAGCCGCTCGCGCTGCTGTACCGCCATCTCGAGCCCGACGACCTCGAGGATGCCGACGAGCTGCTGGCCGAGATCGACCAGCTCGAGCCGCCCGCCGACCTGACCGAGGCCGTCGAAGAGCTGGTGCGCGCCACGCTGCTGCTGGCCGATGCGGCGCAAGGGGCGGCCCCGACGCGGCCGGCGCACCGACGCGGCCGGTGATGGCGGACCAGCCCGACGCCACTGCAGCCCGGTCCCGCGCACCGGGGAGAGCGTCGTGAACGGCAACCTGCCGCGGAGCCGAGCCAGCTGACTCCCTCTCCCGCCTGCGGGAGAGGGCTGGGGCGAGGGTGCGCCAAGGCGCGCGGAAGTTCGGCGCGGAAGGCCTCCTCGACCGCGGCGCATCCGCGTGGCCGCCATCCTGACCTGCAGCCGTCACGGCAACTCTGGTAGTATCTAAATAAATACGAATCACTCGCATTACGTCTACCAATCCATGCGCATGAACCGCACACCGTTGGCCGCGTCGCTCGTCGCCCTGTTCGCCGCTCCTTCGTCGTGGGGCCAGGCCGCCGCGCCCGCGCCCGTCGCCGCGCAGCCACCGGCTGGCGCGGCGGCGCCGGCCCAGCCTGCCGGCGACGTCGAGGTCGCCCAGAGCCAAACACTGCCGCAGGTCAACATCGAAGGCAGCGCGGCGCGCGACAACTACGCGGCACCGGCCGCGTCGCTCGGCAAGCTCGGCCCCGACCTGCGCGACCTGCCGCAGTCGGCCGTCGTGATCAACAAGGCGCTGCTGCAATCGCAAGGCGCCACGTCGCTGTCCGATGCATTGCGAAATGTTCCCGGCATCACCCTCGGCGGCGCCGAGGGCGGCCAGATCGGCAACAACATCAACCTGAACGGCTTCACCGCGCGCACCGACATCTACCTCGACGGCTTCCGCGACCGCGGCCAGTACTACCGCGACACGTTTGCGCTCGATGCCGTCGAGGTGCTGATGGGCCCGTCGTCGATGCTGTTCGGCCGCGGCTCGACCGGCGGCGTCATCAACCAGGTGATGAAGAAGCCGTCGCTGAAGGAACAGACCGAAGTGATGGCGTCGGTCACGACCAACGGCATGGTGCGCACGACCGTCGACCACGGCCAGGCGATCTCCGACACCGCGGCGTGGCGCATCGCCGCGATGGCGCAGGACGGCGCGCCGACGACGCGCGACGTGATGAAGAACAGGGACTATGGCCTGGCGCCGTCGCTCAAGCTCGGCATCGGCACGCCGACCGAGATCACGCTGTCGGCACTGCTGCAGCACAACCGCGACATGCCGGACTACGGCGTGCCGCCGCTCAACGGCCATCCGGCCGCGGTCGATCGCAACACGTTCTACGGCTACACCGACGACCGGCTGATCCAGGACGTCGGTGCGGTGTCGGCGACGATCGAGCACCGCTACTCGCCGACCCTCGGCATCCGCAACCAGACGCAGTACAACGACGTGCGCGTCAACGCGCGCGAGACCGCGCCGCAAGGCATAGGCACGGTCGGCACAGGCGGCTACACGCCGTTGTCGCCGGCCGGCATCGGGTCGCAGCCGCTCGAAGACTTGTCGGTGCGCCTGCAGAGCCACGACCGCGTGATCCATGACAAGTCGCTCTTCAACCAGACCGAACTGACGGCCAAGATCGACGGCGGCGGTGTGCGCCACAACCTGCTGCTCGGAGGCGAGATCGGCCACGACACCTACCGCAACCAGGCCTACTACCGCAACGGCAACTGCAACGGCGTGCCGCTCAATCCGTCGACCGGCACGTCCGGCTATTCGAGCTGCGAGCCGCTGCTCGACCCCGACTACGTCTCGTCGCCGGCCGACGCACCGTCTCGGCCGGGCAACCTCGCGACGTCGTCGGCGAGCAGCCTGGGCGTGTACGTCAACGACATCGCCGAGATCGGCTCGCGGTTCAAGCTCGTCGGCGGGCTGCGCCATGACCGCTTTCAGGCCTACGTGAACAACACCATCACGAAGCCCTTGCGCGTCGATCAGACCGTCAACTTCACGAGCGTGCGGCTCGGCGGCATCTGGCAGCCCGACACCGCGCAGTCGTACTACGCGAGCTACAGCACGTCGTTCAACCCGTCGCTCGAGCAGCTCACCAACACGACCGGCACGACCGCGCCGCTGCCTCCCGAGAAGAGCCGCGCCTACGAGCTCGGCGGCAAGTGGAACCTGCAGGGCGATGCGCTGATCGCGAATGCCGCCGCGTTCCAGATCACGAAGTACAACGCACGCTCGCAGAACTCCGACGGTACCTACACCGCGACCGGCACGGTGCGCGTCAACGGCGCGCGACTCGGCGCGAGCGGCGCGATCGACAAGCGCTGGAAGGTCTTCGGCGGCTACACCTGGCTAGCTGCCGAGATCGTCGATGCGATCGCCGCGGGCACGCAGGGCATGACGCCGCAGAACGCGCCGCGCGGCTCGGCGACGCTGTGGAGCACTTACGAGTTCATGCCGCATTGGGAGGTCGGCGGCGGCATGCTCTACCAGTCGTCGCGCTACGTCAACAACACCGACACGGTGCAGGTCGGCGGCTATGCGCGCTGGGACGCGACGCTCGCCTACCGGCAACGGGCGTACGACATCCGGCTGAACCTGTTCAACCTGACCAACAAGTACTATGCCGACGCGCTGATCCAGTCGGACGGCGGCCGGTCGGTGCCCGGTACGGGGCGCAGCGCGATGCTCACGTTCTCGTACCGCATCTAACCCCATGCTCGTCACCATCCCGCGCGTTCTCGACGCGGCGCCGCTGGCGGCGCTGCGCGGCTTGCTCGAACGCGCCGGCGCCGATTGGGTCGATGGCCGCGTGACCGCCGGCTACCAGGGCGCGCCGGTGAAGTTCAACCAGCAGATCGACGAGCGCTCGGCCACGGCGCGCGAGGCCCAGCGCATCGTCGCCGGCGCGCTGGAGCGCCATCCGCTCTTCATCAGCGCGACGTTGCCGAACGAGATCTATCCGCCGATGTTCAATCGCTACGGCGCGGGGATGACCTTCGGCGCGCACGTCGACGGCAGCGTGCGCATCCATCCGCACAGCGGCCGCAAGCTCCGCACCGACGTGTCGGCGACGCTCTTCCTCAACGAGCCGGCCGACTACGACGGCGGCGAGCTCGAGGTGCACGACACCTACGGCGTGCAGCGCGTCAAGCTGGCGGCCGGCGACATGGTCGTCTATCCGGCGACCAGCCTGCACCTCGTGACGCCGGTGACGCGCGGCGTGCGGCTCGCGTCGTTCTTCTGGGTGCAGAGCCTCGTCGCCGACGACAGCCGGCGCGCGATGCTGTTCGACCTCGACAACGCGATCCAGCGCCTCAACCAGACCGACGCCGATGCCGACGCGCGGCGCACGCTGGTCGGCTGCTATCACAACCTCATCCGCATGTGGAGCCAGACTTGAGTTCCGTGATCACCCCGACGCCGACCCCGATGGCCGCGCGTCGCACGATGCAACGCATCGCCGCCGTGCAATGGCTGCGCAAGACGCACCGCTGGATCGGCCTCTGGGGCGCGACGCTCGGCCTCTTGTTCGGCATCAGCGGCATCTGGCTCAACCATCGCGCGGTGCTGCAACTGCCGCCGGTGGCGCAGCAACGCAGCAACCTGCAGCTCGCACTGCCCGATCCGGCGCCGCCGACCGCCGCCGCACTCGCCGAGTGGCTGCAAGGCGCGCTCGAGCTGCCGCGTCCGGCCGCCTCGGTGCGCGTCGAGCCGGCGCGGCCGGTGCCGTGGATCGAGCGCGGCGCCGGCGCGCCCGCCAGCGACCACGCCGAGCGGCTGATGCAGCCCGAACGCTGGACGATCAACTTCGGCGGCCCGCAGGCGACGATCCAGGTCGAGACCTGGGCCGGCAACCGATCCGTCAGCGTGCGGCGCATCGACAACGGCCTCATCGGCACCTTGATGAACATGCACAAGGGCGTCGGCATGCCGGTCGCATGGATCCTCGTCGTCGACACTTTGGCGGGCAGTCTGATCCTGCTGTCGCTGTCCGGCGTGGCGCTGTGGATCATGACGCAGCGCAGGCGCCTGCTCGGCTACCTCGTCATCGGCACGGCGATGGCGGCGATCGCGGGGCTGGCGCTGGTCCGGCCGTAGTCAGATCGTCAGCGGGTCGACGTCGATCGCCCAGCGCAGCACGCGGCCGGCGTCGCTGCCGCGCAGCTCGTGCAGCGCCGGTACCCAGCGCGCCAGGAACTGCTGCAGGTGCGCCCGCGACGCCGATTCGACCAGCATCTGCATGCGCTCGACGTCGGCCACGCGCGCCACCGCCGGCGGCACCGCGGGATAGATCTGCAGCGCGCCGGCCTCGTCGAGCCGGCCGCCGAGCGCCGCCGCGGCTTCGAGAAATCCGCGTGCCGCCTCCACCGTGCGCGCGTCCGCACGCAGCATCGCCAGATGCGCATACGGCGGCAGGCCGGCCATCCGGCGCTCCTCGAGCTGCTGCGACGCGAAGGCCGCGTAGTCGTGGCGCGCCAGCGCCGCATAGAGCGGATGGCGCGGATGCCAGGTCTGGATCCACATCTCGCTCGCGTCGGCGCGGCCGTGATCGCGTCCGGCCCGCCCGGCCGCCTGCATCAGCAACGCGAACAGCCGCTCGGGGCCGCGAAAGTCGCTGCTGAACAGCGCGCTGTCGGGGTTCACCGCGGCGACCAGCGTGACGCGCCGGAAGTCGTGCCCCTTGGTCACCATCTGCGTGCCGACCAGCACGTCGACCTCGCCCGCATGCATCTCGCCGAGGCGCGCTTCGAGCGTGCCCTTGCGGCGCGTGCTGTCGGCGTCGATGCGTGCGATGCGCGCCGGCCGGCCGTCGGCATGCTGCAGCAATCCGCCGAGCTGCTCGGCGAGCCGCTCGGTGCCGCGGCCTATCGTCGAGATGTCGAGGTTGCCGCACTCGGGGCAGGCGCGCGGCACCGGTTCGGACAGCCCGCAGTGATGGCAGCGCAACTGGCGGTCGAGCTTGTGGAAGACGCGCCATGCGCTGCAATGCGGGCAGGCGCTCTTCCAGCCGCAATCGGCGCAATGCAGCACCGGCGCATAGCCGCGCCGGTTGAGGAACACCAGGCTCTGCTCGCCGCGCGCCAGCCGATCGCGCAACGCTTCCAGCACCGGCGGCGCCAGTCCGGCGCTGCTGCCGTCGCGCTGGGCCACCTGCGTCATGTCGGCGATGCGCACCTGCGGCAGCGCGCCGCCGCCGATGCGCGCCGGCATCGGCAGCAGCGCGTAGCGCTGCTGTTGCGCGCGCTGCCAGCTTTCGAGCGACGGCGTCGCCGAGCCGAGCAGCACGGTGACGCCGGCCAGCCGGCCGCGATACACCGCGAGGTCGCGCGCCGAATAGCGCGCGCCCTCCTGCTGCTTGTACGACGGGTCGTGCTCCTCGTCGACGACGATGAGGCCGAGGCGCGGCATCGACGCGAAGATCGCCAGCCGCGTGCCGAGCACGAGATCGGCGCGGCCGAGGTGGGCGGCGAGCCACGCCCGCAGGCGCTGCGCCGGCGTCAGCCCACTGTGCAGCGCGACGATGCGGTGCCCGGCGAAGCGCTCCGCGAAGCGTGCCTCGAGCTGCGGGGTCAGGTTGATTTCCGGTACCAGCACGAGTGCCTGGCGGCCGGCGGCGAGCGCGTCGGCGGCGGCGCGCAGGTAGACCTCGGTCTTGCCGCTGCCGGTCACGCCGTGCAGCAGCGCGGTCGCGGGCGCCGCTACAGCGTCGCCGAGTTCGCGCAGCCGGTCGAGCGCGGCCTGCTGGTCGGGCGACAGTCCGGGCGGCGCGCCGGCTTGGCGGACCGGCTCGTCCGCGACCCGGTCCAGCTTGCGTACGCGCAGCGCGAGCTGCGCGTTGTCGAGCTTGCGCAACTCGGGCGGCAGCACCGACAGCGCGACCTCGCCGACGCTGCGCTGGTAGTAGGCCGCGCAGAAAGCGACGAGATCGCACCACGGCCGGCCGAGCGGCGGTATGGCGTCGAGCACCTCGGCGATCGGCTTCAGCTCGTCCGGTGCGTTCGCCGTGCCATCGTCCGGCCAGGCCACGCCGGTCACGATTCGGCGGCCGAGTGGCACGCGGATCAGCGTTCCGGACGGAAGTGGGCGCTCATGCAGGTAGGACAGCGCGGGCGCCAGGCCACGGTGTTGCGGAATCTCGACGGCGGCGAGTACCCGCACCGTCCCGACCGCTGTATCCGCGGCCGGCGCGGTCGCGATCGAGTTAGCCATTGAAGTTCAAACGCTTTCGCCGAATGCGGCCTAAGTCACTGATTCGGAATGGCTTTCGGGCTTCTCCACGGGGCTTGTGGATAACTTTGTGGGGAACTTGTTCCGAGCCGCGCCAAGTCCGCGCCACGCCTCGTTCCCAGACCGTTTGCCCGCTTTCGAGGCAGCCGCCAACCCTTAATAAAATCAACGACTTAGCTTCAGCACAATTTTTTGCTTTGGTGCGTCGCAAAAAGGATTGGACGCACCACAGGGAGATCCGGTTTTGGGGATAAGTCAAGGCCTGAGTGGCTGCTCACAGGGGAAATACTAGGTTCGGCTTGCGCCCGAAGCTGCGCGCAGGCGCACGCGCCGCGACGCCTCGTGCACCGTGTCGACGAGCACCGACACGTGCTCGGGCGGCGTGTGCTGGTTGATGCCGTGTCCCAGGTTGAAGATGTGGCCCGCGCAGGCGCCGTCGGCGGCCAGCGGAGCGCCGAAACGCTCGACGACGCGCGTCGCCTCGGCGGCGATCTGCGCCGGCCCGGCGAACAGCACCGCCGGGTCGAGGTTGCCCTGCAGCGCGACGCGCCCGCCGATGCGCGCGCGCGCAGCGCCGAGGTCGACGGTCCAGTCGACGCCGACCACGTCCGGCCCGGTATCGGCGATCGCCTCCAGCCAGAGGCCGCCGCCCTTCGTGAACACGATGTGCGGTATGCGCACGCCGTCGCGCTCGCGCTGCAGGCGCTGCAGCACGCGTTCGGTGTAGGCCAGGCTGAACGTGCGGAAGGCATCGTCCGCAAGCACGCCGCCCCAGCTGTCGAACAGCATCACGGCCTGCGCGCCGGCGTCGATCTGCGCGTTGAGGTAGGCCGCGACCGCATCGGCGTTGATCGCGAGCATGCGGTGCATCAGGTCCGGCCGTGCATAGAGCATCGTCTTGACGAGCCGGTAGTCGTCCGAGCCGGCGCCCTCGACCATGTAGCACGCGAGCGTCCATGGGCTGCCCGAGAAGCCGATCAGCGGCACGCGGCCGTCGAGTGCGCGCCGGATCGACGCGACCGCATCGAACACATAGCGCAGGCGGTCCAGGTCGGGCACCGCGAGGCGCGCGACCGCGGCCTCGTCGCGCACCGGGTGGGCGAAGCGCGGCCCTTCGCCGGCCGCGAAGCTCAGGCCCAGCCCCATCGCGTCGGGCACCGTCAGGATGTCGCTGAACAGGATCGCGGCGTCGAGCGCATAGCGTTCCAGGGGCTGCAGCGTCACCTCGGTGGCGAGGGCCGGATCGGTCGCCAGCCCCATGAAGCTGCCGGCGCGGGCGCGCGTCGTACGGTACTCGGGCAGGTAGCGGCCGGCCTGGCGCATCAGCCAGACCGGCGTGTAGTCGGTAGGCTGGCGCAGGCAGGCGCGCAGGAAGGTGTCGTTGCGCAGCGGTGCGGGCATGGTGCCGATTGTCGCCTCGCCCGCGTACCGCGCTCCAGCCGTCGTTCGACGCTCGTGTGCCGCGCTCACATCCGCCGGCGCGGCAGGTGCGGCGGCGGCAGTTCGTCGCCGGCGAGCCAGGCAGCGGCGAGCCGGCGCATGTCGCGACCTTGAGCCGCGAGCCAGACCAGCTCGGGTGCCGCGACGCGCGTGCCCGACGGGCTGCCCGGCAGCTCGCGCGCCAGCGCGACGACCCAGGCGGCCACCTGGCGCACGCGCACCGGCTGCTGGCTCTGCGGCAGCATCAGGCGCCACTGCGCCAGCACGGCGTGGGCGAGGCGCTGCAGCCGCGCCGTCGCCGGCGCCGCGCCGGCGAGCTCGGCCGGCCGCACGAAGACGACATGCTCGAAGCCGAGCGCGGCGACCGCATGCTCGTCGAGCCCGGCGAGCCCGGCGCGCAGCGCGAGCGGCATGCGTGCCGGATCGACCGGCAGCACGACCAGCAGATGACGCACGCCGGCGCCGTGCAGCCAGCGTGCGCAGCCGACCAGGTCGGCCGGCTGGGGACGCAGGAAGGCGTTGTCGCGGCCGTTCGCATGGCGCGCCCGGTCGAACACGACGACACCGGTGCGGCCGAGCGGCAACGCCGGGTACGGCGATTCGAGCGATGCGCCGACCAGCGCATCGAGTCCGTCGGCCGACGAGCGCAGCGCGCGCGTCGCGAGGACGTGCACGCGGCCGTTGCCGCGCGCGGCCAGCAGGCCCTCGAGCACCGCCGAGCCGAGCGTGCCGCCGCCGCCCACGACGACGGTGGATGCATCGATCGACGCGGCCGCGCGCACACGCTGCCCGGCCGCGCCGCCGCGCAACGCGATTTCCGGCGGAATCATGCGGTCACTGTAGTGGAGCGGGCGGCATCCGACGACGATGCGCGAAGTGATTGAATTCGAGCCGCCGGCTCCCACATCTGCGGCGGGTAGCATTGCCCGAGGAGGATCTGCACCATGCTTCACCGTTGGCTCGCACCATGGCTGCGCCTGCAAACGCTGGCCATCGCTTTCGTCGCGACGCTTGCGCTGTCCGGCTGCGGCTACAACCAGTTCCAGCAGCTCGACGAACAGACCAAGGCCGCCTGGTCCGAGGTGCTCAACCAGTACCAGCGTCGCGCCGACCTGATCCCGAACATCGTCGCGACCGTCAAGGGCGAGGCCAATTTCGAGCAGGAGACGCTGACCAAGGTGATCGAGGCGCGCGCCAAGGCGACGAGCATCCAGGCCACGCCCGAACTCGTCAACGACCCCGAAGCCTTCGACAAATTCCAGAAGGCACAGGGCGAACTGACGGGGGCCCTGAGCCGCCTGATGGTCGTCTCCGAGCAGTACCCGAACCTGAAGGCGAATGCCGCCTTCCAGGACTTGCGCGTGCAGCTCGAAGGCACCGAGAACCGCATCACCGTCGCGCGCAACCGCTACATCAAGACGGTCGCCGACTACAACGTGCTGGCGCGCAGCTTCCCGACCAACCTCACCGCGTCGATGTTCGGCTACAAGGTCAAGCCGAGCTTCACGGTGCAGAACGAAGCGCAGATCTCGGCGCCGCCGACGATCAGCTTCGACAAGCCGGCGTCCAAGTAGCCGGAGCGTCCATGCAACGGCTGCTTGCACGGTTCGTCGCCGCGCTGCTTGGGCTGGCCGCCGCCGGCGCGTTCGGGCAGGACGTCTTGCCGGTGCCGGCGCTGTCCGGTCGCGTGATCGACCAGACCGGCACCCTGACGCCTGCGCAGTCCGGTGCACTGACGACGAAGCTCGCGGCGATCGAAACGCAGCGCGGCTCGCAGCTCGTCATCCTGATCGTGCCGACGACCCAGCCCGAGGACATCGCGGCTTATGGCCAGCGGGTCGCCGACGCCTGGAAGATCGGCCGGCACGACATCGGCGATGGCGTGCTCGTCATCGTCGCGAAGAACGACCGGCGCTTCCGCATCGAGGTCGCCAAGGCGCTCGAAGGCGCGCTGCCCGACGTGCTGGTCGGCCGCATCGGCCGCGAGCAAATGGCGCCGGCATTCAAGGCGGGCGACTACGCCGGCGGCCTGAACGCCGCGATCGACCGCATCGACCAGGCGATCGGCGGCGAGGGCCTCGCCGCACCGACGCGCGGAGACCAGCGCCATGCGCAGCGCGGCTTCGACCTGCAGGACCTGGCGATCTTCCTGTTCGTCGCGGTGCCCATCGTCGGCGGCATCCTGGCGGCCGTCGTCGGCCGGAAGCTCGCTGCGGTGCTGACCGGCGGCGCGATCGGCGTGGCCGGCTGGTGGCTGACCGCCAGCCTCCTCGTGGCCGGCGGCGCCGCGCTCGTGGCGATGTTCCTGGTCGGCGTGATGGGGTTCGGCGGAGGCCGCCTCGGGCGGTCCGGCATGGGGCCGGTGATCTGGGGCGGCGGTGGCGGGGGCGGCTTCGGTGGAGGCGGTGGTGGCGGCGGCTTCCGCTCGGGCGGCGGCGGCGACTTCGGCGGCGGCGGCGCGTCGGGGAGCTGGTGATGGCGCACTGGCTGCTGCGCCTGTTGCGTCACCGCCGTGTCGACGAGCGCGACGTGCGCCGCGCGATCGACTCCGCGGCGCTGCAGCGCCTGGGGACCCGCGTGCAGGCGAACGAGCGCGGCCACAGCGGCGAGATCCGGGTCTGCATCGAGGCCGGTCTGCCGCTCAGCTATTTGCGGCGCCATGCCAGCGCGCGCGAGCGTGCGGTCGCGATGTTCGGCAAGCTGCGCGTCTGGGACACCGAGCACGACAACGGCGTGCTGATCTACCTGCTGCTGGCCGAGCATGCGATCGAGATCGTTGCCGACCGCGGCGTCGATCGGCGCGTCGACGCGGCGCAATGGCAGCGCATCGCCGAGACCATGCGCACGGCGTTCCAGGCCGATCGCTACGAGGAAGGCCTGTCGGCGGCGATCGATGCCGTCGGCGCGTTGCTGAGCGAGCACTTTCCGATCGATCCCCGCGCGCCGAACCCGAACGAGTTGCCCGACGAGCCCGTGGTCATCTGAAATGTCCTGATCGAGACCATGACCGCCGCCGCCACGCTCGAAGCCCTGCTCGCCCGTGCGATAGCGCATGTCAACGCCGGCCGGACCGAACTCGCCCGCGCTGCCTGCGCGGAGGCGAGCGCGCAGTGGCCGCCCCATCCGGCCGTGCGGCAACTGCAGGCCGTGCTGGCGATGCAGGCGGGCGATGCGCACCAGGCGCGCGAGCATGCGGAAGCGAGCCTCGCGCTGCGGCCCGATCATCCGCCCACCTTGCTCGTCGCCGGCGATGCCGCGCGGGCGGCGGGCGATCTCGCGCAGGCGCTCGCCCGGCACCGGCGCGCGGCCGCGCTGCAGCCGGATCGGCCGGACATCGTGCTCGCCCTCGGCATCAGCGAGCACCGCAGCGGCCACTGGCAGGCTGCCGCGGATGCCCTGCAGCGCGCGGTCGCGCTGGCGCCGGCGCATCACGAAGCCTGGTTCCAGCTCGCGCTGGCGCGCCAGGACCTGCGTGAATTCGACGGCGCCGCGGCCGCGTTGCGCGAGGTGCTGCGCCTGGCGCCGCAGCGCGTCGATGCGGAGGTCAACCTCGGCATCGTGCTGCAGGAAGCCGGCCGCCTCGACGACGCGATGCGCGCCTATGGCCGCGCTTACCGCGCGCGCGCAGAGACCTTCGGCCGCATCGCGCATGCGCTGTCGACCGCTGCGCACGGCCGCCTGTGGCTCGACCTCGCGAGCCTGCGCAGCGCCTTGCAGCAGGCCGCATGACGCGGCACGCCCGGCACCTCAGTCGACCGTGCCGCGCTTGCTCCGATAGCCCTTGCGGTAGACGCCCGGCCCGGCCAGCAGGCGGGCGGCCAGCGCCTCGTAGCGCTGCCGGGCCGCGGCGTCCATCGGCAGGCATTCGAGCTCCGGCGCCTCGCGGGGCACCGGGTAGCACTGCGCGATCGGCGTGCCGCGCGGCAGCGTGCCGCGGTAGCCGGGATCGGTCCAGACCGCCGGGAAGTTGATGCCGACGTCGTGGAAGCGGTCGGCGTCGACCATGCCGGTGACGAGCCGGAACGGCAGTTCGTCGCGGTGCACCGGATGCACCGCCATCAGCGACCAGCCGGGCTCGAGCGCGATGGTCCAGAAGCTGTTGAACTTGATCGCGACCTGCGCGCCGCGCGCCAGCGGCGACCCTTCGATCTGCTCCGGCACGTGAAAGCTCAGCGGCGCGCGCGGATGGCCCTCGACGGCCAGGGCCGGATGATCCCAGTCCCATTGGAAGCGGCCCGCGTCCACGTGCACGTCGCACGGCAGCAGGACCAGAAAGCCGTGCGCCATCGCATCGACGAACGGCGGGCACTGCTTGACGGTGCGGATCGCGCGGCCGTGCACGGCCGACGGCCGGCGCGGCGCCATCGCCCGCAGCCAGTCGGGCAGGCCGGCGCGCGCCGGGATCGGCCGCGGCAGCACGTCGATCAGGGCCGGGTCGCAGCGGAAGGTGATCTTCATCGCGCTCATTCTCGGCCACGATGACCATGGCGAAAAAGGGCCGCGGCCGGCCGATCCCTTGCGGGTATCGCCCGGCGCGCGGCCCGAAGACGGGCTCGCTGGGAGACTTCAGCGCACCTTGCCCGCCTTCCACGCATCGAGCAGCTTCTCATAGGCGATGGTCTCGCCCTTGGGCTTCTCGTTGTCGAGCTTCTTCCACGGCGCGCCCTTGTCGGTCAGCCACTTCGCCGGGTCGCCCTTCGGGTTGAGCTTGGGCGCGCAGTGGGCCATGCCGGCGCGCTGCAGCCGCGCCATCACGTCGTCCATCTCGTTGGCGAGGTTGTCCATCGCCTGCTGCGGCGTCTTCTCGCCGGTGACCGCCACCGCGACGTTCTTCCACCAGAGCTGCGCGAGCTTCGGATAGTCGGGCACGTTGTTGCCGGTCGGCGTCCACGCCACGCGGGCCGGGCTGCGATAGAACTCGATCAGCCCGCCGTACTTGGCCGCGTTCTGCGTGAAGTAGTCGGAGCGGATGTCGCTGTCGCGGATGAAAGTCAGGCCGACGATGGACTTCTTCAGCGACGTGGTCTTGGCCGTCACGAACTGCGCATACAGCCAGGCTGCCGCGGCGCGGTCCGGGTCGTTGGACTTCAGGAACGTCCACGAGCCCACGTCCTGGTAGCCGTTCTGCATGCCCTGCTTCCAGTACGGGCCGTAGGGGCTGGGCGCCATGCGCCACTTCGGCGTGCCGTCGGCGTTCACGACCGGCAGCCCCGCCTTGATCATGTCGGCGGTGAACGCGGTGTACCAGAAGATCTGCTGCGCGATCTGACCCTGCGCCGGCACCGGGCCGGCCTCGCCGAAGGTCATGCCGGTGGCTTCCTTGGGCGCGTACTTCTTCATCCAGTCGACGTACTTGGTCGTCGCATAGACCGCGGCCGGCGAGTTCGCGCCGCCGCCGCGCGCCACCGAGGCGCCCACCGGCGTGCACTTGTCGTCGGCCACGCGGATGCCCCATTCGTCCACCGGCAGGCCGTTCGGGATGCCCTTGTCGGCCTCGCCCGCCATCGAGAGCCACGCGTCGGTGAAGCGCCAGCCGAGGGACGGATCCTTCTTGCCGTAGTCCATGTGGCCGTAGATCGGCTTGCCGTCGATCGTCTTCACGTCGTTGGTGAAGAACTCGGCGATGTCCTCGTAGGCGCTCCAGTTCAGCGGCACGCCCAGGTCGTAGCCGTACTTGGCCTTGAACTTGTCCTGCAGGTCCTTCTTCGCGAAGAGGTCGGCGCGGAACCAGTAGAGGTTGGCGAACTGCTGGTCGGGCAACTGGTACATCTTGCCGTCGGGCGCGGTCGTGAAGCTCGTGCCGATGAAGTCCTTCAGGTCCAGGCCCGGGTTCGTGTACTCCTTCCACGGCCCCGCGATCTGGTCGGTCAGCGCGAGCGCCGTGCCGTAGCGGTAGTGCGTGCCGATGTGGTCGGAGTCGTTGATCCAGCCGTCGTAGATCGACTTGCCCGACTGCATCGAGGTCTGCAGCTTCTCGACGACGTCGCCTTCCTGGATGATGTCGTGCTTGACCTTGATGCCGGTGATCTCCTCGAAGGCCTTGGCGAGCGTCTTCGATTCGTACTCGTGCGTCGTCAGCGTCTCGGAGACGACCGAGATCTCCTTCACGCCCTTGGCCTGCAGCTTCTTGGCCGTCTCGATGAACCACTTCATCTCGGCCATCTGCTGATCCTTCGTCAGCGTCGACGGCTGGAACTCGCTGTCGACCCACTTCTTGGCTTCGGCCTCGCCGGCCCAGGCAGCCTGACCGATGGCCAGGGCTGCGGCGGCGAAAGCGATGGCGTTCAAGCGTACCTTCATCTCACTCTCTCCTCGGAAGCTTCCCGGTGTTGAACGTGACGCGCCGGCTGGGAAGGGTGGCCGCGTGCCTTGGCAAATCGATCCGTGGTCAGCCCTTGCGCATGATCAGCGCGAGGACCGCCATCGACAGCGCGAAGCTCCACCAGACGGTGGGCTCCTGCTCGAGGTGGAACCACTCGACCATGCGTTCGCTGACGGCGACGAAGGCGAGGTTGATGTAGGCGGCGATCAAGAGGCCGATGAAGAGGCGGTCGCCGCGGGTCGTCGTGATCGGCAGGAAGCCCTTGCGCTCGGTCGTCGGGGACTTCAGTTCCCAGAGCGTCATCGCTGCGAGCATTAGAACGATGCTGATGAAGAACACCGCTACGGGGAGGGTCCAGGCCATCCAGTCGAACATGGTCGTTCACCTGCTCCTGTTAGTACTCTGTTGCGGTTTGCCGCAGCCCGCCGGTCTCGCCCGGCAGGCGAGTCACTTTCTTCTGCTGGCCCAGAAGAAAGTAACCAAAGAAGAGGGCCCAACACCAGCCCATCAGGTCGAGGGGTATGGTTAGAGACCGGAGGCCCCTTGTGACGACCACGGTTGCTTGAAGCATTCGATCGCTACTTGTCTTTCCTGGAAGAACAAGTAGCGATCCGATGGTTCGAGGCTTGCCAGCCGTCAGAAGCCGCCTCTGGTCTGTTGCCACGGGCAGCGGCCAGATGGGCTGGTGTTGAGGCCCTCTTCTTTGCCTACTTTCTTCTGGGCCAGCAGAAGAAAGTAGGTCGGCCGTCGGCCGAGACCGACGGGCTGCGGCGCGCAGCGCAGGAGCTTCAACAAAGGCAATCACACCCGCCCCATCGCAAAGCCTTTGGCGATGTAGTGCCGCACGAACCAAATGACGATCGCCCCCGGAACGATCGTCAGCACCCCGGCGGCTGCAAGGACGCCCCAGTCCATGCCCGCTGCGCTTACCGTGCGCGTCATCACCGCCACGATCGGCTTCGCATTGACGCTCGTCAGCGTGCGCGCCATCAACAGCTCGACCCACGAGAACATGAAGCAGAAGAACGCGGCCACGCCCACGCCCGCCTTGATCAGCGGGATGAAGATCGTCAGGAAGAAGCGCGGGAACGAATAGCCGTCGATGTAGGCCGTCTCGTCGATCTCGCGCGGTATGCCGCTCATGAAGCCTTCGAGGATCCAGACCGCCAGCGGCACGTTGAAGACGAGGTGCGCCAGCGCCACCGCGATGTGCGTGTCCATCAGACCGAGCGTCGTGTAGAGCTGGAAGAACGGCAGCAGGAACACCGCCGGCGGCGTCATCCGGTTGGTCAGCAGCCAGAAGAACACGTGCTTGTCGCCGAGGAAGGTATAGCGCGAGAACGCATACGCCGCCGGCAGCGCGACGAGCAGCGAGATCACCGTGTTGATCGCGACGTAGATGATCGAGTTGATGTAGCCCGAGTACCACGACACGTCGGTGAAGATGACCTTGTAGTTGTCGAAGGTCAGCGCGCGCGGCCACAGGCTGAAGACCGAGACGATCTCCTCGTTCGTCTTGAACGACATGTTGATCATCCAGTACACCGGCAGGATCGCGAACGCCAGGTACAGCAGCAGGAAGGCGACGCGCTTCTTCGACAGGACGTCATTCATGGCCGCCCTCCGTCTTGTCCTGCGTGCCCACGCGCAGCATCCAGTTGTAGAGGATGAAGCAGAGCAAGAGGATGATGAGGAAGTAGATCAGCGAGAACGCCGCCGCCGGCCCGAGGTCGAACTGGCCGACCGCCTTCTGCGTCAGGTACTGGCTGAGGAAGGTCGTCGCGTTGCCGGGCCCGCCGCCGGTCAGCACGAACGGCTCGGTGTAGATCATGAAGCTGTCCATGAAGCGCAGCAGCACCGCGATCATCAGCACGCCGCGCAGCTTGGGCAGCTGGATGTAGCGCAGCACCGCGAGCTTGCTGGCGCCGTCGATGCGCGCGGCCTGGTAGTAGGCGTCGGGGATCGCGCGCAGGCCCGCGTAGCAGAGCAGCGCGACCAGCGGCGTCCAGTGCCAGACGTCCATCACGAGCACGGTGAGCCAGGCATCGCGCGAGCTGCCGGTGTAGTTGTAGTCGATGCCGAGACCGGCGAGCGACGCGCCGAGCAGGCCGATGTCGGCACGGCCGAAGATCTGCCAGATCGTGCCGACCACGTTCCACGGGATCAGCAGCGAGATCGCGACGATCACCAGCACCATCGAGGCGCGCCAGCCCTTCGCCGGCATCGACAGCGCGAGCGCGATGCCGAGCGGTACCTCGACGACCAGCACCGCGAGCGAATAGGTGATCTGACGAACCAGCGCGTCCTGCAGGTCGTCGTCGCGCATCACCGCCTTGAACCAGTCGGTGCCGACGAACACGCGGCGGGTCGGCGAGATGATGTCCTGCACCGAGTAGTTCACCACCGTCATCAGCGGCAGGATGGCCGAGAAGGCCACGCAGACGATGACCGGCAGGATCAGGAACCAGGCTTTCTGGTTCACCGGCTTGACGGCGCTCATGCGATCAGCTCCTCGTGGGCATAGAAGCAGGTGTGCGATCCGACGACGCCGAACCACGCAGGGTCGCCGGCTTGCGGCGGACGCGTCCCGGCCGGCAGCCGCGCCCGCACGACGCTCGCGCCGTGCCGCGCGGTGACCAGCCAGTAGGTGCCGATGTCCTGCGCCTGCGTCACTTCGACCGGCAACGCGCCCGGATCGCCGGCGGCCGCGAGCGTCACATACTCGGGCCGCACGCCGAGCGTGAAGTCGCCGACGCCGGGCAGCCGCCCGATGCGGTCGGTGCCGCCGAGCCGGTGGCCGCCGACCTCGATGCTGCCGTTGCGCACCCGCGCGGTCAGGAAGTTCATGCCCGGCGAGCCGATGAAGTGGCCGACGAAGGTGTGCGCCGGCCGCTCGAAGAGCTGGTCGGCGCTGCCGATCTGCACCGCCTTGCCGCGCGTCATCACGACGACCTGCTCGGCGAACGTGAGCGCCTCGACCTGATCGTGCGTCACGTAGATCAGCGTGAGCTTCAGCTCGTGGTGGATCTGCTTGAGCTTGCGGCGCAGCTGCCACTTGAGGTGCGGATCGATGACGGTCAGCGGCTCGTCGAACAGCACCGCCGACACGTCCTCGCGCACGAGCCCGCGGCCGAGCGAGATCTTCTGCTTGGCGTCGGCCGCGAGGCCCGCCGCGCGCTGGCCGAGCTGGCCCGAGAGCTCGAGCATCTCGGCGATCCTGCCGACGCGCTGGCGGATCTTGTCGGGCGCGACGCCGCGGTTCTTCAGCGGGAACGCGAGGTTCTCGGCGACCGTCATCGTGTCGTAGATGACCGGGAACTGGAACACCTGCGCGATGTTGCGCTGCTGCGGCGTCTTGGCCGTGACGTCGACGCCGTCGAACCTCACCGTGCCGTGCGATGGACGCACCAGGCCCGAGATGATGTTGAGCGTCGTCGTCTTGCCGCAGCCCGACGGGCCGAGGAGGGCATAGGCGCCGCCGTCGGCGAACGTCGTCTTCAGCGGCAGCAGCGCATAGTCCTCGTCCGACCGGGGGTCGGGCTTGTACGAGTGCGCGAGGTCGAGGTCGATGCGTGCCATCTCAAGCGCCTTCCGGGGCGACCAGCAGATCGCCCTGCGCGTCGAACACATAGGCCAGTCGCGGATCGACATACAGCGTCAAGGTCGAGCCGAGCGCGAAGTAGTGCACGCCGGTGAGCTGGGCCACCATCTCGCCGATCGCGGTGTCGACGTGGACATAGGTGTCCGAACCCGAGATCTCCGCGAGCTCGACCTTGCCCGGCAGCGCGACGTCGCCGTCGCGCGCGACGATGCGCAGCGCGTTCGCACGCACGCCGAGCGTCACGCTGCCGGCGCCCTGCATGCGCGGCAGCGCCACGCCGATCACGATGCCGCCGGCGAGCTGCACGCCGATGGCGGCCGCGTTGCCGGCCACGAGGTTCATCGGCGGATCGCTGAAGGCGCGCGCGACGCGCAGCGACTTCGGCCGGTGGAACACGCTCGCGGTCGGTCCGTACTGCAGCAGCTCGCCGCGGTCGAGCACGGCGGTGTGGCCGCCGAGCAGCAACGCCTCGGTCGGCTCGGTGGTCGCATAGACCACGGTCGAGTCGCCGCTCGCGAAGAGCTGCGTCAGCTCGTCGCGCAGGCCTTCGCGCAGCTTGTAGTCGAGGTTCACGAGCGGCTCGTCGAGCAGCATCAGCGGCGCGTTCTTCGCGAGCGCCCGGGCGAGCGCGACGCGCTGCTGCTGCCCGCCCGACAGCTCTGCCGGCAGACGCTGCAGGAACGGTTCGATGTGCAGCCTGGCGGCGAGCGCGCGCACCTGGTCGGCGATGCCCTGCTCGCCGCGCAGCTTCAGCGGCGATGCGATGTTGTCGGCCACCGTCATCGACGGGTAGTTGATGAACTGCTGGTAGACCATCGCGACGTTGCGCTCGCGCACCGGCACGCCGGTGACGTCGCGGCCGTCGGCGATCACCTGGCCGCGGGTGGGCTTGTCGAGACCGGCCATCAGCCGCATCAGGGTCGTCTTGCCCGACTGCGTCGCGCCGAGCAGCACCGTGACCGCGCCCGGCGCGAGCGCGAGGTCGAGCGGATACAGATGCGTCGCGGCGCCGACCCGCTGCTCGATGCCGGCGAGCTTCAGCTCCATGCCGCCTCCGTCGATCGATCGGTCACCCGCGGCCAATGCCGCGCGCACCACGCCGCCACGGCCTCGCGCTGCGCGGGGGTGTAGTGCAGGCCGAGCTTGCTGCGTCGCCACAGCACGTCGTCGGCGGCGAGCGCCCATTCATGCTCGTGCAGGTAGCGCAGCTCGGCCTCGTGGAGACCCGGCGCGACCTCGGCGCCGAGCGGACCTTCGAGCACCGCATCGGCGCGGGTGCCGTAGGCGCGCGCCAGGCGTTGCAGCAGCGCGGCCGGCAAGCCGGCGTGGCGCTGTTCGAGCGCGGCCGCGTAGCGCGCGAAGCGGTCGGTGCCGGCACGGCCGGGCGCGATGCCTTGCTCCGTCATCCATTCCGCGAGGTCGCCGCCGGGCAGGGTCGCCTGCCGGGTCCAGGCGCCGCGCGGCAGCTTCAGCGCCGGCGCGATCTGGTCGGCGGCTTCTTCGGCGAGCTTGCGGAAGGTCGTGATCTTGCCGCCCCAGACCGTCATCAGCGGACCGTCGGCCGCGTCGAACTCGAGCTGGTAGTCGCGCGTGACGGCCGACGGATCGCCCGACTCGTCGTCGAGCAGCGGGCGCACGCCGGCGTAGGTCCAGACCACGTGCTCGGGCTGGACCGCCTTGGCGAAGTAGCGGCTCGCCTGCGCGCACAGGTAGGCGATCTCGTCCTGGTCGATGCGCACCTCGCCGATCGGCCCGTGGTGCTCGACGTCGGTGGTGCCGATCAGCGTGTAGTCGTGCTCGTACGGGATCGCGAAGATGATGCGCTTGTCGGGGTTCTGGAAGATGTAGGCGTGGTCGTGCTCGAACATCTTCGGCACGACGATGTGGCTGCCCTTGACGAGGCGCAGCGATTTCGCGCGCGGCGCGTGCGCATGCTCGCTCAGGAACTGCGCGGCCCAGGGCCCTGCCGCATTGACGAGCGCCCGCGCGACGAGCTGGCGCTCGCTGCCGTCGGCCTGCTGCAACCGGATCCGCCACGCGCCGTCGTGGCGCCGTGCATCGATGCAGCGGCAGCGCGTCAGCAGGCGCGCGCCGCGCTCGACCGCGTCGATCGCGTTCAGCACCACCAGGCGTGCGTCGTCGACCCAGCCGTCGGAATAGACGAAGCCCTTCGTGAACACCGGCTTCAGCGGCTCGCCTGCCGGATGACGCCGCAGATCGACCGTGCGCGAACCGGCCAGCAGCTCGCGCCGCGCCAGGTGGTCGTACAGGAAGAGCCCTGCGCGGATCATCCAGACCGGCCGCATGCCGGGGTCGTGCGGCATCACGAAGCGCAGCGGCCACATGATGTGCGGCGCGCTCTTCAGCAGCACCTCGCGCTCCGCGAGGGCCTTCTTGACGAGCGAGAACTCGTAGTACTCGAGGTAGCGCAGGCCGCCGTGGATCAGCTTGGTGCTCGATGACGACGTATGGCCCGCGAGATCGTCCTTCTCGCACAGCACGACGCTCGCGCCGCGACCGGCGAGGTCGCGCGCGATGCCGGCGCCGTTGATCCCGCCGCCGACGACGAGCACGTCGCAGGTGGCGGGCAAGGCGCCGCCGGCACGAGCGATTTCGGCCGGCGCGCGGGCGGTGCGTGGACTCCTCAAACGATCTCCTCTCGAAGCCGAACCGAAAGGCGGCAAGCGCCTTCAGTGTTCGTTTTTCTTCTTTTTTGTCGATCTGCGTTCGATTCTCGGCGTCGCGATTCATGTTGCGCAATCAGGGTTTCCTCAGTGGCCGATCGGCCGAGCCCCGCTACCCTGTGCGCCGCATGCCGTCCTTCCGCCCGAGAAACCCGCGCCGATGACTCCGAATCCGCGTCAAGCCCTGCTGCTCGACGAGGTGCGCGCGCGCGGCTCGGTCTCGGTCGAAGCGCTCGCCGAGCGCCTCGCGGTGACCTTGCAGACCGTGCGGCGCGACGTCAAGCTGATGTCCGATGCCGGCCTGCTGGCGCGCTTCCACGGCGGCGTGCGCGTGCCGAGCTCGACGGTCGAGAACATCGAGTACCTGCAGCGCCAGCTCCTCAATGAAAGCGCCAAGCAGCGCATCGCGCGCCAGGTGGCGGCGCAGGTGCCGGCCGGCTGCTCGCTGATCATCAACATCGGCACCACGACCGAGGCGATCGCGCGCGAGCTGCTGCGCCACAAGGGGCTGCGCGTCATCACGAACAACCTGAACGTCGCGGCGATCCTGTCGCACAACCCCGATTGCGAGGTGATCGTCGCCGGCGGCATCGTGCGGCCGCGCGACCGCGGCATCGTCGGCGAGGTGACGATCGACTTCATCCAGCAGTTCAAGGTCGACATCGCGCTGATCGGCATCTCCGGCATCGAGGCCGACGGCACCTTGCGCGACTACGACTACCGCGAGGTCAAGGTCGCGCGGGCGATCATCGGCCATGCGCGCGAGGTGTGGCTGGCGGCCGACCAGAGCAAGTTCAACCGGCCGGCGATGGTCGAGGTGGCGCGCTTCGACCAGATCGACATGCTGTTCACCGACGAGCCGCCGCCCGAGCCGTTCCCGAAGCTGCTGGCCGACGCGGGCGTCAACTGCGTGACCTGTACGGAGGCTCCATGACGACCCATCTGCTCGCCCTCGACCAGGGCACGTCGAGCTCGCGCAGCATCGTGTTCGATGCGCGCGGCCGCATCGTCGCGATGGCGCAGCGCGAGTTCCGCCAGATCTATCCGCAGCCCGGCTGGGTCGAGCACGACCCGAAGGAGATCTGGCAGAGCCAGCTCGCGACCGCGCAGGAGGCGCTCGCGAAGGCCGGACTGAAGGCCGGCGACATCGCGGCGATCGGCATCACCAACCAGCGCGAGACGACGCTGGTGTGGAATCGCGCGACCGGCGAGCCGGTCTGCAACGCGATCGTCTGGCAGGACCGGCGCGCCGAGCCGACCTGCGCCGCGCTGCGCGAACGCGGGCTCGAGCCGACCTTCCGCGCGAAGACCGGGCTCGTGATCGACGCCTACTTCTCCGGCACCAAGCTGCAGTGGATCCTCGACCACGTGCCCGGCGCGCGTGCCGCGGCCGAACGCGGCGAGCTCGCGTTCGGTACCGTCGACACCTGGCTGATGTGGCAGCTCACCGGCGGCGCGGTGCATGCGACCGACGTCAGCAATGCGTCGCGCACGATGCTGCTCGACGTGCACCGCAACGCCTGGGACGACGAGCTGCTCGGCATCCTCGGCGTGCCGCGCGCGTTGCTGCCGGAGGTGCTGCCGTCGAGTCATGTCTACGGCCGGACCTTGCCCGGGTTCCTCGGTGCGCCGATCGCGATCGGCGGCGTTGCCGGCGACCAGCAGAGCGCGCTGTTCGGCCAGGCCTGCTTCGAGGCGGGCCTCGCGAAGAACACCTACGGCACCGGCTGCTTCATGCTGATGCACACCGGCGAGCGCTTCCAGACCTCGGCCAACGGCCTCATCACGACCAGCGCCGCGCAGCCTCGAGCCCGCCCGGAGTTCGCGCTCGAAGGCAGCGTCTTCATCGGCGGCGCGGTCGTGCAGTGGCTGCGCGACGGCCTGCAGGCGATCAAGGCGAGCGGCGAGGTGCAGCGGCTCGCGGAAACCGTGCCCGACAGCGGCGGCGTGATGTTCGTACCGGCCTTCACCGGGCTCGGCGCGCCGTACTGGAAGCCCGACGCGCGCGGTGCGATCGTCGGGTTGACGCGCGGCAGCACGGTCGCGCACATCGCGCGCGCCGCGCTCGAGAGCATCGCGTTCCAGAGCGCGGCGCTGCTGCAGGCGATGAGCAGGGATGCCGTCGCGGCCGGCGGCGCGCCGGTGGCCGAATTGCGCGTCGATGGCGGTGCGTGCGTCAACGACCTCCTGATGCAGTTCCAGGCCGACCTGCTCGGCATCCCGGTCGTGCGGCCGCAGGTCATCGAGACGACGGCGCTCGGCGCCGCGTACCTGGCCGGTCTGGCCTGCGGTATCTACGCCGGGCTCGACGAGCTCGCCGCGCAATGGCAGGTCGAGCGGCGCTTCCTGCCGACCTTGCCGCGCGAGCGCGCCGGCGAACTGATGCAGCGCTGGGAGCAGGCGGTCGCGCAGGCGACCTTGCAGCCGGCGTGACAGTGCTTGCTGAAGGCTCCTGACACCACGTTGTCAGGAGCCCGGTTGCAGCATGCAGGCTCTTCCAGCCGCACCGACGAAGGAGCCTGCCATGACCACTGCCCACACCGCGATCCACTGGTTCGAGATTCCGGTTCGCGACCTCGACCGCGCGAGCGGCTTCTACGAGCAGGTGCTCGCGACCTCGTTGCGACGCGAGTTGATCAACGAGAGTGCGCTCGCCGTCTTCGCCTACGACGAAACGGGCACCGGCGGATGCCTCATGCAGGGCGTGCGCGTCGCCGACCCGTCGCAGATCGGCACCCTGGTCTACCTCAACGCTGAACCGTCGCTCGATGCGGCGTTGTCGCGCGTCGAGGCTGCCGGCGGGCGCATCTCGACGCCCAAGGTCCAGTTGCCGGGCGACATGGGGTGCTTCGCGCACATCATCGACAGCGAAGGCAATCGGGTCGGCCTGCACGCTGCGCGCTGAACGATCTCATCGAGGACATCGCCATGAAGTTCGCCTACACGATCGTCTATGTGCGCGACGTCGCCGCGTCGCTGTCGTTCTTCGAGCGCGCGTTCGGCTTTGCGCGGCGCTTCCTGCATGAGTCGGGTGGCTACGGCGAGCTCGACACCGGCGCCACCACGCTCGCGTTCGCGCAGCACGACGTCGCGCGCGCCAACCTCGCCCACGACTACGTCGCTGCCGACGCCTCGGCCGCGCCGCTCGGCATGGAGGTCGGCTTCGTCGTGCCGGACGTGCTGGCCGCGTGCGGTCGCGCGGTCGGCGCCGGAGCGACCTTGCTCGCGCCGCCGGCGACCAAGCCGTGGGGCCAGACCGTGGCGTACCTGCGCTGCCCGGACGGCACGCTGGTCGAGCTCTGTACGGCGATGGGCTGACCTGGTTGGTCATGCGGCGCGCCGATCGGCTGTTCCAGATCGTCCAGTGGATACGCGGGCGGCGGCTGTCCACTGCCCGCTTCCTGGCCGAGCGTCTCGAAGTCTCGGAGCGCACCGTCTACCGCGATATCGCCGACCTGATCGCGCAGGGCGTACCGATCGAAGGCGAGGCCGGCGTCGGCTACCGCATGCGCAGCGGCTTCGACCTGCCACCGTTGATGTTCTCGACCGCCGAAGCCCAGGCCATCGTCGCCGCGGTACGCCTCGCCGGACCGCGTCTCGACGCCGGCCTCGCGCAAGCGGCCGAGAGCGCGCTGGCGAAGATCCTCGGCGCGTTGCCGCCGGCGTCGCGTGCCGCCGCCGAGCGGCTCGCGGTCTACGCGCCCGCCGGGCCGGCCGGCGCGAAGACGCGCTTCGCGCTGGAGGCGCTGCGCCGCGCCGCCGACGCGCGCCGCAAGGTGCGCATCGACTACGTCGACCTCAAGGATGCGGCGAGCCGCCGCATCGTCCATCCGCTCGCCTGCGTCTACTGGGGCGCGGTATGGACGCTCGCCGCATGGTGCGAGTCGCGCGGCGGCTTCCGCAACTTCCGCGTCGACCGGATCGAGCAGCTCGAAGTGCTCGACGAGACCTTCCGCGACGAGCCGGGGCAGACCTTGGCCGACTTGCTGCGCATGGTCGGCGGCGAGCGCTGACTACAGGCTGCCGCTCATCCGCAACTTCTCGAGCCGTAGCGCCAGGTGCTGCTGCAGCTCCGACAAGCGCTTGCGCATCTCGTCGGCGCGCGCCGGATCGGTCTCGGCGGCGATGACCTCGCGCAGCGCGGCGATGCGCTTCATCGTCTCGACCTCGGGCGGGACGTAGCCGGCTTCCTTCAGCATCTTGTAGCCGAGCCGGAACTCCTCCGGCGTCTGCTCGAATGCGGTGTCCGGCGCCAGCGGCTTGCCCCAGCTCGGCGCCGACTGCAGCTCGCCGCTGTGCTGGCTGTCGCGCAGGCTTTGCGCGATCTGCTCGTCGAGGGTGGGCATGTACTCCTCCTTCAGTCGTTGCCGCTGACTATCGTAGCCAGACGGCGTGCCCAGTGCTCGGTCCACGGCGTCATCGCGCGGGCCGTGCGGCGCTCGTTCAACAAGGCTCGGCCGACGGCCCCGTGCCGGCCGCGCGCCGCCGCGGCGAGCAGCGTCTGGTCGACGAGGTCGCGCTGTGCATGGCTGCCGCCGATGCGGTGCAGCCGGTCGCGCAGCGGATAGAGCGCCTCGACGACCTCGCCGTCGTCGCCGCGCGCATAGGCGAGCAGGCCGCGCATCAGCGGGGCGCCGACGTCGTGCGCCGTCGCGGCATGGCTGGCGCCGAGCGCGTCGGCGCGCTGCAGCGCCTGCTGCACCCAGGCCTGCGCGCCGCGCAGGTCGCCGACGCCGATCAGCGCGAGCAGCGCATGGGCGTCGTTGAACGCCGAATGGCCGGCCTGCTCGGGGCCGAGGGCCCAGCCGTCGACGAGTGCACGCCAGCGCGCGCCGGTGTCGATGTCGAGCAGGTGCAGCCGCCACAGCAGCGATGCCGCATCGAGCCGCTGCAAGGTGATCTGCTCCGGGTTCGCGGCCAGGTAGGCATCGAAGCGTTGCAACGCGGTGGCCGCGTCCAGCGTCTCGAGCGCGAACAGCGCATGGTGCCAGCCGAGGTGCCCGGAAAAGCCGTTGCCGTCGGTCCAGTGCGGCGCGCAGTCGGCCAGCCACTGCGCTCCCTCGGCATGCCGTCCCTGCATCTCCATCACGTGCGCCACCGCATGCATCGCCCACGGCGCGCGCGGGTCGAGCGCGAGCGCGCGCCGGCCGGTCTCCTCGGCCGCGGCGTAGAGCTGGTTCTCTTCGAGGCCGAAGGCGTGCAGCGCGAGCACGTGCGGATAGAGCGGATCGTCCTCGTCCCATTCGGGCAGCACGCGCGCGACGCGCCTGCGCAGGTTGACGAGATCGCCGCGATGGAAGTCGAAGAGGTGGGCCCACTGCAGCGCCAACGCATCGCACGGATGGGCGAGCAGCACGGTCTCCCAGGCGCGACACGCCCCCGCCCAGTCGCCCTGCGCAAGCAGGCGCAGCGCGCCGAGGTGCTCGCGCTCGCGCTGCGTGGCGTGGCCGGTCAGTGGCCGGGCGGCATCGAGCAGCGCGCGCGCCTGGCCGACCAGTGCCGGCTCGGTGAGGCTGAGCAGGAAGCCCGCCTTCATCAGCGGCGGCAGCAGCCAGCCCGGATCGTGCGCGGCCGCCTCGTCGAGGTCGTCGAGCGGCGGACCGTAGAACGTCATGATCCGCTGCAGCGCCTGCTCGGCCGCGGCGAGTGCGCCGGCCGACGTCGTGCTGACCGGATTGCCGCGCGGATCGTGCATGGGCCTGCTCGCAGCCAGTTCAGGCGCCGGGCGGCTCCGGCCATGGCGGCTGCGCCGGGCGCAGCGCCTCCCACGCGGCCGACAGCCGCAGCACGCCGAGATCGTCGTGGCGCCGGCCGATGATCTGCAAGCCGATCGGCAGCCCATGGCGATCGTGGCCGCAAGCGATGCTCGCGGCCGGCTGTTCGCTCATGTTGTAGGGCAGCGTGTAGGCGATGTGCTCGAACGGCCGCGCCGGATCGTCGGTCGGGCTCGCCAGCTCGGCCGCGAACGCGGTGATCGGGGCGGTCGGCGACAGCACGGCGTCGAACGGCGCACAGGCGCGCACCGCGGCATCGCGCATCGCGCCCATCTGGCTGTAGCCGCGGAACACCCGCTCGCCGCCGAGGTGTGCGCCGCCTTCGGCCCAGGCGGCGATGAACGGCAGCACGCGGCCGCGCCGCTCGGCCGGCATCGCGCTGATGTCGAGCCACGCGCGCATGCGCCAGAAGTCGTCCATGCCGTCGGCCATCGCACGTGTCGTGAAGGGCGGAATCGGCGTGATGCGGGCGCCGGCCGCTTCGAAGCGCCGGGCCGCGGCTTCGATCGCGCCGCGCACTTCGGCGGCCAGCGGCAACCCCCAGCCGGCATCGAGCAGGAGGCCGAGCTTCAGGCCGCGCAGGTCGCACGGGAGATCATCCCAGGCGATCGCCTGGTAAGGCAGGCTCATCGTGTCGCGCGCATCGGGCCGGCTCAGCACCGACATCAGCAGCGCGGCGTCGGCCACGGTGCGCGTCATCGGCCCGGCGACGCGGCCGGCGTACGGCGGGTCGATCGGGATGCGGCCGAGGCTGGGCTTCAGCGCATAGATGCCGCACCAGCCGGCCGGCAGCCGCACCGAGCCGCCGATGTCGGTGCCGATGTGCAGCGGGCCGTAGCCGGCCGCGACGCCCGCCGCGGCGCCGGCGCTGCTGCCGCCGGGGCCCTTCGTCGGATCCCACGGATTGCGCGCCAGCGGATGGAAGCTCGACAGGCCCGACGACAGCATGCCGAGGTCGGGCATCGTCGTCTTGCCGAGGATCGACGCGCCGGCTTCGCGCACGCGGGCGGCGGGCGGCGCATCGCGCTCGGCCGGCACCAGCGGGATCGCGGCGCAACCGAGCGGCACCGGCACGCCGGCGGTCGCGATGTTCTCCTTGATCATCAGCGGCACGCCGTCGAGCGGGCCTCGCGGCGCGTTCTTCAGCCAGCGCGCTTCGGAGGCGCGGGCTTGCGCCAGCGCCGCATCGGGGTCGTACGCATAGGTCGCCCGGAGATGCGGCTCCCACGCGGCGATGCGGTCGACCACCGCGCGGGTCGCGTCGACCGGCGACAGCGAGCGGTCGCGGTAAGCGGCGAGCAGTTCGGTGGCCGACCAGTCGTGCAGCGGCTTCGCGGCGCCCATCACTGCCACGACAGCGCCGCCAGATCGTTCGCGAACACCGGCGAGCTGCTCCACAGCCCCTTCAGGTGCTTGTTGGCGACGGCGAACTGCGGCAACTGGTACAGGTACACGTTGACGCAGTCCGTCGCGAGCTGGCGCTGGATGTCGCCGAGGAGCTTGAGCCGTGTCTTCTGGTCGGTCGTCGTGTTGTACTTCGCGAACAGCTCGTCGTAGGCCTTGGAGTCGTAGCCCCAGTAGTACTTCGGGTCGGCATAGCGGTCGAAGTCGAGCGGCTCGACGTGGCTGATCACGGTCAGGTCGTAGTTGCCCTTGAACGCGCCCGACAGCCACTGCGCCCATTCGACGTTCTCGATCTTCGCGACGATGCCGACCTTGGCGAGCTGTGCGGCGATGATCTCGCCGCCCTTCCTCGCATAGTCGGGCGGCGGCAGCGTCAGCGTGACGTTGAACGGCGTCGCGACACCGGCTTCCTTCAGCAGCGCCTTGGCCTTCTCCGGGTCGTACGGATTCATCGACGTCAGGTCGACGTAGCCGGCATCGCTGGGCACCATGTGGCTGCCGATCGGCTTCGCCAGGCCTTCGGCCGAGCCGTCGATCACCGCCTTGCGATCGATCGCGGCGGCGAGCGCGCGCCGCACCCGCACGTCGTCGAACGGCTTCTTCTTGTTGTTGATGCTGACGATGGTCTTGCCTTCGGTGCCGCCGGCGACGACCGTGAAGCGCGGGTCGCTCTGGAACTGCTTCAGGCTCTGGATCGCGCCGAAGCGCGGCATGCCGTCGATGTCGCCGGCGAGCAGCGCGGCGACCTGCGCCGCCGGATCGTTGATGAAGCGGATCGTCACCTTCTTGATCTTCACCGCCGCGGCATTGCGGTAGCCGTCGTTCTTCACCAGCGTGATCGCCGAGCCCTTGGCCCAGTTGTCGAGCTTGTACGGCCCGGTGCCGATCGGCTTGGTGGCGGTGCCGGCGGCGCTCTTCGGATCGAGGATCACCGCGGTGTTCTCGCCCATGCGGAACGGGAAGTTGCCGTCCGGCTGGCTCAGCACGATGATGACCGTCGACGGGTCGGGCGTGTCGATGCGGCTGATGTTGTCGAACACCGCCTTCTTCGCCTTGTTGGTCGAGCCCTCGGCCTTGGCGCGCTCGAAGCTGAACTTCACGTCGCCCGCATCGAACGCCTCGCCGTCGGTGAACTTCACGCCCTTCTTGAGCTTGAAGGTGTAGACCTTGCCGTCCGGGTCGATGGTCCAGCTCTCGGCCAGCAGCGGCACGACGGAGCCGTCCATGTTGATCTTGGTGAGGCCTTCGAGGATGTTGTAGTGCACGACCTCGCCGATCGCCGCGGCGGCGGCGACCGTCGGATCGAGCCCGGGCGCCGGCTCGAGCACCATGCCGAGCACGACGCTGTCCTTGTGCGCCTGTGCGGCCGCGGGCGTGCCGGCCAGGAGCAGCGGGCCGGCCGCGAGGGCGGACAGAACCAGACTGCGGATCGAATACTTCATGCGGTCGCTCCTTGGATCATCGTCTTCAAGCGTAGTGGCAGGCGGCCAGATGGCCGGGCTCCAGCGGCCGCAGCTCCGGTGCTTCGGCCACGCAGCGCGCCTGCGCCTGCGGGCAGCGCGCCGCGTACGGGCAGCCGCCGGTCGTCCCGTCGGCGACTCTAACGGAAGGCGCTGCGGGCGGCGGCGCAGCGCCGGCATCGTCCCACTCGGGCATCGCGGCGAGCAGCGCGCGGGTGTACGGATGGGCGGCGGCACGCAGCACGCGTGCCGTCGGTCCCTGCTCGACGATGCGTCCCGCATACATCACGACCACGGCCTCGCAGACGTGGTCCACCACCGCGAGGTCGTGGCTGATGAAGAGGTAGGTCACGCCGTGCGTTTCCTGCAGGTCGGCGAGCAGGTTCAGCACCTGCGCCTGCACCGAGACGTCGAGCGCGCTCACCGGTTCGTCGGCGACGATCAGCTTGGGCCGCGTGATGAGCGCGCGCGCGATCGCGATGCGCTGGCGCTGGCCGCCGGAGAACTCGTGCGGATACTTGGCCGCATCGGCGGCGCGCAGGCCCACCGCGTCCAGCGCCCCGGCGACCCGTGCGTGCGCGTCGGCCGCGCCCAGGCCCTGCAGCGGCTCGGCCACGATGCGCGCGATGCGCAGTCGCGGATCGAGCGAGCCGTAGGGATCCTGGAAGACCATCTGGAAGTCGCGCCGCGCCGTGCGCAATTCGTCGGCCGGCAGCGTATGCAGGTCACGGCCCAGCAGCCGCACCGAGCCGGCCGTCGGCGTCTCGAGCGCCATCACGAGCCGCGCCAGGGTCGACTTGCCCGAGCCCGATTCGCCCACGACGCCGAGGCTCGCGCCGGACCGCATCGCGAAGCCGACCCCGCGCAGCGCCTCGACGCGCGGGGGAGGCTGCAGCAGGCGCTCGCGCGGCAGGCGATAGGTCTTCGCGAGCGCCTGCACGTCGAGCAGCATCTCGTCGTCGGTGGTGCCGCTCATGCCGATGCCGCCCGCACGTCGTCGACGCGGATGCAGCGCGCCGCATGCGCCGGGCCGATGACGACCGGCGGCGGAGGTGCCGCGCGGCAGGCATCGACGACCCAGGCGCAGCGATCGGCGAACGGGCAGCCGGGCGGCAGGTCGGCCAGTTCGGGCACGCGGCCGGGTATGGTCGCGAGGCGCGGCCGCCGCCCGTCGCCGCGGGCCGCCTGCAGCCGCGGCCGCGCGCCGAACAGGCCGCGCGTGTAGGGATGCGCCAGGTGCGCGAACAGCCCGGCGGTCGGCCCCGATTCGACGATGCTGCCGCCGTACATCACGAGCACGCGCTCGACCATGCGCGCCATCACGCCGAGGTCGTGGCTGATCAGCATCAGCGCCATGCCGTCGTCCCGCACCAGCTCGGCGACGAGTGCGAGGATCTCGGCCTGGATCGTCACGTCGAGCGCGGTGGTCGGCTCGTCGGCGATCAAGAGGTCGGGACCGCAGGCGAGCGCCATCGCGATCGTCACGCGCTGGCGCTGGCCGCCCGAGAGCTGGTGCGGATAGGCGGCGAGGCGCTGGGCCGCGTTCGGCAGCCGCACGCGGTCGAGCAGGCGCAGCGCCTCGGCGCGCGCCGCCGCGCGCGCCATGCCGCGGTGCAGGCGCAGCGGTTCGGCCACCTGATCGCCGATCGTGTGCAGCGGGTTCAGCGCCGTCATCGGCTCCTGGAACACCATGCCGATGCGGTTGCCGCGCAGGTCGCAGAGCGCCGCATCGGGCAGGCCGATCAGCTCGCGGCCGCCGAAACGGATGCTGCCTGCGACCTGAGCGCCCTGCGGCAACAGGCCGAGCACCGACAGCGCGGTGAGCGACTTGCCGCTGCCGCTCTCGCCGATCACGCCGAGCGTCGCGCCGCGCTCGAGCGCGAAGCCGATGCCGCGCAGCGCTTCCGCCGGGCCCCGTGCAGTCTGCAGGGTGACGCGCAGATCGCGCACGTCGAGCAGAGGCGGTTCGTCGGCAGCAGCGCGGGTCACGCGTCGATTGTGCACGGCGCATCCCGGACCCTCGCGTTACGATAGATGCCCCGCCGGCTTGGTGCCGTACCGGCGGGCACGCATCACGATGTCCCTGAAAGCCAATCTACGCTCGGTGGGTGCAGCCCTGCGGCGCGGTTCGCCGGTCGTGGTCGACGTGCCGGCCGGCGTGCGCTGCGTGCTGCTGCAGCGCTACATGGACCTGTCGATGCGCAACGGCCGGCTGTCGCTCGGCTCGTTCGCCATCCTGCTGTTCGGCTTCGCGTATGAAGCGCCGCTGTGGCCGCGCCTGGCGGCCTGGGCGGTGCTCGCCGCGGTGTTCGCGGTGCGCGTGCGCCTCGCGCGCCGCATGCTGCACCGTCTCGATCCCGCCGATCCGCGGCCCGACCGGTTGTACGACGCGCTGGTGCTGCTGGCGTCGTCGGTCTGGGGTCTGGCGCCGATCGCGCTGCAGCCCTGGTTGTCGCAGACCAACCTGTTCTGCACGATCTACGCCGCCTTCGTCGCGACGTCGTTGCTGACGGTGACCTATTTCGCGGCGCTGCCCGCGGGCGTCACGATGGTCGGCGCCAGCGTGCTGCCGCTGATCGCCTTCATGCTGATGCAGGGGTCGGTCGCGCTCGCCGTGCTGGCGCTGGGCACGATCGTCTGCGTGGCGGCGCTGCTGCTGCGCGTGGTGAGCGTGCACGAGACCCTGCTCGCGGCGCTCGCCTCCGAGCGCCAGAACGCCGCGCTGGTGCAGGAGCTGCAGCTCTACCGGCGCATGCTCGAGACCGAGAACGCGACGCTCGGCAGCTCGCTGCGCGATGCGTCGCAGGCCGCCAACCGCGACCCGCTCACCGGCCTCTTCAACCGGCGCCATCTCGACGGCTTCACGCGGCCGCTCGGGGAATTGGTGCGGGCGCACCAGGAAGAGGTCAGCCTCTGCATGATCGACGTCGATCACTTCAAGCAGGTGAACGACAGGCACGGCCATCGGGTCGGCGACGACGTGCTGAAGGCGGTCGGCCAGTTGCTCGGCGCCCGGCTGCGCGACGGCGACTGCCTGGCCCGCCTCGGCGGCGAGGAGTTCCTGGTGCTGCTGCGCAACTGCAACGTGAGCCGTGCGCGCCGCGTCGCCGAATCGCTGCGCCACAACGTCGCGGCGTCGCAGATCCATACCGATGCGGGCGAGGTGCCGGTGACGGTGTCGGTCGGCGTCGCGCAGTGGGCCGACGACGAGGACTTCGATGCCGTCGTCGGGCGCGCCGACCGCGCGCTCTACGAGGCCAAGCACAGCGGCCGCGATCGCGTCGAGATCGACCAGGGCGATGCGCGGCGCATCGTCACGTTGCCGCCCGATTCGCTGCCGTCGGGCACGCTGCACTGACCGTCAACGCTGCCGCGCGAGCCGCGGATCGAGCAGGTCGCGCAGGCCGTCGCCCATCAGGTTGAGGCCGAGCACCGACAGCGCGATCGCGAGGCCCGGCCAGAGCGCGAGCTGCGGCGCCTGGAACAGCATCTGCTGCGCTTCGTTCAGCATGCGTCCCCAACTCGCCTGCGGCGGCTGCGTGCCGAGGCCGAGGTAGCTGAGCGCGGCTTCGGCGAGGATCGCGATCGCGAACTGGATCGTCGCCTGCACGATCAGCGCCGATGCGATGTTCGGCAGCACGTGCTCGAGCGTGATCGCGAGCCGGCCCTTGCCGCAGGCGCGCGCCGCGGTCGCGTAGTCGCGCGCCCAGACGCCGCGTGCCGACGCGCGCGTGATGCGTGCGAACCACGGCACGTTGAAGATGCCGATCGCGACGATCGATGTCACGAGGCCCGGGCCGTAGATCGCCGTCAGCATGATCGCGGTGAGCAGCGCCGGGAACGCGACGGTGAAGTCCGACAGGCGCAGCACCGCCTCCTCGACCCAGCCGCGCCGCGCGGCCGCGAGCAAGCCGAGCACGACGCCGAACAGCATGCCGATGCCGACCGCGATCACGCCGACCGCGATCGAGTTGCGGCTGCCGGCGATCAGCAGCGACGCGATGTCGCGCCCGAGGCTGTCGGTGCCCAGCCAATGCGCGGCCGACGGCGGCTGGAGCTTGTGCGCGACGTCGATGTCGCCGGGCGGATAGGGTGTCCACCACAGCGACACGAGCGCCGTGACCACGAGCAGCGCGACCAGCGCGCTGCCGATCGCGAAGCTCTTGTGGCGCAAGGCGCGGCGCAACGGCGTCGTCATGCGCTGCCGACCTTCAGGCGCGGATCGATGACCGCATACAGCAGGTCGACGACGAAGTTCAAGGTGATCACCGCGGCGGCGAGCAGCATCACGATCGCCTGCACGACGATGACGTCGCGGTTCGAGATCGCCTGGAACACGAGCCGCCCGAGGCCGGGCAGCGAGAAGACGTTCTCGACGACGATCGTGCCGGTCAGCAAGTTCGCGAACTGCAGGCCCATCACGGTGAGCACCGGCACGAAGGCGTTGCGCAGCACGTGGCGCCACAGCACCGCGCGCTCCGACAGGCCCTTGGCGCGCGCCGTGCGCACGAAGTCGTCGCGCAGCACGTCGAGCACCGCCGAGCGCGTGATGCGCGCGAGGATCGCCGCCTGCACGACGGCGAGCGCGAGCGCCGGCAGCAGCAGCGCCTTCAGCGCCGGCCAGACGCCGCCGCCGTCGTCGGCATGCCAGCCGGGAAAGCCGCCGGCGGAGAACCAGCGCAGCTTCACCGCGAAGACCAGCACCAGCAGGATCGCGAACCAGAAGTTCGGTATCGCCATGCCGACCTGGCTCGCCGCCATCACGCCGACATCGCCGAGGCGGTTGTGGCGCGACGCGGCGTAGAGGCCGAGCGACAGCGCGAGCACCGTCGTCAGCAGCATCGCGAGCAGCGCGAGCGGCGCCGTCACCGCGAGCCGCTCGGCGATCAGCTCGGCCACCGGCGTCTCGTACGACACGCTGGTGCCGAAGTCGCCGACGACGAGGCCCTGCACCCAGCGCGCGTAGCGCACGAGCACCGGCCGGTCGAGCCCGAGCTTGGCCTTCAGCGCCTGCACCGCCTCCGGCGTCGCGGTCTCGCCGAGCATCACGTCGGCCGCGCTGCCGGGCAGCACGTCGAGCAGCGCGAAGACGACGACCGACGCCACCGCCAACGTGGCGACGAAGATCGCGAAGCGCTTCAGCAGGAAGATCGGCATCGAGGCGGCGAAGGACGGGCCGGACGGCGCCTGAACGATACCGCGGCCTTCGGCATACTTCGGCGACCGTGATCCCCGAAGGCTAGCGATGCCGTCGTCACCCTTGTCGTTCGACCCCGCCGAGATGCTGATCGGCGGCCGCTGGCGCGGCGCGCGCGACACGCTGCCGCTCGTCAACCCGTCCGACGGCAGCGAGCTCGCGCACGTCGCGCGCGGCCAGGCGGCCGACATCGACGCCGCGGTCGATGCGGCCGAGGCGGCGCTCGCCGGCGAGTGGGGCCGCATGAGCGCGGCCGAGCGCGGGCGGCTGCTGGCGGCCATCGGCCGGCGTGTCGTCGAGCAGGCCGACCGGCTGGCGCACCTCGAGGCCCTCGACGTCGGCAAGCCGCTGCGCCAGGGCAGGGCCGATGCGCTCGCGCTCGGCCGCTACCTCGAGTTCTACGGCGGCGCGGCCGACAAGGTGCACGGCGAGACGCTGCCGGTCCAGCACGGCTACACCGCGCTGACGTGGCGCGAGCCGCATGGCATCACCGGTCACATCGTGCCGTGGAACTATCCGATGCAGATCGTCGGCCGCAGCGTCGGCGCGGCGCTCGCGATGGGCAACGCCTGCGTGCTGAAGCCGGCCGAGGAAGCCTGCCTGACGGTGCTGGCGTTCGCGCGCATCGCGGTCGAGGCCGGCTTGCCGGCCGGCGCGCTGAACGTCGTGCCGGGGCTCGGCGAAGAAGCCGGTGCGGCGCTCGCGGCGCATCCGCGCGTGCGCCATCTGTCGTTCACCGGCTCGGTCGCGACCGGCGCGCTGGTGCAGGCCGCGGCGGCCAAGAACGTCGTGCCGGTCACGCTCGAGCTCGGCGGCAAGAGCCCGCAGATCGTGTTCGCCGATGCCGATCTCGATGCGGCGGTGCCGTACCTCGTCAACGCCGGCATCCAGAACGCCGGGCAGACCTGCTCGGCGGCGTCGCGGATCCTGATCGAGCGGACGGTCCATGCCGAGCTGCGCGAGCGGCTCGCGGCACGCTACCGCGCGTTGCGCATCGGCCCGGCGGTCGCCGATCTCGACATGGGGCCGCTGATCTCGCGCCGTCAGCTCGGCATCGTCGAGCATTTCCTCGGCGTCGCGCGCGACAGCGGCCTGGCGATCGCCGCGCAAGGCGAGCTGCCGAACCACCTGCCGAGCGGCGGCGCCTATGTGCGGCCGACGCTGTTCGACGACGTGCCCGCCGATCACGCGCTGGCGCAGCAGGAGATCTTCGGCCCGGTGCAGGTGATGATCCCGTTCGACGGCGAGGCCGATGCGCTCGCGATCGCCAACGGCACGCCGTACGGTCTCGTCGCGGGCGTCTGGACGCGCGACGGCGGCCGGCAGTTGCGCACGGCGCGCGCGCTGCAGTGCGGCCAGGTGTTCATCAACAACTACGGCGCAGGCGGCGGCGTCGAGCTGCCTTTCGGCGGCGTGAAGCAGTCGGGCCACGGGCGCGAGAAGGGCTTCGAGGCGCTCTACGGCTTCTCGACCCTGAAGACCGTCGCGATCAGGCACGAGTAGGAGACCGGCATGAGACTGGAGAACAAGATCGCGGTCGTCACCGGTGCGGGCTCGGGCTTCGGCGCCGGCATCGCGACGAAGTTCGTCGCCGAGGGCGCGAAGGTCATCGTCGCGGACCGCGACCGCGATGCGGCCGAGCAGGTCGCCACCGAGCTCGGCGGCAGGGCGCATGCAGTCGCCGCCGACGTGGCGGTGCGCGCCGACGTGACGCGCATGCTCGATGCCGCGCAAGCCGCCTTCGGCGGCCTCGACATCCTCGTCAACAACGCCGGCGTCGGCCACTTGCCGCAGCCGCTCGAAGCGCTCGCCGAGGCCGAGTTCGATCGCATCGTCGCGGTCAACATCAAGGCGATCTACCTCGCGGCGCAGGAGGTCGTGCCGCGCTTCAAGGCGCAGCGGCGCGGCGTGATCCTCAACATCGCGAGCACGGCCGGCGTCAGCCCGCGGCCGCGGCTCACCTGGTACAACGCGAGCAAGGGCTACGTGATCACGGCGACGCGCTCGATGGCGGTCGAGCTCGCGCCGTCCGGCATCCGCGTCGTCGCGCTCAATCCGGTGGCGGGCGAGACGCGGATGCTGAAGACCTTCATGGGCGAGGACACGCCGGAGGTCCGTGCGAAGTTCCTGTCGACGATCCCGCTCGGCCGCTTCTCGACGCCGGAGGACCTCGGCAATGCCGCCTGCTTCCTGTGCAGCGACGAGGCGTCGATGATCACCGGCGTCGCGATGGAGGTCGACGGCGGGCGCTGCATCTGATGGAACCCGCTGCTGCCGACGACGGCTTCACCCTGTCGGCGCATCGGATCGAAGCGTTGAGCGACGGCATCTACGCCGTCGCGATGACCTTGCTCGTGATCGACCTGAAGCTGCCCGAAGGTTCGGTGCTGCGCAGCACCGACGATGTCGCGCGTGCGCTGATGGTGCTGGCGCCGCGCTTCGAGGCCTGGCTCGTCAGCTTTCTGGTGCTGGCGTTGTTCTGGTACGGCAACCACCGGCTGTTGGCGCACCTGCGGCGTATCGACGGGCGCACGGTCGCGCTGAACCTGGCGCAGCTTGCGTTGGTGAGCCTGATGCCGTTCGCCTGCGCGCTCAATGGCCAGTACGCCGGCACCGCGGTGCAGGTCGTCTATGCCGCCACCATGTCTGCGCTGTCGCTGCTCGCGTTGCTGCTGTTGCGCCATGTCCACCGGCATCCGGACCTGACCGTGCATCCGGTCTCGGACGCGGAATACACCGGCGGGCTGCTGCGCACCGGCGGCCTCGTCGTCGTCGCGCTGCTCGCGGTCGCGCTGGCCTGGGCGGGCGAAGGCAGCGGCAACCTCGCCTATCTGCTGATGGCCTTCATCACGCCGATGAGCCGGCGAGTCGAGCGGCGGCGGGCCGCGCACTGAGCTGCGCCCGGCGGTCCTTTCGCACGCTTGCGGCCGGCGCGTCGGCCGTGCGGCGCACACCACGCGCCGCGCACGCATTAGAGTGATCGCATCGTCGGGCGGCCGCACGCGCGAGGCCTGCGCCGCCCTTCATCGCCGCACTTCGGAACAAGCCCCATCGCATGAACAGGCTCACTGCCCCTGCGGCAGCGCTGGCGCTCGCCTGCGCGCTGCTGACCGGCTGCAATCAAGACACCGCCGACGCCAGGCTGGCCTCGGCCCGGCAGTATCTGGCGCAGCACGACGCGAAGTCCGCCGCCATCGAGCTCAAGAACGCGCTGCAGCTCGACCCGAACCAGGTCGAGGCGCGTTACCAGCTCGGCAAGCTGCTGTTCGACGCGGGCGACTACGGTGCCGCGGCGATCGAGCTGCGCAAGGCGTTCGATCTCGGGTATTCGCCCGACGTGGTCGTTCCGCCGCTCGCGCAGGCGCTGCTGCGGCAGGGGCAGGGTCACGCGCTGATCGAGCAGTTCGGGGCGGTGCGCCTCGGCGTGCCCGGCGCGGTGGCCGATCTGCAGACGTCGCTGGCGATCGCCTATGCGCTCGAGCCGCGCCGAGGCGAGCAGAGCCGGGCCGCGCTGGACGCGGCATTCGCAGCGGTGCCCGACTACGTGCCGGCGCTGGTCGCCCATGCACGCCGGCAGGCGATCGCCGGCGATGCACCGGCGGCCTTCGCGACGCTCGACCGCGCGCTTGCGAAGGCGCCGGCCGACCACGAAGTGCGCGAGCTGCAGGGCGATCTGCTGTGGGGCTTGAAGGGCGACGCGCCGGGCGCGCTCGCGGCCTACCGCGCGGCGATCGGGCTGCGCGGCGACAGCGTCGTCGCCCATGCGGGCGCGTTGGCGGTGGCGTTCGCGGTCCAGGATCTCGCCGCCGCCAAGCTGCAGCTCGACGGCATGCGCAAGGCGTTGCCCGGACATCCGCTGACGCGCATGTACGCCGCCCGGCTGGCGTTCGAGCAAGGCGATCTGAAGACCGCCGGCGACCTCGCGCAGCAAATGCTGAAGGCCGTGCCCGACGATCCGCAAGCGCTGCTGCTGGCCGGCGCGGTGGCGGCGCGCCAGGGCACGCTGCCGGCCGCTCGCCAGTGGCTGGGCAAGGCGGTCCAGGCGGCGCCCGACAGCGTTACGGCACGGCGCCTGCTGACGCAGGTTCTGCTGCAGGCCGGCCAGCCGCAGGCCGCGCTCGGCACCGCGCTGCCGCTCCTCGACCACGCCGATGCCGCGAGCTACGACCTCGTCGGCCTGGCGTACCTGCAGAACGGCGATGCGGCGAAGGCCGAGGAACTCCAAGCGCGCGCCCATGCGCTCGACCCGAGCGATGTGCGCAGCCGCACCGCACTGGCGGCGTCCCGGCTGTTCGGCGGCCGCGATGCCGATGCCGCGCTCGGCGAGCTGACGGCGATCGCAACGTCCGATCAGGGCATAGGCGCCGACCTGGCGTTGGTCGCAGCGCGGCTGCAGCGCAAGGATGTCGACGGCGCGCTGCGCGCGATCGACCGTCTGCAGGCCAAGCAGCCCGGCGCTGCGCTCGCGCCGGGCCTGCGCGGCAAGCTGCTGCTGGCGCGCGGTGACGTCGCCGGCGCGCGCCTGAGCTTCGAGCGCGCGCTCGCGGCCGATCCGCTCTACTTTCCGGCCGCCGACGCGCTCGCGGGCCTCGATCTGCAGGACGGCCGGTTCGACGCCGCGGTGCAGCGCTACGAAGCCATCCTCGCGGCGCGCCCGAACGACGTGCCGTCGCTGCTCGCGCGCGCGCGCATCGCGCAACGCGCCGGTGCGGGCGCCCGGCAAGCCGCCGGCTGGCTCGATCGCGCGGTGCGGGCCGATCCGTCATCGAGCGCGGCGCGTGTCGCGCAGATCGACTACTACCTCGGCGTGCACGACACCAAGGCCGCGCTCGCCAGCGCACTAGCGGCCGCCGCGGCGCTGCCCGACCAGGCCGACGTCGTCGAGGCCCAGGCGCGCGCGCTGATCGCTGCCGGCGACACGAATCGCGCACTCAGCGCCTATGCCGGCCTGACCGCGCTGCGCCCGCGCTCGCCGCAAGCGCTCGTCGGCCTGGCCGGCGCGCAGGCGGCGTCCCACGATGCCGAGGCGGCGCTGCAGACGCTCAAGCAGGCGCTGGCCCTCGCGCCCGACCATGCGCCGGCGTTGAAGATGACGATCGCGCTCGATCAGAGCCTGGGACGACACGCCGATGCGCTGGCGGTCGCGCGTGGCGTGCAGCGCAGCCAGCCGGACTCGGCCGCGGGCTACCTCTACGAAGGCGACATCGAGACGCTGCAGAAGCACTGGCCCGCGGCCGCCGCGGCCTACCGCACCGCGCTCGCCCGGCCGGACGGCGCCGGCGCCGCGCAACGCCTGCACATCGTGCTGACGGCCGACGGCAAGCGTGCCGAGGCCGATCGGACGGCCTCTGCTTGGCAGGCGCAGCATCCGAAGGACACCGGCCTGGCGTTCTACCTCGGCAGCCTGGCGCTGTCCGAGAGCAACCATGCCGCGGCGCGCGAGCAGTTCGCGCGCATCGTCGACGTCGAGCCGTCGAACGCCGATGCGCAGAACAACCTCGCGTGGACCCTGGGCCAGCTCAAGCTGCCCGGCGCGATCGACCATGCCCGCACCGCCGATCGGCTGCGGCCGCATCAGCCGGCGATCCTCGACACGCTCGCCGGGCTGCTCGCCGAGCAGGGGCGCTATGCGGATGCGATCGCACTGCAGCGCGAAGCGGTGGCGCTCGATCCGCAGGTGCGCTCGCGGCGGTTGGCGCTGGCGAAGTTCTACGCGAAGGCGGGCGACCGGACACAGGCGCGCGAGGAACTGCAGGTCGTGCTGCAGGCAGGGACGGCGACAGCGGAGTACCGCGAAGCGGAAGGGATGCTGAAGGTGCTCTGAGTAACCTCAGCCCGCGTTCGCGAACGCCGCATCCATCATCTGCTGCGTCCCGCGCGAGAACTCCAGCGGGCACGCATAGGCCTCGCCGTTGCGCACCGCGCGATTGAACGCCGCCGCCTGCAGTTCGTACTGGTTCACCGCGGGCCAGCGCTCGACGACGGTCTCCATGCCGCGCTGCAGCTCGAGACGCGCCTCGCCGAACACCCGCGCGTTGAACGGCACCGGCAAGCGCAGCACGCCGGCGTCGCCATGGAAGGTCATTTCCTGGCGCGGGTGCATGCGGATCGACGTGAAGTTGACGTAGTCGGCGTCGCCGAACCGGGCGTCGATCGCGGCATAGATGTCGATGCCGTTCTCCCACCGGATGCGGGCACGCACGTCGGTCGGCTCGAGTCCGGTCGCGAAGCGCGCGCTGCCCATCACGTAGACGCCGATGTCGCGCAGGCCGCCGCCGCCCATGTCGGCCTGGTTGCGGATGTTGCCCGCGTCGCGGTTGTTGAACGAGAACGCGCCGTCGATGCGCCAGAGCCGCCCGATGGCGCCATCGGCCAGCAGTTGCCGCGCCCGCTGCCATTGCGGGTGGTGCACGATCATGAAGGCCTCGGCGGCCAGCACGCCGGCGGCGTCGCGCGCGGCGATCAAGGCGTCGAAGTCGCTCGCCTGCAGCGCCATCGGCTTCTCGCAAAGCACGTGCTTGCCCGCCTTGATGGCCTTCAGGCTCCATTCGACGTGCAGCCGGTTCGGCAGCGGGATGTAGACCGCATCGACGTCCGGATCGGCGAGCAGCGCGTCGTAGCTGTCGTGCACGCGCAGCTGCGGCGCGTGGGCGCGGAACGGCTCCGCCTTCGCCGCGTCGGAGGTCGCCAGCGCGGCCACGTGGCCGCCCGGCGCCAGGGTCAGCGCCGGGCCCATGAACTCGCGCGCGAACTTCGCCGCGCCCAGAATGCCCCATCGCACGTCCGACATGATTGCTGCCTCCGGTGTAGGCGACGATACAGCGCCGGATGTCAGCGCTGCGCCGATCCGGCCAGCGCGTCGTCCAGCACCTCGACCCAATGCCGCACCGGCGTCGCGGT
>JAFEEF010000002.1 GCA_018241265.1 Pseudomonadota bacterium | reverse complement strand
GTCATCGCCTGCGTGATGATCGAGAAGTACACGCCCTTGATGCGCGAGCGGAAGGCGAAGTAGCCGAACACGAAGGCGATCAGGCCCGGCGCCAGCACGACCAGCAGCATCTGCGCGCAGAACGAGTCCGACACCGCCCAGTGCCACGGGAACTGCTTCCAGTTCAGGAACACCATGAAGTCGGGCATGTCCATGCGGTACTGGCCGTCGCGGCCGATCTGCCGCATCAGGTACATGCCCATCGCATAGCCGCCGAGCGCGAAGAAGAGGCCGTGACCCAGCGACAGGATGCCGGCGTAGCCCCAGATCAGGTCGATCGCGAGCGCGCAGATCGCGTAGCACATGATCTTGGCGACCAGCTGCACGGCATAGTCGCTGAGGTGCCCGGGGCTGCCGTCGGGCACCGCGAGGTTCAGGATCGGGACGATGATCGCGATCACGACGAACGCGGTCGTGACGCCGGTCCAGCCGGGAAGTCCGAGCAGCAGGCCTCGACGCGAGAGGCCAGCCGCGGCCGGGGTCGGCAGGACGGCGCTCATTCGAAAGCCCTCTGCGCTGCGCGCTCCGGGATACGCGCTTGGGAACGGCCCGGCGCGCTCATGCTTCCGCACTCCTGCCCTTCATCGCGAACAACCCCGACGGCCGCTTCTGGATGAAGATGACGATCAGCACCAGCACCATGATCTTGGCCAGCACCGCGCCCTGCCATCCTTCGAGCAGCTTGTCGACGATGCCGAGGCCGAGGCCTGCGACCACGGTGCCGGCGAGCTGCCCGACGCCGCCGAACACGACGACGAGGAACGAGTCGACGATGTAGCTCTGGCCGAGGTCGGGGCCGACGTTGCCGATCTGGCTGAGCGCGCAGCCCGCCAGGCCCGCGATGCCGGCGCCGAGCGAGAACGCCAGGGTGTCGATGCGCGCGGTGTCGACGCCGACGCACGACGCCATGCGCCGGTTCTGCGTCACGCCGCGCACGAAGAGGCCGAGCCGGGTGCGTCCGATCAGCAAGGCGACGCCCGCCAGCACGAGCCCGGCGAACACGATGATCGCGATGCGGTTGTACGGCAGCACGAGGTTGCTCAGCACCGCGACGCCGCCCGACAGCCAGGCCGGGTTCTCGACCAGCACGTTCTGCGCGCCGAAGATCGAGCGCACGCCCTGCATCAGCACGAGGCTGATGCCCCAGGTGGCGAGCAGCGTCTCGAGCGGCCGGCCGTAGAGGAAGCGGATCACGGTGCGTTCCATCACCGCGCCGACCGCGCCCGACACGAGGAACGCGACCGGGATCGCGACGACGACGTACGCATCGAACAGGCCCGGCAGGTAGTGCCGGAACAGGTTCTGCACGACGAAGGTCGCGTACGCGCCGATCATCATCAGCTCGCCGTGCGCCATGTTGATGACGCCCATCAGGCCATAGGTGATCGCGAGGCCGAGCGCCGCCAGCAGCAACACCGAGCCGAGGCTGATCCCGGAGAAGATCACGCCGAGCCGCTCGCCCCACGCGAGGCGCCCGCGCACCGTGTCGAGCGAGGCCTGCAGCGCGACGCGCACTTCCGGATCGGTCTCGGCGCCGGCGGCGAGGCGGTCCTGCAGCAGGCCGGCCACTTCGGGTTGGCGGCTCGCGCCGAGCTCGAGCGCCGCCGCGAGCCGCTTGGCCTTGTCGCTCGCCGACACGAGGGCCGTGGCACGCATGCGCTGCAGCGCGTCCTTCAATGCCGGATCGGTCTCGGCCGAGATCGCCTGCTCGACCAGCGGGAGCTGCGATTCGTCGAGCGCCGACTTGGCGAGCTCGCCCACCGCCGCGCGGCGCTGCGCGACGTCGGTCGAATACAGGCGCAGCGCGGCCAGCGCCGATTGCAGCGCGCCGCGCATGCGGTTGTTGTTGTTGACGTCCTCGGCGCCCTCCGGGACGGTCGCGGCCGCGCCGGTGACGGCATCCGTCGCCTTGTCGTCGTGGACGACATAGACCTGGCCGCCCGCGACCTTCACCTCGTCGTCGAGCAGCGCCTGCACGAACGGCGCGAGCTGGAGGTCGCCGCTCGCGACCGCGGCGTCGAGCGCGGCGATGCGCTCGTCGCTGTCGCCGGCGGCGATCGCCCGGGCCTGCTCAGCGGTGAGCGCGTGGGCGAAGCCGCCGAGCGCGAGCAGACTGATCGCGATCGATCGCAGAAAGGGGCGGAAGAGCGAGCCGGTCGTCATGGTGCGGTCAATGGCTCCCTCTCCGGCTTGCGGGAGAGGGAGGAAGAGCGCTTACAGCTTCTCCGGCTCGTCCTTCTTGCCCTTGTCTTCCGGGATGTACGGGCTCCACGGCGTCGCCTTGACCGGGCCCTTGGTCTTCCAGACGATGTTGAACTGGCCGTCCGCCTTCACCTCGCCGATGAAGACCGGCTTGTGCAGGTGGTGGTTCTTCGCGTCCATCTCGACCGTGAAGCCGTCCGGCGCCTTGAAGGTCTGTCCGGCCATCGCGGCGATCACCTTGTCGGTGTCGGTCGACTTGGCCTTCTCGACCGCCTGCGCCCACATGTGGATGCCGATGTAGGTGGCTTCCATCGGGTCGTTGGTGAGCGGCTTGTCCTTCTGGCCCGGCAGGTTCTTGGCCTTGGCGTAGTCGCTCCACTCCTTGATCCACGCGGCGTTGGTCGGGTTCTTGATCGACATGAAGTAGTTCCATGCCGCGAGGTGGCCGACGAGCGGCTTGGCATCGACGCCGCGCAGCTCTTCCTCGCCCACCGAGAACGCGACCACCGGCACGTCGGTCGCCTTCAGGCCCTGGTTGCCGAGCTCCTTGTAGAACGGCACGTTGGAGTCGCCGTTGATGGTCGAGACGACCGCGGTCTTCTTGCCGGCCGACGCGAACTTCTTGATGTTCGCGATGATCGTCTGGTAGTCGGCGTGGCCGAACGGCGTGTACTCCTCCATGATGTCGTCGTCGCTCACGCCCTTGCTGTGCAGGAACGAGCGCAGGATCTTGTTGGTGGTGCGCGGATAGACGTAGTCGGTGCCGAGCAGCACGAAGCGCTTGGCCGAGCCGCCGTCCTTGCTCATCAGGTATTCGACGGCGGGGATGGCCTGCTGGTTCGGCGCGGCGCCGGTGTAGAAGACGTTCTTGCTGAGCTCTTCGCCTTCGTACTGCACCGGGTAGAACAGCAGCGCGTTGCTGCCTTCGAAGACCGGCAGCACCGACTTGCGCGACACGCTGGTCCAGCAGCCGAACGTCACGGCCACCTTGTCCTGGCTGATCAGCTGCTTGGCCTTCTCGGCGAACAGCGGCCAGTTCGACGCCGGGTCGACGACCACCGGCTCGAGCTGCTTGCCCATCACGCCGCCCTTGGCGTTGATCTCGTCGATCGTCATCAGGACCATGTCCTTCAGCGCGGTCTCGGAGATCGCCATCGTGCCCGACAGCGAATGCAGCACGCCGACCTTGATGGTGTCGGCGGCCTGCGCGCCGGGCACGAGGCCGAGCGCGGCGAGGGCGAATGCGATCGCGGCGAGAGACTGGCCGGCGCGGCGGCGAGTGACTTCCATCGGCGTACTCCTGTGTGGTGACCTGAACCTGCAGTGCGTCGAGCGCAGGTTACGGACAGTCACCAACACGCGAAATACGCCCGATGGCGTATGCCGGCCGGCTCCGCCGACCCGGATTCCTATGAGCCTAGGGCAGCGAACCGTATCCCTTCATCCCCTGCCGCGGCCCGCCCGCGGTCGCGCGGTAGTCGCCGACCAGGGCCTGCGTGTCGTCGATGCCGTCGAGCGCGGTCGCCGCCGCCCCGGGTACGTCGATCGTGTAGTAGGCCGCCTTCACGGCGTCGTAGGCGAAGCCGTGCTGACCGCCCGCGGCATCGAAGTAGGTGCCGACCGCCTGGTTGCGGTTGTTGATCCGCTCGATCACGGTTTCCACCGATCCGGGCACCGCGAGTTCGATGATCCGGGCGCCCGCCTTCAGATAGGCATGGACCGCGCCGCCGGTGTCGAACGCCTGGATCGTCATGACGCCGCGATCGTTGAGTCCGACCGGAAACAGGTTCGTGATGCCGGGCAGGCTGAACGTCTTGAACGTGGCGCCCTCCGAGACGAAGGCATGCGCGCCTTGCTCGGCGTCGTAGTAGTAGCCGGCAATGGCGCCGCCGTCGCTGATGGCGGTCGGGACGAGGCCGGTCATGCCGTTCGGCGGCACGAAGTCCGCGTAGCTGCCGCCGGCATAGACGAACCCGACCGCGACGTTCTGCGCGGTCTCGTAGTAGCCGACGATCGTGCCGGCAGCGTTCATCCCCTGGCAGGAGGTCGCGATGCCCGCGGGATCGGCGATCGGCGTCTGCAATGCACCTTGCAGCAGGTCGCAGGTCGCCGACGTCGTCGTCAGGTCCAAACCCAGGATCGCGCCCGACTTGCCGGACTGCAGCAGCACCGTCTCCTGCTGCGGATCGATGTCGATGCGCTTGAACCGGTAGGAGGGCGCCGCGCCCGGATCCGTTTGCGCCGAAGCGCCGGCGCAAGCAAGCGTCGCGACGACGGACCCGGCCAGCGCGAGGATCGCCGGTCCGGGCACGACCGGCCTGCGGGCACGCGCGATGCCTACGGTTGAATGGATGCTTGCTGACATGATGGCTCCCGAGTGCCCGCTGCGATCGCCGGGGCCGGCATGGGCAAGTTGCCGGACGGCCCGGCGAATGTGCGGGCGCGGCGTCCGCCGAGCGTTAAATGGCGGTACGCGCCGGGGGCGTCGCCTGCCGCAGCAGCTCGTAGCCGTCCGCCATCGACAGCGCCGCGCCGCGCGCATAGGCCGTGCGCCAGCGTTCGGCACCGATCTGCGCGACGACCAGCCTGCGCACGCGCTCGATGTGCCGCCGGTCTGCGGGGGCGATCGGCCCGTAGCGATCCACCCAGTACGCTTCGCTGAACCCCATCAGCTGGGCGCTCGCCTCGGCACGGCGCAGGTGGGCCAGCGGACGGCAGGCGTTCCAGAGCGCAAGCGCGGCGTGATAGGCCATGTGCTGGCGGCGCGCCAGCAGCGCCTGGCGGCGACAGCACTCCCATGCCTTGTCGTAGCGGCGCACCGACTCGTAGCTGAGGCTCAGCCGGTTCTGCAGCAGCAGCTGCGTCTCGACATGCCGACGATCGGCGGCGCGCCGCTCGCCGAACAGCGCCAGCTCGATGGCCCGCTCGTGCAGTCCCTGGGCCTGCAGGCAGGCGACCCGGCCGGGCAGCGTCGACAAGGCCGCGCGGGAATCGCCGAGCCGCCGAAACAGGCCTTCCGCCGACTCGAAGAGACGGTCCGCCGCCGCGGGATCGTCGAGGTGCCACAGCGTGATGGCCGCGAGCAGCATAGCCGCACGCGCCTGCAGTCCGATCGAGCCGGACTCGACGGCCAGCCGGCAGGCCTCGCGCGCCGGCTCGATGACGTCCTCGCCACGACGGCGCCATACCCACTCGACATTGGTCCGCGTGAACAGCGCATCGGCGCGACGCACCGGATCGTCACCGGCCCGTGCCATCGCGCGCCGTGCCGCCGCCTCGGCCGGCTCCGCCTCCCCGGCCTGCAGCAGCAGACGCGACCAGAGGCACAGCAGGTCGCCACCTCGCGGATCGGCGGCCGGGAGGGCATCGATCGTCCGTCCCAGCAAGCGCAGCATGTCGGGCGGCGCGCCGTTCGACAGCAGGTGCCCCTTCAGCGCGAGCACCAGTGCCGCGCCCTCGCCGGCACACGCGTCGGACAGCGCGGTCGCCAGCGCTTCCGCGATGTTCGGCAGGTCGGACTCGGCGATCGCCTGTCCTGCGTCGGCGGCGCGCTGCGCCAGGTCGAGAAAGTGCGATCGATGCCGGGTCCGTACACGCTTCGCCGCCGCGCGCGTCGCCTGCCCGGCGACGAACTGGCGCACGCTCTCGGGCATCGCGAAGCGCATGTCGCCGTTCGCCTCGGGTTCGGCCCGCACCAGCGAGTGGACGACGAGCGACTCGAGCAGGTCGCGCGTGTCCGGCTGGCCGACCACCGCCATCGCCGCCTCGGCCGTCCAGCCGCCGCGGAACACGGTCAGGGCCGACAGCATGCGGCGCTGGGCCGCGTCGAGGAGCTGCCAGCTCCATGCGAGTGCCGCAGCCAGCGACGCGTGGCGGCCATCCCGCGCGGCGCGGGGTCCGGTGCGCGTGACGAACGAGAGTCCCGAAGCCAGCGCGCCGCGCATCTCCTTCGGCGTGTAGGCGCGCACGCGCGACGCCGCGATCTCGATGGCCAGCGGCAGGCCTTCGAGCGCCCGGCATACGCCGACGACATCGGCGACGTTGCGCGGGCCGAGCTGGAAGTCGGCCCGAACCGCACGGGCACGATCGACGAACAGCGCGACGCCCGGATTGAGCGCCGCGGCCTCCCATCGAGCGTCGGCGGCCGGCAGCGGCAACGGGTCCAGCACGATCTCGTACTCCGATTCGAGCTGCAGGGCGCGCTGCGACGTGACGAGCAGGTGCAGTGCCGGCAAGCGCTCGAGCAGGTCGGCCAGCAAGGCTATGCCCGCGGTGCCTGCGAGCTGCTCGAAGTTGTCGACGACGAGCAGGCCGCGCTGTCCGGCGAGGCCCGCCCTCACCTGGTCGATCGCGGAGCCGCTGCCGCGAGGCAGCCCGAGCGTCGCGCGGATTCGATCGGCCGCCTGTTCCGCACTGCGGCTTTCGGCCAGCGCGACGAACGCGACGAGCTCGAATCCCTGCGCGGCGCCCGCGGCCTCGATCGCAAGACGGGTCTTGCCGGAGCCGGCCAATCCGGTGATGGTCACGAGGCGCCGGTCGGCGATCGCCGCGATCAGCCGATCCCGCTCGGCGTGCCGGCCGAAGAACGAGGTCCCGAGCGCGGGCAGGCGGCGCATCGGCATCTCGACGAGATCGGGCGCCGGCGCCGCGGCACGTGCGGCCGGTTCTGCGACCGCGGCCAAGGGCGGCCCCGCGGCCTCGCCGAGCCCGTCGTACAGCCCTTCGAGCCGCATCCGCTCCTCGATCACCCAATCGTCGTAGAAGCCGGGCAGCAGATCACCGCGATACAGCGCCCGCGCCTCCCCGTGCCGGCCTGCGCGCACGTGCCGTTCGAACAGCACCGCGTCGCAGACGAACGCGTCGGCGTTCAACCGAACGGTGTTCCGGTCCGCGCGTATCGGTTCGGCCCCTGCCACGTCGGGCGACTGCAGCAGCCGCCGCAGCGTCGACAACGCATGGCGCAACCGGTTGCGTGCCACGTCGAGTTCGACGCCGGGCCACAGCAGCTCCATCAGCTCTTCGCGCGCATGGGCACGCTGGGGGTACAGCGCGAGCCGCGCCAGCAACGCCGCGATCTGCCGCGTCGGCAGGCGCGAGATCAGCACGTCGCCGCTGCGCGCGGCCAGGCCACCCAGCAGGCGTATCTCCCACAGGCCGGCGGGCGACCCTGCCGGTACGCTCGCGCCAGGTCGAGAGGCCGGGATCATCTGGACGCGGGAGGTACCGGGCGCGGAAGGTATCAGCCGTCCCCGGCCAGGCACGCGACCGCACGTGCCAGCCCGTCGCGTCCGAAGGAAATCTTCTGCACCGTCATGGCGGCCTCGATGCCGCCGAGGCAGCCGAGCACCATCGCCGGATTGAGGTCGCCGAGGTGGCCGATGCGGAACACGCGGCCGGCCAGCGGTCCGAGGCCGCCTGCCATCGCAACCTGGAAGCGCTCGCGCGCGGTGTGACGGATCGCCTCGGGATCGACGCCGGCGCCGACCGCAACCGTCGTCACCGAGACCGAGCGGCTCGCGGGCTGTTGCGCGAAGAAGCCCAGCGCACCGCCTTCGGCCCAGCCCTCGACCGCGGCCTGCACCGCACGCGCGAGCAGCCGGTGGCGCGCGATCACGGCGGCCAGCCCTTCGCGCTCGATCAGCCCGAGCGCCGCCTCGAGCCCCATCAGCAAGCTCTGCGGCGCGGTGCCGCAGAAGCGCCGGTACGACATCTCGCTGCGGCGGCGTTCCCAGTCCCAGTAGAACCGCGGCGCCGGATTGCGCGCGGCCACCGCGCGCGCCGCTTCATCGACCGCGACGAAGGCGAGCCCCGGCGGCGTCATCAAACCCTTCTGCGAGGCGCCGAGCACGACGTTGGCACGCAAGGCGTCCATCGCGAACGGCGCGGCGCCGAGCGAGGCCACGACGTCGACGACGAGCAGCGCCGGATGACGCGCCGCATCGATCGCGGCGCGGATCGCATCGAGGTCGCTGGTCACGCCGCTCGCGGTATCGGTGTGCACCGCGAACACCGCCGCGATCGCATGCGCGGCGTCGTCGCGCAGCGCCGCTTCGACGGCATCGGCATCGATCGGCAGGCCTTCGGTCCACGGCGTGCGCACGACGCGCCGGCCGAGCGCTTCGGTCTGCACCGCCCACGATTCGGAGAAGTGACCGGTGCCGGCGATCAGCACCGCACGATCGGGGGCGATCAGGTTCTCGACCACCGCCTCCCACGCGCCGTGGCCGTTCGCGGCAACCATGTGGATGTCGGCGTCGCGCGTCTTCAGCAGGCGCTTCAGGCCCTGGTCGCAGGCGGCGATGCACTGGTCGACGCGCGGATCGGCCAGGTCCATCGGCTGGCGGCGCATCGCGTCCTGCACCTCGTCGGGGACGCGCGTCGGTCCGGGCGAGTGGAGAAAGCGATGTCCGGGGATGCGGTCGGGCTTCATGGCCAAGTGTGTCGACAAGTGCGTCGAGCAGTGCGTCGAGGTCGAAGATCGAAGCGTACGCGATGCCGGCCCTACACTCCGGCCGAGCGGCGCCATCTGCTGCGCCTCTGGCTCGATGCGGTGTGAAAGCGGTGTGAAGGAGCGTCCCGCATGACTGTCGACCTCGACCCCATCGTCGCACTGACCGCTTGCGCGCTGAGCGACGCGATCCATGCGCGCCGCGTCTCGTGCCGAGAGGTGATGACGGCCTACCTGGCCCGCATCGATGCGCTGAACCCGGCGTGCAACGCGATCGTCAGCCTGCAGCCGCGCGAGACGCTGCTCGCGCAGGCCGATGCGCGCGACGCGGACCTCGCGGCGGGCATCGACCGCGGCTTCCTGCACGGCTTTCCGATGGCGATCAAGGACATCGCCGCGACGGTCGGCATCCCGACGACGCTCGGCTCGCCGCTGCTCGCGAACTACCTGCCGGCCGAGGACGGCTACATGGTGGCGCGCATGAAGACGGCCGGCGGCATCGTCATCGGCAAGACCAACACGCCCGAGTTCGGCCTGGGCTCGCACACCTACAACACCGTCTTCGGCATCACGCGCAATGCCTACGACCGCACGCGCAGCGCCGGCGGGTCGAGCGGCGGGTCGGCGGTGAGCCTGGCACTGCGGCTGCAGCCGGTCGCCGACGGCAGCGACTTCATGGGGTCGCTGCGCAATCCGGCCGGCTGGAACAACGTCTTCGGCTTCCGGCCCAGCCCGGGCCGCGTGCCGTACGGACCGCTCGGCGACCAGTACGTGAGCCAGCTCGGCACCGAAGGGCCGATGGGCCGCACGGTGCGCGACCTCGCGATGCTGTTCTCGGTCCAGGCCGGCCGCGAGCCGCGCGCGCCGCTGTCGATCGCCGAGGACGGCGCGCAGTTCGCGGCGCCGCTGCGCGAGCCGAAGCGCGGACTGCGCATCGGCTGGCTCGGCAACCTCGGCGGCTACCTGCCGATGGAGCCCGGCATCCTCGCGACCTGCGAGGCCGGCCTGCGGCGGCTCGAAGGCCTGGGCTGCAGCGTCGAGCCGGCGTCGCTCGGCTATGCGCCCGAGCGCGTCTGGCAAACCTGGCTGACGTGGCGCCGCTGGCTGGTCTCGGGCCGCGTCGAGCCGTTCTACGCGAACCCGGCGCAGCGCGAGCGGCTGAAGCCCGAGGCGCGCTGGGAGGCCGCGCAAGGCGCCGGCCTGTCGGGTGCGGATACCTATGCCGCGAGCCTGGAGCGCAGCGCGTTCTATGCGCACATGCTGACGCTGTTCGAGCGCCACGACTTCCTGGTGCTGCCGACCGCGCAGGTCTGGCCGTTCGCCGCCGAGCTCGACTGGCCGAAGGAGATCGCCGGCGTCGCGATGGACACCTACCACCGCTGGATGGAGGTCGTGATCTACGCGACCCTGGCCGGCCTGCCGGCGATCAGCGTGCCGGCCGGCTTCGACGATCGCGGCCTGCCGATGGGCATGCAGCTGATCGGGCCGCCGCTGGCGGATCGGGCGGTGCTGGAGCTGGCGGCGGGGTACGAGGCCACGATCGCGGACCTGCTGGCGCGCGAGCCGACGGTCTAGCGTCGAGCGTTGAACTCCCTCGCCCTACCTGCGGGGAGAGGGAGCAAGACCTACTCCTTCGGTGCCAACACCGCCATCGTCAACCGCGACACGCAGGTCGGCCGCCCTTCGTCGTCGACCAACTCGATCTGCCACACCTGCGTCGTCCGCCCGATGTGCAGCGGTCGCGCGGTGCCGGTCACCCAGCCGCCGGACGCGCTGCGCAGGTGGTTGGCATTGATGTCGAGTCCGACGGCGCGATACCCCGGCGGGCAGGCATAGGCCGCACCGCACGAGCCCAGGGTCTCGGCGAGTACCACCGACACGCCGCCATGCAGGATGCCGTAAGGCTGGCGCGTGCGCGCATCGACCGGCACGCGGCCGCGGATGTAGTCGTCGCCGACCTCGAGGAACTCGAGGCCGAGGTGGGCCGGCGCGGTGTCGCGGTGGATCGCGGCGAGCGTTTCGATCGAGACGGGTTGCTTCCAGATACGGGGCATGGGCGAGGACCAGAGATGAAGGCCAGGCAGCCGCCGGCAGCGGCTCGAGCAGGGCCATGCCGACGTTGGAGACGTTGTAAAGCGGATTCTTGTACATCCGGCTGAACTCTGCCATTTCCGTCGGGCGCGCCGTACCGGTCGGCGAAATCGGGCATGAAGCCGGCCTCGCCTAGCCGAATTCGAAAGACATTGCTCGATGCCGGCGCGCCGATGCGTCCCTACCATCGCGCCGGTCGCACCCACCGGAGTATTCCGCCATGCTGTTCGAACCCTATGCCGCGCGCTCGCTGCGCCTCGCCAATCGGATCGTCATGTCGCCGATGACGCGCAGCCGGGCGATCCCGGCCAACACGCCGAACGAGCTGATGGCCGCGTACTACGGCCAGCGCGCATCGGCCGGGCTGATCGTCACCGAGGGCACGTCGCCGTCGCCGAACGGCCTCGGCTATCCGCGCATCCCCGGCCTCTACAACCCGGCGCAGGTCGACGGCTGGAAGCTCGTCACCGACGCGGTCCATGCGCGCGGCGGCAAGATCGTCGTGCAGTTGATGCACACCGGTCGCGTCGTGCACGTCGCCAACCTGCCGGCCGGCGCCGAGGTGGTCGGCCCGTCGTCCGAGACCCTGGCCGGCGAGATGTACACCGACGCGCACGGCATGCAGCCGTACAGCGCGCCGCGCGCGATGACCGAAGCCGACATCGCGCATGCGATCGGCGAGTTCGCGCGGTCGGCGAAGCTGGCGATCGATGCCGGCTTCGACGGCGTCGAGCTGCATGCGGCCAACGGCTACCTCGCCGAGCAGTTCCTCAACGCCAACGTGAACAAGCGCAGCGACGGCTACGGCGGCAGCATCGAAGGCCGCAACCGCTTCACGCTCGAAGCGATGCGCGCGATGGCACAGGCGATCGGCGCCGGCAAGGTCGGCATCCGGCTGTCGCCGCACGGCGTGTTCAACTCGACCGGCAGCTATCCGGACGTCGACGCGCAATACGTCGCGCTGGTGCGCGAGCTGTCCACGCTCGGCGCGCTCTACGTGCACGTGCTCGACCATTCCGCGATGGGCGCACCGGCCGTACCGGCCGAGACCAAGCGCGCGCTGCGCAAGGCCTTCGACGGGCCGTTCATCCTGGCGGGCGGCTTCGATCGCGCCGGCGCCGAAGCGGCGCTGGCCGCGGGCGACGCCGACTTGATCGCGTTCGGCCGGCCGTTCGTCTCGAATCCGGATCTGGTCGAGCGCATGCAGGCCGAGGCGGCGATCGCGGTGCCGGATGCGGCTACGTTCTACACGCCGGGGGAGAAGGGCTACACGGACTATCCGGCGTTGGCGGAAGCGGCGTAAGCGGGGGCGCGGTACGGCAGTGCGGCGGTTCGGCGGCCACCGCACGCCGGCGCTCCCGCGCCTCGATGTGTGCGTAGCCGTTCCAGCCGATCGAGACCGGAGTGCCCGCACCGGGGTTCGCGTGGACAAATCCGGCGCCACGCTCGACCTCCGTGAGGAACCGGGCCGCGACAGCAGGAGAGCCTTCTCTTGCGTAGAAGGCGGCAGCTTCGTCGAGGTCTCGCTGAGCTCCTGGATGAAGGATGACGGTCATCCGGGGAAGCGTTGCCGGAGCTGAGCCATTGCGGTTTCAAGAGGGATACCAGCGACGGCACCAGAATCCAGTTCAGCCTCACGTTGCGCCGCCAGTCGTTCCCATTCCTCCTCGGCCTCGGCGTCCACACCCAGACTGGCTACGAGCCGCTCCTAGTGGAGCTGCAACCAGATGCTCCGCAACCGCTCACGCCCGGGCCCCAGGCGATCGATTGAGTAGCTCGTTGACGTCGTGGTGCAGCGGGTCGGCGAGGATGATGTCGCAGATCGGCATCAGCCGGTCGCGCGGACCTTCGATGTACTGCATGAAGTTGCCGTCACCGTCAAGCAGGAGACCCGTGACGTCGGCTTCAGCATTGCGCCGGCGTGCGTGCGTCAGCCGATGATCGATCTCGGAAGGTTCGAGCAGATGCGTCGCGGAGCTGACGTAGACGACGGCATGCAGAGTGTCGGACATGGGAAGGGCCGTGATCGCGAACGGGCCGCATAGTCGAAGACCGCGCCTCCCTCCCGGATGCCGGTCAGCCGGTCAGGCCGATGTTCAACGCCCGCAGCCGGCTCATCGCCATCGACGCCGCCGCGGTACGCGTCTCGACGCCGAGCTTCACGTAGACGCGCTCGAGGTGCTTCTTCACCGTCGCCGGGCTGGAGCCGAGGATGTCGCCGATGTCGCGGTTGGTCTTGCCGTTGACGACCCAGTAGAGCACTTCGGCCTCGCGCATCGTCAGCTTGAAGTGCTGCGTCATCGCATCGACGATCGCGGCATCGGACACCTCGCGCATCACGACCAGCCAGTCGTCGTCGCTGGTGCGCTCGTGCAGCGAGAACATCAGCTGGCGCGCGCCGCGCACGATGTTCAGCGGCCGCGGCTCGCGCCCGGCCGCGCCGAGCTCGGCCTGCGCACGCACCCAGTCGAGCACCGGAACGGGCAATCGGCCCGCCTCGGCTTCGCAGTAGGTCGCGAGCAACTGCCGCGCCAGCGGCGTCTGCCAGACGAGCCGCCAGCCGCCGGCGCGGATCGCCATCGTCGCGTGGCCGAACGCGTCGAGCGCGTTGCGCGCCTGGCGGGCCTGACGCGCGCTCGCCATGTGCGCGACGATGCGCGCCAGCACCTCGCGCGGCCGGATCGGCTTGGTGACGTAGTCGACCCCGCCGGCCTGGAAGGCGGCGACGACATGCTCGGTCTCGGTCAGGCCGGTCATGAAGACGATCGGGATGTGCGCCGTCTCCGGTTGCGCCTTGAGCCGTCGTGCGACTTCGAAGCCGTTCATGCCCGGCATCACCGCATCGAGCAGCACGATGTCGGGCTGCGCCTGCGCGGCGCGTTGCAGCGCGCTCTCGCCATTGGTGGCCACCAGCACCGTGCAGCCGGCCTCGTCGAGCGCATCGTGCAGCAGCGCCAGGTTGTCGGGCACGTCGTCGACGATCAGCACGACGTCTGCAGCGGTGCGGTCGGCGTCGGGCGCCATCATCGCCGCTCGGCCATGCGCGCCTGGCGCAGCAGGCCCGCCATCGCATCGAGCCGGAAGCGGCGTGCCAGCGCCTGCATGTGGTCGACGAACCCTGCGCAGTCCGGATGCGCGGCACGGATGCCGTCGAGCAACTCGACGATGCCGCGGTAGTAGCCGAGGCCCACCATCTCGTCGAGCGCGGCGAGGCGGTCCTCCGGCGGCAGCACCCACTCGGGCGCGGGCGGCTGCACGCCGTCGGTCGGCGGTGCCGCCGCATGGGTCCATTCGAGCTCGAGCGCGCGGCCGAGCCAGTCGAGCAGCTCGGCGATGCGCACCGGCTTGACGATGAAGTCGGACGGCGCGATGGCGACGTCGTTCTCCAGACCGCGGTCGAACGCGTTCGCCGAGACGATCGCGACCGGCGCGTCGGACAGGCCTTGGTGCCGCAGGCGTCGGATCGTCTCCCAACCGTCGATGCCGGGCATCGCGAGGTCCATCAGGATCGCATCGGGGCGACAGGCGCGCAGCAGCGTCAGGCACGCGGTGCCCGAATCAGCCTCGCGCAGCTCGAAGCCGAGCGGCGCGAGCACGCTGGCGAGCAGGCCGCGGTCGACCTCGTCGTTGTCGACCAAGAGGATGCGCCGGCGCGCGCCGAGGTAGCCGGTGCGCGCGAGCCGCGGCAGCGCGCGCTCGGCCACCGCCGCGCGCACTTCGGGCAGGAACAGGCGGATGCGGAACAGCGCGCCCGGCCCCGGCTCGCCCGCCGCGGACCGCTCGGCCGGCGTGCTCGACAAGGTCATCTCGCCGCCCATCAGGTCGGTGAGCATCTTGCTGATCGTGAGGCCGAGCCCGGTGCCGCCGCCGACCGCCGCGCCGCTCGCCGCGCCGCGTGCGAACGGCTCGAAGATCCGTTCGGCCTCGCCCGGCGCGATGCCGGGGCCGGTGTCCTCGATCTCGAAGGTCGCCATCTCGCGCGCATGGCGCACACGGAACGTGACCTGCCCCGCGCTCGTGAACTTGACCGCGTTGCCGAGCACGTTGATCAGCACCTGGCGCAGCCGCCTCTCGTCGCAACGCACGACCTCGGGCAGCGGCTCGTCGAACGCCGTCACGAAACCGATCCCCTTGCCGGCCGCCTGCAGCTCGAACATGCGGGCGATCTGCAGCAGCGCGTCGTGGAAGCGCATCGGCCGCACGTCGAGCGTCAGCTTGCCGCCTTCGATGCGCGCGATGTCGAGCGTGCCTTCGATCAGCGACAGCAAATGCTCGCCGCCGCGCCGGATCACGCTGACGGCCTGCCGCCGGTGCGGCGGCACCGACACGTCCTCGTCGAGCAGTTGCGCGTAACCGATGATGCTGTTGAGCGGCGTGCGCAGCTCGTGGCTGATCGCCGAGATGTAGCGCGTCTTGGCCTGGTTCGCGAGGTCGGCTAGCGTGCGCGCACGCTCGGCCTGGCGGTTCGCTTCCTGCAGCGCGAGATCGGTGCGGCGGTGCGACTCGATCTCGCGGCGCAGCTCCTGCGTCTGCGCGTTCAGCGCGTGCGTCTGGCGGTTGCTCTCTTCCTGCGCGACCTGGCGGCTCTTGTGCGTCAGCACCAGCCACCACGTGACGATCGCGGCGACGACGACGAGTGCGGCGAAGACTTTCATGAAGCCGCCGGCCAGCCCCTGCCGGATGGCCTGCGCGACCGCACGCCGGAACGGATCGGCCGCGTCGCCGGCGTACGGTTGCAGCTGGTACTGCGCGACGAAGTAGAACAGCAGCGCCAGCACCGGCAGGATGGCCGCCATCAGCAGCAGGCAGCGGCCGAGCTCGGTGTCGAGCCGGGTCCACAGCGCGCGCGGCAGCACGCGCTGCGCGGCCCGCTGCCATTGCGCCGACCAGTTCGCGCCGGGCTTGCACATGTCGTTGCAGCGCGCGTCGAGCGAACAGCACAGCGAGCAGATCCGGCCGAGGTAGGCCGGGCAATGCGCCATGTCGTCGGCTTCGTAGTCGCGCTCGCAGATCGTGCAGCGCCCGAAAGGCGTCGCCTTGCCGTCGCGGACCAGCCGCGTGAACGGCCCGGTCGCTTCCGGCCGGCGCGCGAGGTAATAGCGGCCGCGCGTGATCCATGCGATCAGCGGCGCGGCGACGAACGCGGTGACGAGCGCGATCAGCGCCGAGAACGCCTGTGCCATCGGCCCCATCAGCCCGAGGTAGGCGGCCACCGACAACAGCGACGCCAGTCCCATCGCGCCGACGCCGACCGGATTGATGTCGTAGAGATGGGCGCGCTTGAACTCGATGCCGGGCGGCGACAGGCCGAGCGGCTTGTCGACGACGAGGTCGGCGACGACCGCCATCATCCAGCTGATCGCGATGTTCGAGTACAGGCCGAGCACCTTCGACAGCGCCTGGAACACGTCGAGCTCCATCAGCATCAGCGCGATCAGCGTGTTGAAGACGACCCAGACGACGCGGCCCGGATGGCTGTGCGTCAGGCGCGCGAAGAAGTTCGACCACGCGAGCGAGCCGGCATAGGCGTTCGTCACGTTGATCTTGAGCTGCGACACGACGACGAACAGCGCCGTCGCGGCGATCGCCCAGGTTTCGCGCGGGAACACGTACTCGTAGGCCGCGAGGTACATCTGGTTCGGATCGACCGCGCGCTCGACCGGCACCGAATGAAGGATCGCGAGGTAGGCGAGCAGCGCGCCGCCGAGCATCTTGACGATGCCGATCAGCACCCAGCCCGGCCCGCCGATCAGGACGCCGGCCCACCAGCGCAGCCGCGTCGTGCTCGCACGCTCGGGCATGAAGCGCAGGTAGTCCGCCTGCTCGCCCATCTGCGTGATCAGCGCGATGCCGACCGTCATCGCCGCGCCGAACAGCGGCAGCGAGAAGCGGCCGCCCTGCCCGTCCACGCCGGCATAGCTCGACAGGCGCTCGAACGCATGCGGGCTCTTGTCGAACACGTAGACGTACGGCACGACCAGCAGCACGATCCAGACCGGCTGGGTCCACACCTGCAGCCGGCTGATCATCGTGACGCCGTGCGTCACCAGCGGGATCACCGCGAGCGCGCAGGCCAGGTAGCCCCAGGCCGGCGGTATGTCGAACGCGAGGTCGAGCGCGTAGGCCATGATGGCCGCCTCGAGCGCGAAGAAGATGAAGGTGAACGACGCGTAGATCAGCGACGTCACCGTCGAGCCGATGTAGCCGAAGCCGGCGCCGCGCGTCAGCAGGTCCATGTCGACGCCGTGGCGCGCCGCATAGATGCTGATGGGCAGGCCGGCCAGGAAGATCACGAGGCCGGTCGCGACGATCGCGAGCGCGGCGTTGACGAAGCCGTATTGCACGAGCAAGGTCGCGCCGACCGCTTCGAGCACGAGGAACGACGCGGCGCCGAACGCGGTGTTGGCGACGCGCAGCGCCGACCACTTGCGGAAGCTGCGCGGCGTGAAGCGCAGCGCATAGTCCTCCATCGTCTCGCGGGCGACCCAGCTGTTGTAGTCGCGCCGGACCTTGACGACGCGTTGCACCGCTTCGGGGCCATCGCCCGGCATCGAGACGCCGATGATCGCCGGGCCGACCCGTGGCGGCGCAGCGCCGCTGTCGATCGAGGGCAGGATGGCGCTCATCCGCAGTCGGACGGCAAGGCGCGTGCCAGCGCAGGCCACACCCGACATCTGCACTAGGATGTGGCACATCTCCTGCTACACGCACCGCCATGGAACTGACGCCGCGCGAGAAAGACAAGCTGCTGATCTTCACCGCCGCCCTGCTCGCCGAGCGCCGCAAGGCACGCGGGCTGAAGCTGAACTACCCCGAGGCGGTGGCGCTGATCAGCGCCGCGCTCATGGAGGGTGCACGCGACGGCAAGTCGGTGGCGCAACTGATGAGCGACGGCAAGACCATCTTGACGCGCGACGACGTGATGGACGGCGTCGCGGACATGATCCCGGAGATCCAGATGGAAGCGACCTTCCCCGATGGCACCAAACTGGTGACCGTGCACCAGCCGATCGCGTGAAGAGGCATTCGTCATGACCCCTGGTGAACTGCTGACCGACGCCGGCGACCATGCGCTGAATCCGGGCCGCCGCACCGCGACGGTGGTCGTCGAGAACACCGGCGACCGGCCGATCCAGGTCGGCTCGCACTACCACTTCGCCGAGACCAATGCAGCGCTGCGCTTCGACCGCGACGCGGCGCGCGGCATGCGGCTCAACATCGCCTCGGGCACCGCGGTGCGCTTCGAGCCGGGACAGCAGCGCACCGTGGAGCTGGTCGACTACGCCGGCGCGCGCGCGGTCTACGGCTTCCGCGGCCTCGTGCAGGGAGCGCTCTGACATGGCCACGATCACGCGCCGCGCCTATGCGGAGATGTTCGGCCCGACGGTCGGCGACCGCGTGCGCCTGGCCGACACCGGCCTCGTCATCGAGGTCGAGAAGGACTACACCTTGCAGGCCGGCGGCTACGGCGAAGAGGTGAAGTTCGGCGGCGGCAAGACGATCCGCGACGGCATGGGACAGAGCCAGCGCCTCGCCGGCGAGGTGGCCGACACCGTCATCACGAACGCGCTGATCGTCGACCACTGGGGCATCGTGAAGGCCGACGTCGCGCTGAAGAACGGCCTGATCGCCGCGATCGGCAAGGCCGGCAACCCCGACGTGCAGCCGGGCGTCGACATCGTCATCGGACCGGGCACCGAGATCATCGCCGGCGAGGGGGCTATCCTGACCGCCGGCGGCATCGACACGCACATCCACTTCATCTGCCCGCAGCAGATCGAGGAGGCGTTGATGAGCGGCATCACGACGATGCTCGGCGGCGGCACGGGCCCGGCGACCGGCACGTTCGCGACGACCTGCACGCCGGGGCCGTGGCACATCCACGCGATGCTGAAGGCGGCCGAGGCGTTTCCGATGAACCTCGGCTTCCAGGGCAAGGGCAATGCGTCGTTGCCGGGTGCGCTCGACGAGCAGATCCGCGCCGGTGCCTACGGCCTCAAGCTGCACGAGGACTGGGGCACGACGCCGGCGGCGATCGACAACTGCCTCTCGGTCGCGGACCGGCACGACATCCAGGTCACGATCCATACCGACACGTTGAACGAATCGGGCTTCGTCGAGGACACGATCGCCGCGTTCAAGGGCCGCACGATCGCGACCTTCCACACCGAAGGCGCCGGCGGCGGCCATGCGCCGGACATCATCAAGTGCGCGGGCCTCGCGAACGTGCTGCCGTCGTCGACCAACCCGACGATGCCGTACACGGTGAACACGATCGACGAGCACCTCGACATGCTGATGGTGTGCCACCACCTCGATGCCGGCATCGCCGAGGACCTGGCGTTCGCCGAGAGCCGCATCCGCCGGGAGACGATCGCCGCCGAGGACATCCTGCACGACCTGGGCGTGTTCTCGATGATGTCGTCCGACAGCCAGGCGATGGGCCGCGTCGGCGAGGTCATCATCCGCACCTGGCAGACCGCGCACAAGATGAAGGCGCAGCGCGGCACCTTGCCGGAGGACACGGCGCGGCACGACAACTTCCGCGTCAAGCGCTACGTCGCCAAGTACACGATCAACCCGGCGATCACGCAGGGCATCTCGCATGTCGTCGGCTCGATCGAGCCGGGCAAGCTCGCGGACCTCGTGCTGTGGAAGCCGGCCTTCTTCGGCATCAAGCCGAGCCTGATCCTGAAGGGCGGCATGATCGCCGCGGCCGCGATGGGCGATCCGAACGCGTCGATCCCGACGCCGCAGCCGGTGCACTACCGGCCGATGTTCGGCTCGTACGGGGGTGCGTTGCACGACACCTGCTTGACCTTCGTGTCGCAGGCGGCGGTCGAGGGCGGCGTGGCGGCGACCTTGGGCCTGAAGCGCAAACTGGTGGCGGTCAAGAACACGCGGAAGATCGGCAAGGCCGACATGGTTCACAACAGCGGCACGCCGGCGATCGAGGTCGATGCGCAGACCTACGAGGTGCGGGCCGACGGGCAGCTGCTGACCTGCGAACCGGCGACGGAACTGCCGATGGCGCAGCGGTACTTCCTGTTCTGACTTCCGGCCCGGGCTGCGCGGCCCGCGCGCACGAGCCGATGGCCGCATGAGCGGCGAGCGTCAGCGCGTGCGCTCCACCGCCTCGGCCAAGGCCTGCACCGTCGGCGCGCGAAAGAGCGTGCTCAAGGGCACGTCGATCGCATGGCGGTCTGCCAAGGTTTCGAGCGCCTGCGCGCCCAGCAGCGAGTGCCCGCCGAGGTCGAAGAAGTTGTCGTGCCGGCCGACCTGCGACAGGCCCAGCAGCGTCCGCCACACGTCCGACACCGCCTGCTCCACCGGCCCTTGCGGCCGATCGCCGCCGGCATGCGCTGCCGGTGCGTTCGACCCCGTCGGCAGCGCGGCACGGTCGACCTTGCCGTTGGACGTGAGCGGCAACGCATCGAGCATCACGAAGCTCGCCGGCACCATGTACCTCGGCAAGGTCTGCCCGAGCTGCAGTCGCAGTTCGCCGGCATTCGGCTTCGCGCCGTCCTTTGCGACGACGTAGGCGACGAGCTTCTTGTCGCCGCTGCCATCGTCGCGCGCCAACACGATCGCTTCGCGCACGCCCTTGCAGGTCGCAAGCTTGGCCTCGACCTCGCCCAGCTCGATCCGAAAGCCGCGGATCTTCACTTGGAAGTCGTTGCGTCCGAGGAACTCGATGTCGCCGTCGGCGTGGTAGCGCGCACGGTCGCCGGTTCGATACATCAACGCGCCCGGTCTCAGCCCGTAGGGATCGGGGATGAACTTGTCCGCGGTGCGCGATCGATCTTCGTAGTAGCCGCTCGCCAGGCAGTCGCCGCCGATGAACAGATCCCCAGGCACGCCGATCGGCTGCGGCGCCAGCCGGTCGTCGAGCACGTAGTAGCGGGCGTTGCGGATCGGCACGCCATACGGGATGCTCGGCCAGTCCTTCTTCAACGACGCCACGACATGGTAGTTGGACCAGACGGCCGCTTCGGTCGCGCCGCCGAGGACGACGGTGCGCGCGTCGGGAAACAGCTCCCGGATGCGCGCCGGCATCGCCAGCGGCACCCAGTCGCCGCTCAGGAAGACCGTGCGCAAGGACTTGCCGGCGACCGTTCCGCGCTGCGCGTCGCTCGCGGTGGCGAGGTACCAGAACGCGACCGGCGCCGAGTTCCAGAACGTGACCGGCCGATGGCCGACATAGTCGGCCAGCACGGTCGGATCCTTCAGCACGCGGCTGGGCGCGATGTCGAGTGCGGCGCCGGTCGCGAGCGTGCCGAAGATGTCGTAGACCGACAGATCGAAGCACGGCGACGTGACGAAGAAGTGCCGGTCGCCGATGCGCGGCTGCACGAGGTCGTTGACCCAGCGGATCAGATTGCCGACCGGCCGATGCCGCACGACCACGCCCTTCGGCTGCCCGGTGGACCCCGACGTGAAGATCACGTAGGCGACGTTGTCGGCCGTGACCTGCGAGCGCGGCGGATGCGCGTCCCGCGCCGAGGGCAGCGCCGGGCCCCGCACATGCACCTGCAACGCGCGCGCGACCGGACGCGCGCCGGCCATCGCCTGCGCGGGCGATGCGATGACCACGTCGTAGCGCAATGCCAGCTCCGGGTGCGACAGGCTCGCATGCCGCTCGATCCGCGTGGCCGTGACGCCGCGCGCAGCGGCGTAGTCGTCGAAGAAGCGCGGCGCGATCGCCGTCAGCGGATCCGGCGCGGCACGTGCGCGCGGCCGGCCTTGCCGGGCATCGATGCGCTCGCGCACCGACGCCAACGCCTCGCGCGCGGCCGGATCGATCGCATCGCAGACGGCGATGATGCCGCCCGGCTTCAGCAGCCGCAGCGCATCGTCGAGCACCGACTCGAGGTAGCGATGGCTCGGGCAGAGCAGCGAGGCGTGCGCCAGCCGGATCACGTCGAAACGCTGCTCCAGGCGGCCCATCTCGTGCGCATAGCCCGACTCGAAGCGTACCTGAGCGCTGCCCTCTCGCTCATGGCGCTGCGCATTGCGGCGCTGACCGGCCGGCGATGCATCGATGCCGACATAGTCGGCCCGCTGCGCTATCAGCTCGCGTGCGACTGCGCCCAGACCGCATCCGATCTCGAGCACTGCACGGCCTTCCAGCGACCTGTCGCCCAGCACCGACAGCGCGTGGGCGAGGTACTGCGCGCGTTGTTCGCTCGTCGACGCCGACACGGCGGGGTCGGGCGCAGCGTCGAACGCACGACGGTCGGCGAAGTCGTCGAGACGCAAGCGCCATCCGCGCGCCATCTCGGCCGCCGGCGCATAGACGCGGTCGTCGTCGAGGACCAGGACATGGTGCACGCTGCCCAGCTCCCAGGCGAGGTCCTCGAAGACGGGCAGCTCGGCCCGACTCGTCAACACCGTACGGGCGCCGAGCGATCGCAGCAGATCGCGCTTGCGCTCGCGCGGCCATTCCGGATCGAACGGCACATAGGCGCCGCCGGCGCGCACGGTGGCCAGGATGGCAATCACGAGTTCGAGCGACCGGTCCATGCAGACGACGACCAGCGTCTCCGGCCCGACGCTGCAATCCGCGAGCTGATGCGCCAGGCGGCTGCTGCACAGATCGAGTTCGCCGTAGGTGAGCGATTCGCTTTCGTAGATCAGCGCCGTCGCGTCCGGATCGCTGCGGGCGCGCGCTTCGAAGAACCTGTGCATGCAGCCTTCTGCGGGTACCGGACCGGCGGTGTCGTTCCACGTCATGACGATGCGGTCGCGCTCCACCGGGCTCAGCAACGGGATGTCGGACACGCGCCAGGGACGGCCGTCGGCCATATGCGCGAGCAGCGTGAGCCAGTGGCCGGCGTAGCGGGCGGCCGTGTCCTCGTTGAAGAGCTCTCGCGCGAACGCCAAATGGCCTTCCAGCACATCGCCTCGGCAGACGACCGACAAGGCCACGTCCTCGTACATGGCCGGACGCGGAAGCGCAACCGGTCGCACCTCCGCGCCGGGCAACGCCAGGCGGATCGGCTCCCGGCCCGCTTCGAAGGCGAACGCGGCCTGGAACAGCGGCGACTGGCTGACGCTGCGCGGCGGCTTCAAGGCATCGATCAGCAGCTCGATCGGCAGGTCGCGCCGCTCGTCGGCCTGCCGCAGGCCGCGCTCGACCTCGCGCAGCAGCGCCGCCACGTCGAGCGCATCGAGATGGGCCACGCGCAGCGCGACCGAGTTCTCGAACCGGCCGATCAACGCCGCGGTTCGCGGCGTACGGTTGGCCTCGGTCGTGCCGACGACCACATCGCTCTGCCCGCTCAGCCGGCCCAGCAATGCGACCCAGGCGGCCAGCAGCACGGCGCGCAGGCCGACCTCATGGTCCTGCGCGAGCGCGCGCAGTGCCGGCAGCAGCGACGCCTGCGCCTTCACGGTGACCTCGCCGCATTCATAGGTGCGCACGGCGGGGCGAACCCGGTCGGCCGGGAGCTCGAGCAGGCGAGGCGCCGTGTCCAAGTCCCGGGCCGCGCCGCTGACCCGAGACTGCAACCGCGCCGTGCTCAGGCGCTCGTGCTGCCATGCAGCGTGTTCGGCATACGTGCAAGCCAATGCCGGCATCGAACCAGCCAGCACGTGCTGCCCGAGTTCGTGCAGGAACACGTCGAGCGACACGCCATCAGCGGCGATGCCGTGCATGGTGAGCACCAGCAAGTGGTCGTCGACGCCGCGTTCGATCAGCGTACCGCGCAGCAGCGGTCCGCGTCCGAGGTCGAAGCGGGTACCGGCGGTGACGCGCAAGGCATCCGGCGTGTCGTCGGTCGACAAGCCGGCGCCGGGTTCACTCGCCTGCCTGTCGAGATGGAAAGCGCCATCACGCACCGTGGCGATCAATCGCCCATCGACGAGACCGAACGTCGTGCGCAGCGGCTCGTGCCGTTGCACGATCGATTGCAGCGCCTGCTCCAGCGCATCGACGTTCGGTCGACCGCGCAGCCGAAACGCGATCGATCGATCGAACGACGCATCGCCCGGCGACCGCAGATGCTCCAGCACCCACCATCGCTGCTGCGCGGGCGTCGCGGCATAGCGGGTGGCGGCATCGCGCGACGGAGGCAATGCGCGCGCGTCGTGCACGAGCGGCACGAACTCGGCACAGCAGTGGTCTTCGGTAGAGCTCATGATCGGGCTAGATGAATTGATAGCTGAGCGTCAGGTCGAGCTTGCGCGGCTCGTCCGGATAGACGCTGTAGCCGTCCGACTTGAGGATCCGGCGGTTGAATGCGTTGGAGAAGTCGAGTTGGATCGTCAGCGGCTTGGCGCTGTAGCCGAGCGACAGGCTGGTCGTCGCATAGCCCGGCAGCTGCAGCGGCGTGTTCGGCAGCGCCGTCTGCACGGCGCTCTGTCCGTACAGTCCCAGCGACAAGCTGAGGCCGGGCACCGGGCCCGGCAGCTTCATCGAACCGTACAGGCTCGCGGCCCAGCGCGGCACGCCCGCCAGGCGCGAGCCGGCGGGCACGCTCTCGTCATGGCTGACCACGGCATCGGTGTACGACACGCCGGCATTCAGCGATGCCCACTTCGCATCTATCGAAGTGTCCAGCTCGATGCCGCGGCTGGTGCGCTGGCCCGAGTCGATCTGGAAGTTCGGATTCGACGGGTCGGTCGTGAGCACGTTGCGCTTGCGGATCGAGAACAGCGACAGCGTATTGGCCACCGCGCCGTCCCACCCCCGGGCCTGCAAGCCGCCTTCCACCTGCGAGCCGGCTTCGGCGCGGAACAGACGGCCCGAAGCGCTGCGTGCGCCGATCTGCGGACGCGAAGAGTTGGTCCAGCTCGCAAACGCGTCGAGCGTGGGGCGAACCGCCCACACGAGTCCCACGCGCGGAGACAGCACGACATTGGATTCGCGCACCTGCGGACTGCCGGCGAGCTCGTCCTGGAAGTAATTGGTAAAGCGCTCGGCGCGCAGCCCCAGCAGCGCTTTCAGGTTCGCCCGCGGAATGGCGATCCGATCGACGACGTAAAGCACCTGCGTCTGCGTGCCGTACGACTGTTCCGTCATCGACGTCACGCTGGACGGGTCGGTTGCGCCATAGCGCGGCGCGTCGATCGCGATCGGCGCCATCTCTCCGAGCGACAGCGAGAAGTCGTACGAGAAGCGGGCGAGTTCGACGCCCGCCAGCAGCGTATGCCGAGCGCCGAAGAACTGCGCCTGCGTCGACAGTTCAGTCTGCGACACGAAGAAGCGATGCGCATCGCGCTCCTGCTCGAACACGCGATTGACCTGCGTTCCGTCCGGCGAGATCAGGTCGGGGGCGCTGAAACCGTAGGTGTCGTAGTTCGCTCCGTGATGACCTCCGGTGGCGTGCTGCACGAAGAACGCCTGGCGCACGCTGGTGGTGTCGTTGAAGGCATGGTCGATCGAGAGGCGCACCGTTTGAGCGTAGAGCGTGAGCAGGTTCGACGGCTCGCCGTAAAAGCGCTGCACCGGCGCCGACAAGAGCCGGGCGTCCGGCAGAAAGTTGATGTCCCAGGTTTGCGCGACCGATGCGAACTCGGCCGAGAGCGACACCTCCGTCGACGCGTCGATCCGCGCCTTGAGGACTGGCGCGACGAAAGCGTGACGCTTCCAGAACTCGTCGCGAAAGCTGTGCCCGACGGATTCGGCGGCATTGAAGCGGTACATCGCATCTGACCCCAGCGGACCGCCGGTATCGATCTTCGCTCGCAGCAGACCGTAGCTGTCGAGGGCCACGGATGCGCTCGCGATGGGGCTGCCATCCGCCGCTTTCGTGATGGTGTTCAGGTCGCCGCCGGGCTTGCCGTTGCCGTACAGCGCCGAGATCGGTCCCTTCAGCACCTCGATCGACTCGACGTTCGTGAAGCTGACGGGGCCGAGATAGCCGTAGTCGCGATGTCCGTCGCGCAGCGCGCTGTCGTTGGCGAAGCCGCGCAGGAAGTCGCGATTGAAGTCGAACCCGCCGAAGCCTTCCGGCGCCAGCGTTCCGTAGGTCGGGTCTTTCGTGCCGAGCTGAATGACGTTGGTGGCGCGCTCGGTGTCGTCCGCATGCACGGCCGTCGCTGCCAGCAAGGCGGCGACGGCCATGCCCAGGCCGGCGGGCCGTGCCGGCGCGCTGCGCCTCCTCGAGCGCAGGCCACGGCTCGCAGGGAAACGCCGGGTCGCCTTCATTTGTGCGGCTTTCTCGTCTTCCAGTAGGTGCCGCTTTCGCGCTCCATCAACCCATGGCCGATGAACTCGCGTCGTATCGTCGCGAAGTCCGGATGGAAGCGCTTGATGATCTCGTTGACCTCGCGTTCCTTGTAGAACCGGCCGTCCTTGAACTGATTGGCGAGCCACTGCAGCACCACCATGCGCTTGCGCAGACCCTCCGGGATCTTCGTGACGCGCCCTTCGACGATGAAGGACTGCAGCACGCGCGCCTCCCAGCCGTCTTCCCCCTCGGCCGGTTTCGGCGCCGCCGCGCGCGTCTGCGCGAAGAGCGTCTTGCCCATCGACTGCAGCGACTTCGGGTTGAGCCGGTAGTAGTGGGTCGTTCCGCTGGCGCGCATCTCGATCAGTCCGGCTTCGCTCAGCTTGGCCAGGTGGTGCGAAATCGTGGGCTCGGTCAAGCCCAGGCTGCGCGCCAGGTTGCCGACGCTCTGCTCCTCCGCGGAGACGAGTCCGATGAGGCGCAGTCGGGTCTCGTTCGCGAGCACTTTCAGCAGCGGCAGGTGGGATTCGACGGAAACGGTGACCATGGCGGGATCCTCAGATTCGATGGTTTTCTATTTAGATGGTAGTCGAAGGATGAGGCGATTTCAATCCGCCTGCACGTCGAAGTCGGGGCATCGACGACCCCCCGCCGTCTCGCCGGCCATAGCCTGACCGGCATGCCCCTAACGCGCATCCCTAACGCATGGGATGCGAGATTCGCAGCGGCCGCGTCGAATGGAGTCCGCGCATTCGAGACGCGGCCAGGGAGGACTCATCGTGCCGTTCGGAACATTCCGCAACCCGCGGGCCTCGCTCGAGTTCGCCCATTCCGCGCTGCGCTGCTCGACGACGGGCGGCATGCGCCACGCTCAGGAAGATCTGCCATGCCGTTGAACACTTCGGCCAGCCTGTGTCGCTTCGAGTCGACCTCCGAGGTCGAGGTCGACTGCGTCGGCATCGGATTCGGCCCGGCGAACATCGCGATCGCCGTCGCGCTGGACGAGATGGGCTATGCCGGCACCGCGCTCTTCCTGGAGCGCAACGCCGCGCCGGACTGGCAGCCCGAAATGCTGCTCGAGGGCGCCGACATTCAGCACAACCCGCTGCGCGACTTCGTGACCCCGCGCAACCCGACGAGCGAATACGGCTTCCTCAGCTACCTCAAGAGCGAAGGACGCCTCTGGGACTTCTTCAATCTCGGCGAAGCGTTTCCGCCACGCACCGAATATGCGCGCTACGTGCGCTGGGTTGCGCGTCACTTCGATCACCAGGTAGCCTACGGCGAGTGCGTGGAGCGGGTCGAAGCGGTGACTGAGCGCACCGGGCCGGCCAGGATCCGCATCACCACGGCACGCGGCAAGAAGGTCCTGGCGCGCGCGCTGCTCTTCGCGCCCGGACGGTCGCCCCATGTGCCGGAGCCGTTCGCACCCTACTGCGGTGACCGCGTCACTCACTTCACGGGTTATCTGACCGCGACGGCACGCTGGACTCATGAGCGGCGCATGAATCGCATCGCGGTCATCGGTGCCAGTCAGAGCGCGGTCGAGATCGTGCTCGATCTGACGTCGCGCTTCCCTGCTGCGCAGGTTCACAACATCTTTCGCAATTTCGGTTATCAGCTCAAGGACACCAGTCCTTTCACCGAGCACATCTACTTCCCCGAGTTCGTCGACTACTACCACGCGGCCGATACATCGGGGCAGGCGCAGATGACGCGTGACCTTTGGCGCAGCAACTACGGGTCGGCCGACGGCGACGTGATCCGTCAGCTCTACCTCAAGCGTTACGGGCAGCTCGTCAGCGGCCAGCAGCGCATCTGCATGCACGGCAATCGCGACATCGCCTCGGTCGAGCAGAACGCCGCGGGCGAGATCGAGATCGAGCTGGTCGACCGCTACGACGGCAAGCGGCAGTGCGTGGCAGTCGATGCGGTGGTGCTCGCCACGGGCTTCCGCAACTTCGGCAACCAGACGGGACAGGAGCTCTGCCATCCGCTGCTGCGCGGCGTTCAAGGCCTCATGCGCACGCGCGACGACGGCACCTTGTTCGTCACGCGCGACTACCGCCTCGAGTCCGCCGATGCGGCCAGGCCGGTACCGCCGATTTATCTCAACGGCGTCTGCGAATCGACGCACGGCTTCGGCGATGCGGGCTCGTTCAGCTTGCTGTCGATCCGCTCGTGGGCGATCGCCATGGCGATGGTCGGTGCGCTCGACGAGAGCATGCACGCCCAGGCCGCAAGGTCCGGCACTGCGAAGAATGCCTTTTTGGAAGCCATGGAGGCGATCCGATGAGCGCGACCGACAGCTTGGCGGACCGGTTGCAGTTGGCATCGCTGATACGTCGCGGCGAGCATGCCGCGTTCAGCGACGAATACAACTGCAAGCTCCGGCGCCTCTTTCCCTGGCCGGGCCGAGTCGAGACGCATCGGCCGGTCACCGAGTTCGGCGTGATCTGGGTGCGCCTCGATCCGGGCGTCGATGTCGACGAGCACGAGCACGACGAAGAAGAGACCTTCATCGTCGTGTCGGGCAGTGCCGTGCTGACGTTGGAAGGCGAGACGGCGAACCTGCGCAAGGGTGACGTCGCCTACATCCCGCGGTTCGCTCGCCACTCGATCCGCAATCTCTCCAGCCTGGAGGCCTTCGAAATGATCGACGTGTATTGGGACAAGGGTGGCCGGAACGGGAGCAAGCCATGACCCAACGCAGCTGCATCGTGACCCTGCCGCCTCCGACTCCCAATGGCGGCCTGCACGTCGGGCATCTGGCCGGGCCGTTTCTCGCAAGCGACGCCTACACCAAGGCATCCCGGCTCGCTGGCCATCCGACCTTCGTGACGTCGTACAGCGACGTCAACCAGTCGTATGTGCGCGTGACCGCGCAACGCCAGGGCCGCGATCCGGCCGAATTGGCGTCGACCTGGACCGCCGACATACGCCGCACGCTCGACCTCTACGGCTGCGACGTCGGCGAGTTCCTGTCGCCCGATGCGGCCACGGCCGACTACACCCGCCGCATGTTCGTGGCGATGTACGAGCGCGGCCTGCTCGTGCGCAAGCCGTTCACTTTCTTCTACTCGCCGGCGCGCAAGGCCATGCTCGACGAGGCCGGCGTGTCAGGCTACTGCCCGCGCTGTCTGGACCGATGCAAGTGCGGCATCTGCGAAGCCTGCGCCTTCCCGAACACGGCGCAGACGCTGCTGTCTCCGCGCGACACGCTGACCGGCGACACCGGACTCGTGGCGAAGACGGTCGACGTGCTCGTGCTCGAAGTCGAACGGCACCGCGATGCGATCGCGCGCTACCACGCGGCCAACACGCGCCACCGGCCGCGCTATCGCTGGCTGGTCGAAGACGCGCTGCGCGCGCCGCTGGCGGACTTTCCGGTCAGCCTCCCGGGCGACTGGGGCGTGGCGGTCGACCATCCGCAGTTCGTCGGCCAGGTGATCAATCCTTGGGCCGAAGTGATGTCGAACTTCGTCTATTGCTACGAGCGCGCCGCCACCCATCTGCCGGGCACGGCGACGCCGCAGGTCGTCAACTTCTTCGGCTACGACAACTCGTACTTCTACGCCATCGTGCACGTCGCATTGATGGACGCAGCCGACTGCATGCAGTGGGCGCCGCATGCCGTCGTGATCAACGAGTTCTACAACCTCGACCACGGCAAGTTCTCGACCAGCGCGAACCATGTGTTGTGGGCCGGCGACGTGGCGCAGCGCCACGACCCCGACGCCGTGCGCCTCTTCTGCGCGCTGAACTCGCCCGGATTCGAGAAGGGCAACTTCAACGAGCCGGAAATGGCCCGGGTCGTCGAAAGCCGACTGGCGGCGCCGTGGCGCCGCATCGCGCGGCTGTTCAACGAGCGGCTCGCCGAGCTGCCCGATCGAAGCGTCGCAGCCGACGTCGCGCTGACCGCGGCCGGACGCCATGCGCTGCGGCGCGTGCTCGCCAGCTACGGCGCCAAGCGCTTCCATTTGCGCCAGGCGGCCGAGGATATTCTGCATCTGCAGGCCTACCTGCTCGACAGCCTGGAGTCGCCCGCCGACGCGACGCAGTTCCGCGGCATCGCCTACCTCGTGAAGTGCTTGGCGCAAGCGATGTACCCGATCGCACCCGGCGTCGCCCAGCGCATGTTCGCCGCGGTGTCGACCCATGCGATCGGCGCGCTCGACGAAGCCGACGTCGAGCGGATCGCGCCATTGCCGGCCGAGCTCTTCCTGCGCGTCGAGGCCGCATGAAACCGCGCGTCGCCTTCATGACGTTCTCGATCATGCGCGCGCCGTACGGCGACGCGTCGGTTCAGGAATTCGACGACCGCACGCCCGACGTGTTCGCCGAGGCCGAACAGGCGGACGGATTCATCGCGCGCGCGAAGCCGCGCGACGACATGCCGTGGATGACCAACTTCCAGAAGGACTGGGCCGAATGGGGTCCGTTCGCGGTACCACGCTTCTACCTCGGCGGCATTGCGCCCGGCCACAGCGCGCAAGCGCAGACGCTGTCGCTGTGGGACAGCCTCGACAGCATCGCGCGCTTCGCCTACCGCAGCCCCTTGCACCGCGAAGCGCTCAAGCGCAAGGCCGATTGGTTCGGCGCGCAGGCATGGCCGATCTATTGCGCCTGGTGGGTGGCCGCCGACGAGCAGCCGAACTGGCGTCAGGCCTGCAGACGGCTCGCGCACCTGCACGACCACGGCGCAACGGCCACGGCGTTCAACTTCGCGTCGCCGTTCGACGCGGCCGGACTACCCTGCGTCCTCAGGCGCCCGCACTGAGACCGACATGACGACCGACGCCTGGACCGCCCCGTACTGGCAACTCGCGCCGTTGCGCGCGGTCGCGTCCGACCCCTGGCCCGAGGGCCGGCTCGACCTCGCGATCGTCGGCGGCGGGCTGACCGGGCTCGTCACCGGCTTGACCGCTGCGCGCCAAGGCCTGCGCGTGGCCATTTTCGAAGCGCTGTTTCCGGGCGCAGGCGCGTCGACCCGCAATGCCGGCTACATCACCGCCGGCGCGACGCGCAGCTACGAGCGCTGCGTGGCCGCGATGGGCGTGGCCGCGGCGCAGGATCTGTGGCGCGCCTCGATCGCCGCAGCGCGGCAGGCCGTCGCCTTCATCGCAGACGAAGGCTGCGATTGCGGGCTCGCGCAGACCGGGCGCATCACGCTGGCCGTCTCCGCAAAGCATGCCGAGGCGCAGCGACGCAAGGCCGAGCAGGAGCGAGCGCGCTTCGGCTGGGCGTTGCAAGCGGTGCCCAGGAACGAGCTCGATCGCTACACCGGCCTGGTCGGCTACCACGGCGGCCTGTACGACCCGCTGACCTGGGGACTCGATCCGGCGCGGCTGGTCGATGCGCTCGTGCAAGCCTATCGGGCCGCGGGCGGTGCCATCGTCTGCCCGGCGGCCGTGGATGCGATCGATGGCGCGCAGCCCGACGCCGCTTGCGCGTCGCTGCAGGTGGGCCTGCGCCGCATCACCGCACGCCAGGCCTTCATCGCACTCGACGGCTATGCGGACCGGCTCGCGAGCCCCTGGGCCCGCCGCGTCTTCCCGGTCGGCAGCGCATTGCTCGTGACCGAGCCGATGGCCGCGACGGCACGGCGCTTGAGCCCGACCGGCGCAGCGATCGAAACGTCGGAGTCGTTCAAGCGCTACTTCCGCGTGCTGGCCGACGGGCGCTTGCTGATCGGCGGCCGCAACAGCCTCCTTGCGCCGGAACGTCAGCGCGGCGCACGCCGACGGCTTTCCGAACGCAGCGCCGCATGGATCTCGCCATGCGCCGGGCCGTTGGCGATCAGCCATGCGTGGCCCGGTACGCTGGGCTTCACGATGAGCATGCTGCCGATCCTGGCACGCGAAGGCCGGCTCTATTTCGCCGGCGGCTACTGCGGCCACGGCATACCGACATCGATCGCGCTCGGCCGGATGGCGGGACGCTGGCTGGCGGGACGCGAGACGCCAGCCCTCGCCTTGCATGCGATCGGCCACGGCGCCTCGCCGCCTCGACGGCTGCATCAACCGTTGCTTGCCGCTGCGACGCTGGCGTTCCGCTGTCGCGATTGGATGGCACACCGAGAGGTGGCGTGATGCAAGGTCTGCAGACATCCATCAGCACGCTGGGCATCCCCGGCTACGCATGCCCTGCATGGTTCGCGGCGCCGCCATCGATGGCCGATGCCCCGTCGATCGTGCTCGTCGACAGCGCCGGCCCGAACGTCGAAGACCTGCTGGCCGCCGGTGCGCTCGCGCTGGCCGATGCCGGCGTGGGCGCGCGCATCGCGCTGGCGGACGATGCACGCGACGCGTCGACCGCCGCGCAAGTCGCCGAAGCGGCAGTCGCATGGGGCGCCGACGTCGTGCTCGGGCACTACGGCGCACGCACGGCGGTGCCGGCGAGCCGCATCTACGGCCGGCACGGCGTGCTGTTCCTGGCGCCAGGGACATCGGCCACGAGCCTCTGCGCGGCCGACGCGCCTACCACCTGGCAATGCTTCGGCCGCGACTGCGAGCAACTGCAGTGCCTTGCGGACGCGGCAGCGCAGGCCGCCTGCATCGCGATCGTCGCGCAGACCGACAACTACGGTGCCGACCTGGCGCAGGGATTGGACGCGTCGTTGGGCGCACGCCGCTGCGTGGCACGGATCGACGGCGAGGTAGCGCGGACCGGTACCACGACACCGGCATGGCCCGCGATCGATCACACGGCCGACCTCGCCTACGTCTTCGGCAGCAAGGAATTCGCCGCACGCGTGCTGGCCGACGACGCCTTCGTTCCTGCATCGACGCCGTTGGTCTTCGCCGACGAGTGCTATGGCGCCGAGTTCCTGAGCGCGCCGCGCCTGGCCGCCCGCAGCCACGTCGCCTACCTGGAACGCACCGGCGACACCCTGGTCGACCGGTCTGCGACTGCACTGCGCGCGTGCGCCGCGCGCTGGATGGGCCGCGAGCCGGGCGCCTATTTCGAGACGTCCTACCTCGCGATGCGCGCCTTCGCGGCCGCCTGGCAAGCAGGCCGGCGCGGCGCCGACGCGATCGGCGCCTCCATCGCGTCGCGCACGTGGCTCACGCCGTTCGGCGCGTTGTGCTGGAACGCATCGCGCCAACTGACCGGCCATCGCTGGACGCTGCAGCTCGCCGGCCGGCCTCGCACGCAGCCGACCGCCGCCGTCGCGGCGCGCGTTGCCGCCGCCACCGACACGCCTTGCACGCTGGAGAGCTGATGAACATCGAGATCTTCGCTCGCGCCGAGTCGAACGTGCGCTACTACTGCCGGCACTTCCCGGTCGTCTTCGCACGCGCGCGCAACGAGCTGATGTGGGACGTCGCCGGCACCCGGTACATCGACCTGCTGTCGGCCGCGGGCAGCCTGAACTACGGCCACAACCACCCGGCCATCAAGCGCAAGCTGCTCGACTACATCGACGGCGACTACATCGCGCAGGCGATCGACCTGCACACCTCCGCCAAGGCGGAGTTCATCGCCGAGTTCATGCAGCTCGTGACGGCCACGCATGCGCAGCCGTATCGCCTGATGTTCACCGGCCCGACCGGCACCAACGCGGTCGAGGCGGCGCTGAAGCTCGCGCGCAAGGCCACCGGACGCACGCGCATCGGCGCCTTCACCAATGCATTCCACGGCGTGTCGCTGGGCGCACTCGCCGCGACGGGCTCGGTGTCGAAACGGCGGGCCGGCGGCCTGCCGCTCGACGGCGTCGACCGCTACCCCTACGACGGCTACTTCGGCACCGGCACGGACACGGTCGCGATGATCGAGCGCTACCTGGACGATCCGGGCAGCGGCTACGAGCTGCCCGCGGCCTTCATCCTCGAGACGGTCCAGGGCGAAGGCGGACTCAAGGTCGCATCGGACCCCTGGCTGCGAAACCTCGCCGCGCTCTGCCGGCGGCGCGACATCCTGCTGATCGTCGACGACATCCAGGCCGGCTGCGGCCGCTGCGGACCGTTCTTCAGCTACAGCGCAGCGGGCATCGAGCCCGACATCGTCTGCCTGTCCAAGAGCCTGAGCGGCTACGGCCTGCCGATGTCGGTCCTGATGATCCGGGAGGCGATCGACTGCTGGGAACCGGGCGAGCACAACGGCACCTTCCGCGGCAACAACCACGCCTTCGTCGCCGCCGCCGCCGCGTTGCAGGTCCGCAAGACCGCCGAGTTCCAGGACAACCGGCGCGAGATCGAGGCCATCCTCGACGCATGGATCGCCGATGTCTCCGCGGCCCATCCGGCATCGCGGCCGCGCGGCAGGGGCCTGATGCGCGGGCTCGAGATGTCCGACGGCGCGGTCGCATCCGACGTGTGCCGCCTGGCATTCGAACGCCGCGTGATCCTCGAGACCAGCGGCCCGCGCGGCGAGGTCGTGAAGTTCATGCCGGCGCTGACGATGCGGCCGAGCTTGATGCGCGAAGCGCTGGCCGCTGTCGCCGAGGCGATCGAGCAGACGATCGCGCCCACGCGTACGAAGGCCGGTACGTCGAGCCTCCGCACACAGGCATCGCACGCCGGCGCGCGAAGGACGCACGTTCACCCGGCGAAGCACGAAGAACCGGCCATCGCCGCCGCCGAGGGAGCCGCTCCATGAAGCGGGACGTCTTCGCCTACGAACTCCGCGCAGTGTCGCCCGACCCCGTCGCGGCGGTGGCCGGCTATCGCATCAAGCCCTACCGGATCGCCCACCCCGGCGCGGCCGAGCGCTGCGACGTCGAGCCCTACGACCAGCGGCGGCTGCTCGCCGACAGGCTCGTGCCTGCCGTCGACGACCGCTGGCACGGGCTCGGCTTCTCCATGCTGCACACCGCGCGCGACGGCACCTATCTGCTGATCGGCCGCTGGTACGACGGCAACAACCTGATGAGCGAGTCGTATCGCGTGACGGGCCCGGCCGATGCACCGCGCTGCGAGCGCCTCGAGCTGTTCGCCTGCATCTGGGAGATGGCGGTCTACCTGCACGAGCGGCAGGCCTGGGTGGCCACCACGATGGCCTCGGGCCGCGGCCTCGCGGCCGCCGAAGAGTACCTGCAATGCCGTTTCAGCGGATGGGTCTGAGCATGGAGCCGAACTTCGTCGACGTGTTCGTGATGGGCGCAGGCATAGGCGGCTCGATCGCTGCCTTGTCGTTCGCGCGTCGCGGGCTGCGCGTAGCGATCGCCGACAAGAAGGCCGGCGACGCCAGCTACAAGCTGCTTTGCACGCACTGCATCCAGCCGGTCGCGATGCCCGTGCTGCGCAAGCTGGGCCTCGAGCAAGGCTTGCTGGCGGCGGGCGCCGTGCCGACCAAGATGGCGGTGCGTACGCGCGTCGGCATGATCGACCCGCCCGGCCACGCCTACGACGCGGCCGGCACGCTGAGCGCGCTCAACGTCGAACGGCGGCTGCTCGACCCCTACCTGATGGCGCATCTGCGCGCGAGCAGCCGCGTCGACGTGCGGCTGGCCGCGGCCTTCGTCTCGGCCGACCGCGCCGCCGACGGCACCTGGACCGTCGAGCTGGACGCCGACGGCGCGCGCGAGCGCTTCCGCTGCCGGCTGCTGGTCGCCGCGGACGGCCGCGGCTCGCAACTCGCGCGGCAGCTCGACAACCGCGCACTGATGCGCGGCGAGAACGACCGCACCTGCTCCTTCGCCTACTTCGAGGACGTGCCGGCGGCGCCGCACGACCGCACGCTCTACATCGTCGGCGCGCACGACGAAGCGATCTTCTACTACCCGCTGGGCCGCCGGCGCGCGCTGCTCGCGGCCTTCATGCCCAAGCATCTGCCGCTCGCGGGTCGTACGCCCGGCGACCGGGCGCGCGCGCTCGTCGACGTCTTCCTGGACTATCCGCAGTCGCCCGATCTGTCGCGGGCACGGGTCGCGTCCGACGTGCACGGCTATCTCGACTACCCGAGCGTGCTGCGCCACGGCGCGGCCGAAGGCGTGCCCTTCGTGGGCGATGCGGCCATGTCGCTCGACCCGATGAGCGGCTCGGGCTGCGCATTCGCGATGATCGCGGCCGACATGCTCGCCGACGAAGTCGGCGCCGCGCTCGCCGCAGGCGACGACCTGACGGCGCCGGTCGCGCGCTACGCCGAGCGCTTCCACGCATTCTTCGCGCCGCGCGCGCACGGCATCGCCGCCGACTCGCGCATCGGCAAGTCGCAGACCACGATCGATGCGGTGCATCGCCAGATCTGCGCCGAGCCGGCGCTGCAGCAAGCCTTCCTCGCGCTGATCGGACGGCTGACGACGCCGGGCGAGTTTCAACGCGCATTCCTCACGGCGGGCTCGAAGCGCCGTGTCGCAGAGGTCACGTCCGCATGAGCCGCACCGAAGACTTCTACGATCGCTTCCCGTTCCCCGGGCCGTGCTCGGCCGAGGATGCCGCGGCGCTGCGCGATCTTGCCAACGGCATCCAGATGCTGCTGCCGGCGGCCCGGCTCGAAAGCGCGCGCGTCGCCGACGTCGGGTGCGGCACCGGGCAGCGGCTCATCAACCTGGCGCAGCGCTTCCCGGCATCGCACTTCGTCGGCATCGACCCGGGGCCCGCGGCGATAGAGCAGGCGCGCGCAGCGGCGCAGGCGGCCGGCGTCGCCAACATCGACTGGCGCGTCGAGCGGCTCGAGACCTTCGCCGACAGCGGCGCCCGGTTCGACCTCGTGATCGCGTCGGGCCTGCTGCACCACCTCGACGACCCGAAGGCCGGCGTCGCCGACCTCGCGCGCGTGCTCGCGCCCGAAGGCGTGCTGTATGCCTGGCTCTACCACGCGATCGGCGAATTCGATCGCCTGCGGCAGCGCGAACTGGCGCGCATGTTCTGCCCCGACTTCGGCGATGTCGAACGCATGGCCGACGTGAGCGACGCGCTCGCGCTGACCCTCGCGGCCGATCACTACGGACCGAGCAGCGTGCATGTGGCCGACGCCGAGCGGCTGTCGCACGCGGTGATCGACGCGTACTTCCATCCGACGGTCGCGGCCTTCCGGTTCGGCGACATGCGCGGGCTGCTCGAAGCATGCGACCTGCAGTGGTACTGCATCAACTGCATCAACACGCCGGGCGCGAGCTACCTCCTGAACACCGGCGATGCCGCGGGCGTCGACTGCCTGTTCGCGCCGAAGATGAATGCCCGCCTGAAGTCCGACGCGCTGCGGCGCAGCTATGCGAGCCAGCGCATCGAAGAGCGGCTGCGCACCATCGAGCTGCTCTTCAAGCCGACCGGCTTCACGCTGCTGGCCGGCCGGCATGGGGCCTTGGCCGGCCTGACCGAGCGCGTGCGGCGCGCCGCATGCATGCTGCAGGAGCCCGCATGATCCGGACCGCCGCACCGGGCGACATCGCGCAGATCCTCGATCTGTGCCGTGCCCATGCCGCCTACGAAAAGGCGCGCTACGTCGAAGACCGGCAGGGGCCGCGGCTCGCACGCGCGCTGTTCTCGGCCGAGCCGTCGATGCACGCCTGGGTCGTCGACGAAGGCGCCGCAGAGCTGCTGGGCTACATGACGGCGGTCACGGAGTTCGCGACCTGGCCGGCGCGCGCCTTCGTCTACATGGACACGCTCTACCTGCGCGAGCACGCACGGCGCCAGGGTTGGGGCCAGCGTCTCATCGCAACGCTGTCCGACTTCGCGCGCGCCCGCGGCGCACGCGAGATCCAGTGGCAAACGCCGCCTTGGAACGACGATGCCATCGCGTTCTATCGGCGCATCGGCGCGGACGAGGCGGACAAGGTCCGCTTCACGCTGCGGCTGCCATGACGACGCCGCTCGCCCTCGTGAAGGAGGCGCACTGATGGACCGCTACGCAGCCCTGGTGCACGGCCTGCGCGACGAGATCGTGTGCCGCGACGCGACCTGGTGGAAGCGCTACGCGATCCGCGTGCCGGCGCTGCAAGGTCTGGCCGAACGCGGCCTGCTGCGCGCGGGACGCCCGTCGCAGGACGTCGCCGGCCTGCATGCGCAAGGCCTCGCCCTGCTGCGCCAGGCCGGCCTCACGATCGAAGACGGCGACGGCAGCGATCCGGTCGGCATGACCGTCGCGCTCGGCCTGGTCGATGCGGCTCGCGCTGCCGTCGGCGAGCTCGACCTCGCGCCCGCACCACGTGATGCCAGACCGCCCGTGCAAGTGCTGAGCGCCGACTACGACCAGCATGCGCTGCCCGACGGCCGGCGCTGCTTCGTCGCGCGGCACGGCAGCGTGCCGGTGCTCGTCGTCAGCGCACTGGGCTTTCCGATCGACTTCTGGCATCCGCTGCTGTGCGACCGCACGACCGCGTTGAAGCCCATCGTCGTCGAGCCGCGCTGCTGCGATCTGTTCAAAGGCGGCATGCGGACCGCCGCCGGCCTGCAGACCCATGCCGACGACCTCGCCGAGGCGCTCGATGCGATCGGCCTGGCCCGTGCCGCGGTGATCGGCTGGTGCAACGGCGGACGGGTCGCGGTCGACTTCGCGGCGCGCCATGCCGCACGGACCGATGCGGTGCTGCTGCTGTCGCCCACCTTCCGCGGCGCGCAGCGCGCCGGCGCCGCGCCCAGCGCGTTCGAAGAGAACATGCAGCACATCCTCGCCAGCGTCGCCGCGAACCCGAAGATCGCGTCGTTCGTCAGCCAGATGCTTCGGCAACTGCTGAAGCCGCCGTCATGGGCGGACTTCGATGCGGGTGCCGACACCAGCGCCGATGCCGACGCCGCGCGCGGGCGCGCGCTGCTCGGGCTGCCGGAGCGATCCCTCGTCGAGCTGCTGCTGGCACCGCTCGCCACCGACGCGGACGTCGCCAACACCGTCGAGCGCAATGCGCGCGACGAAGCGTTCGCCATCCACGAGTCGCTCGCGGCGATCGACCGGCCGCTCTTCGTCGTGACGGGCGACAGCGACAGCGTCGTCAGCAATGCACAGACCCGCGGGGCGATGAGCTTTGCGCGCGCGCCGGTCCATGCCCAGGTGCGCGGCGCCGGCCACTACATCCACCACCTGCAGTACCCGTACTTGCGGCACCTGATGTCGCAGTGCCTCGTCGCCCCGTCCGAGCCGCTGACCAGCACCGCGGCGCGCATCGATAGGGAGCCGGCATGAGACCGCTGCGCCATCCCGCCGACCACGAGGGCCGCCGTGCAGGCATCGCCATGGGCAATGCCGCCGATCGGGCCAAAGCCGACGCGATGCCCGAATGGGCATGGCGAGGTGCCGGTCTCAAGGCCGGCGAACGTCCGGCGCTGGCTCGGCTGTTCGAATGGCCGGCACGCCACCGCGCCGGTGCACCGGCCATCGCCGACGGCAGCGTCGCGCTCAGCTTCGAACAACTGGAGCGCGGCGCCCGCGCGCTCGCCCATCGGTTGACCGCCGCCGGCGTGCGCAGCGGCGACTGCGTGCTCGTGCTCACCGAGAAGCGCGCCGTGATGGCCGTGGTCGCCGCGGGCATCTGGAAGGCCGGCGGCATCTATGTCCCGGTCGATGGCGAGGCGCCGGTCGCCCGCCTGATCGACATCGCGACGCAGACGCGGCCGGCCGCCATTGTCGGCAGCCGTCGCGCGGTCGACGCTCACGGCGCGGCGCTCGGCGCTGCGGCGCATGCGTGCATCGCCTTCGAGCAGGTCATCGAAGACATCGAAGCATGGCCCGACGACGGCCGCAGCGACGTGCCGAGCGTGGCCGAACACGTGCCCGCCTACGTCATCTTCACCTCGGGCTCGACCGGCACGCCCAAGGGCGTGGTCATCAGCCACCGCAGCCTGCTGGACTACTTCTACAACCACAACCAGGTGCTGCGATACACGCCGGAGTCGCGCGTCTTCTCGCTCGCTCCGTTCCACTTCGACGTATCGATCGAGGACACGCTGCTGCCGCTCTCGCTCGGCGCGTATGTCTACCAGTTCCGCGGCCTGCCGCTCGGTCCGATGTTGCGCAAGGCGCTGCAGCGCGAGCGCATCACGCACCTGATCGCCGTCTCGACCCTGCTCGGACTCATCACCGACGACGGCCGCGAGATATCCGAAGCGGCCCTGCCCGATCTGCGCATGCTGATGACCGGCGCCGAGGTCTGCGATCCGAAGCTGATCGACCTGTGGGTGCAGCGCTTTCCGCAGGCGCGCGTGATCAACGCCTACGGGCCGACCGAAGCGACGATCGTGTGCCTCACGCACACCATCGATCGCGCCGAGCCGATGCCTGCTGCGTCGTACCCGATCGGGCGGCCGCTGCCCGGCGTCGACATCCTGCTGCTGGACGACGACGGCCGCACCATCGATGCGCCCGACCGGACCGGCGAACTGCTGATCGGCGGCAGCCAGGTCATGGTCGGCTACCTGAACCGGCCCGAAGAGACGGCGCAGGCCTGTCCGGTGATCGCCGGCCGCCGCTACTACCGCAGCGGCGATCGCTGCTACTACGACGCGCAAGGCCGCGTGGTCTACCTCGAGCGCATGGACGACATGGTGAAGATCGGCGGCCAGCGGGTGCACCTCGGCGAGATCCGTCAGCGCGCGCTCGGACTGCCGGGCGTGCTGCGCGCCGCCGTCGGCGAGATGCGGGTCGACGGCCTGACGGCGATCGCGCTCGCCGTGGTGCTGCAAGGCGCCGACGCCGACGACGCGACGTGCGCAGCCGAAGCGCGGCGCATCCGCGATGCGCTGGCCCGGCACCTGCCGAGCTACATGCTGCCGCGCGTGCTGGCGCTGACCGGCGAGGCGCGTGTGACGTCCAGCGGCAAGACCGATGAGCGAGCGCTGCTCGATCGGCTGCGCGTCGCCGTGCCGCGCGGCAAAGGCAACTACTACATCGCGCCCGACCTGGGCGTGGTGGCAATGAGCGAGGGTGTGCTGTGAACCTCTCCGTCGAACCCTCCGTGAACCCGTTGACCCTGCAGTCGCTGGCGACGGTCCTGGCGCGTTCCGCTGCCGGCATCGAAGCCGCCGAGCAGCTCACCGCCGACCGGCAGCTCAGCGAGCTGGGCATCAATTCGCTCGAGCTGCTCAACATCATGATCGCCGTCGCGTCCGATCACGACATCGACCTGTCGCGGATCGCCGAAGAGATGGCTCAGCCGCACACCGTCGGCGAGCTGCTGGCGCTGCTGCGGAGCGCCCAGCCATGAACGGCGTCGCCACCTTGCCGGCGCGCGCGCGCCCGACCTGCCAGGCGCTGGCCGCCGATCTGCGCCCGCTGTTCGAGGCGCGGCGGCTGTTCAGGCGTCCCGACTCGCTGGCGGCGGCGATAGCCGATCCGGTGTCCGCGCGCGCCGCCGCGCGGTCGCTGCTGCAGTCGGTCGTGCCGTTCGAGGCGCGCGCCGGCGGCGCCATGCCGGCGCCGCCGCAAGCGGTCGAGCTGCGCGAGATCGTGCCTACGCGCGGGGCATGCGCCGACATCGTCTACCTGCACGGCGGCGGCCTGGTCTTCCACGATGTCGACCTGTTCCGCCCGGTGCTCGAACAGATAGGCCGCGCAGCACAGCGCGGCGTCTACGCGCTCGACTATCCGAAGGCGCCCGAGCAGGAGCCGCGGGCCACGATCCAGGCGATCGGCCTCGCCTTGCGCCGCTATGCGTCAGCGACCGGACGGCCGTTCATCCTGGCCGGCGACAGCATCGGCGGGCTGCTGGCGCTGCACTTCGCACTGACCGCGCCGGCCGGCTGCCTGGCGCGGCTGGTGTTGATCTACCCGGCGCTGAACGTTCAGGACGAATGCCACTTCGAGTCCTACGACAAGTTCGGCAGCGGCTACATGCTCGATGCCGACTTCATGGGCTGGTTCCGGGCGCTCGCACGCGGCGGCCTGCCGGAAGCGTTCGATCCGCTGCGATTGACCGACGCCGAGCTCGACCGGCTGCCGCCGCTGTTCATTGCCAGCGCGGAATGCGACGTGCTGGCCGACGAGGCCGCGGCGTTCGCGCGCGACCTGGAGCGGCGCGGCCAGCCGCTGAGTCATCGCGTCCATCTCGGCATGCCGCACGACTTCCTGCTCTACGGCCGGCGCAGCGCCTGCGCCGCCGGCGCCATCGAAGAACTGATCGCGGCCTGCTTCGCCTGAATGCCGTGCGGAGGTTCCCATGAAAACCATCTCATCCATCGATCGACGGCCGGGCCTTACGGCAGCCCGCCGCCGCGCCTGGGAGTGCTGCGCATGAGCGAGCCATCGATCATCGAACGCGATCCGCCCGCAGCCGCGGCGGTATCGACCGGCATGTCGCCGATCACCGCCGTGCCGCGCACGGTCGTTCGCAGCGGCCCGGCCACCGCGTCGCAAGAAGGACTGTGGCTTCTGCATCACGCCGTCGAGCAGCGCTATGTCTACAACTGCCCGTTCGCGTTTCGCCTGCACGGCGCGCTCGACGTGCGTGCCGCGGAGGACGCATTCGCCGCACTGATCCAGCGCCACGAGAGCCTGCGCAGCGTCTTCGCGTCGATCGACGGGCAGCTCGTGCAAACCGTGCGGGCGCAGTCGTCCTTCGCCCTGGCACGCGTCGACCTGTCGGAACGGGCGCCGGCGCAAGCGGAGTCCGCCCTCGCGCAACTGGCCGAAGCCAACAGCATGCAGGTCTTCGATCTGGAGCGCGGACCGCTGATGCGCGCAACGCTCGTTCGCCTGGCGGCCGACGCGCACGTGCTCTTGATCGCGCTGCACCACATCGTCTTCGACGAATGGTCCAACGACATCTTCATCGAAGAGTTCGGTTCGCTCTATGCCATCTGCGCGCGGCATGGCGACGTCGCGGACTGCGCGCCGCCGCCGCTGCAGTTCATCGACCACGCGGTCCGGCAGCGCGCCGCCGAAGGCACCCCGGCGCGGCAGCGCCAGCTCGCCTACTGGCGCCGCAAGCTGGCCGGAGCGGCGCGCCCCGTCATCCTGCCGGCCGATCGTCAGCCGGACGCCGAGCATCCCGACTTCCGAGGCGCGCATGAGCACTTCACGCTCGATGCCGCCAACCGCGATGCACTCGAAACCATCGCGCGGCGCGAGTACTCGCCGCCGGTGGCGGTGCTGATCGCGGCGCTCGCGCTGACCTTGCACCGGTACACGCGCGAACGCGACCTGAACCTGGGCTACCTCGTCTCCGGCCGCCTGATGCCGGAGACGGAATCGATGATGGGCTTGTGCGTCAACAGCCTCGTGATGCGCGTCGACCTCCGCGGCGATCCCAGCTTCGTCGAACTGCTGCGCCGGGTTCGCGACCTGGCGTTCGAGGCCTACTCGAACCAGGAGGTGGCGTTCCAGCAGGTCGTCCGCGAGCTGAACCCGACGCGCGAGGCCGATGGCCATCCGCTCTTTCGCACCTGCGTGAACTACCACCCCGCCGCGCGCCGCGCGCTCGCGATGGGCGAGGCGCTGCGCACCGAACCGCTGACCGTGCCCGACGTCGCCCAGTTCGAACTGCTGCTCGACGCGCATCCGAACGGCGACGGCTGCATCGAGTGCCACCTCGAATACCGCACCGCGATGTTCGATGCGGCGACCGTGCGCCGCTTCGCCCGGCATTACTGCAACCTGCTCGCGAACTGCCTGCGCGCACCGGACGAGCCCGTGTCCCGCGCCGACATGCTGACGCGCGACGAGCAGCAGCGGCTGCTGCATGCATGGAACGACACCGCGCGCGACTACGACCTCCAGGCGCGGCCGACCGACCTGCTCGCGGCCCTTGCGCGCGCGACGCCCGACCATGACGCGATCGTCTTCGGCGGACGGCGCATCGGCTATGCCGAGTTCGATCGCCTCACCGATGGCGTTGCGGCATTCCTGCAGCAGCGCGGCGTAGGCGCCGAGACCATGGTCGGCCTGTGCGCCGATGCATCGATCGACATGATCGTCGGCATGTTCGGGATCCTGAAAGCCGGCGCGGCCTATTTGGCGCTGCCGCCGGAGGATCCGCCCGAGCGGCTCGCCTACATGCTGGGCGACGCGCGCCCGTCGTTCGTGCTGACGCAAGCGCGCCATGCCCCGCGCTTCGCCGCGTACGCGATGCCGCTGGCCTGCCTGGACCGCGATGCGGCGCATTTCGCCGCCGCCGGCAAGCCCGACGCCGCGCAGCAGCGCGATCCGCAGCGTCTGGCCTACCTGATGTACACCTCGGGATCGACCGGCAAGCCCAAGGCCGTGGCGATCGCGTGGGCGAGCCTGCTGAACCACGTCGCGTCGTTCCGCGAAGCCAGCGGACTGCGCGCCGCCGACCGCTGCATGCTGTTCTCGAGCTATGCGTTCGACGGTTCGGTGGAAGAGATCTACGCGCCGCTCCTGACCGGCGCGACCCTGGTCATCCACCCGGAGCGACCGATCCCGATCGATACGCTCGAGTCGCTCGTCGTCGAGCATCGCCTCACGTTCCTCGACTTCACGGCGGGCTACTGGAACGTCTGGCTGGAGCTGCTGCTGGCCTGCCGCCGGCAGATTCCCGAGCCGGTACGGCAAGTGGTCATCGGCGGCGAGATGATCCGCGCGAACCAGTTGCGCGGCTGGGACCGCGTCGATCGCGGCGGCGAAGTGCAACTGCTCATCACCTACGGGCCGACCGAATCGACCGTGATCGCGACCGCGATGCCGTATCGGCGCAGCGGCGCGAACGATGCGTCCGCACCGGTCGACGGCTACCTGGGCCGCCCGCTCGGCAACCTCGCGGTGCATGTCCTCGACGATGGCCTGCGGCCGGTGCCCATCGGTGCGGTGGGCGACGTCTACATCGCCGGCCCGAACCTCGCGCGCGGCTATGTCGGCGCGCCGGCGTTGACGGCCGAGCGCTTCATGCCCGATCCGCATGCCGCAACGCCGGGCGGCAGGATGTACCGCACGGGCGACCTGGCGCGGCGTTTGGCCGACGGCACGCTGCAGTACCAGGGGCGGGCCGACAACCAGGTGAAGTTTCGCGGCTTCCGCATCGAACCGGGCGAGATCGACCGGACCTTGGCGCTGTTCCCGCATGCCCAGGCGGCCGTCACGACGATCGCAGCAGCGCCCAACGGCGACCCGACGCTCGTCGCCTTCGTGATGCCCGAAGGCGGCCACGAGCTGGACGCCGACGCGATCCGCCGCTTCGTCGGCGGGAAGCTGCCGGCCTACATGGTTCCCGAACGCATCGAAGTGCTGCGGACCTTTCCCGTGAAGGCGAGCGGCAAGACCGATCTCGCGAAGCTGGTCGAGCAGCTCGCCTGGTCCGGCGCGGCGGCGGCGATGCCTGTGCTTGCCGCGACGCCTGCACTTGCACCCGCGCCGGCAACGGAACACGACCCGCAAGCTGCCGCCTGCGCGGACGAGATAGCCGCCATCTTCACCGGCCTGCTCAAGCGCGGCTCGATCCTGCCCCAAGACAACTTCTTCAAGGTCGGCGGGCATTCGCTGCTCGCGCTGCAAGCGCTCTCGCACATCCGCCAATCGCAGGGCGTGCAGATCCCGATGAAGGAGTTCTACCTGACGCCCACCGCCGCGGGACTCGCCGAGATCGTGGCGCGCCTGAAGCAAGGCGGCGCCGGCGGACCGGAAGCGGCGCGCAAGGCTCCGACGATTTCGCGCATCCGGCGCACACCCAGCACGACGACGCCATGAAACAAGACGACGACATCACCAAGGACTGCCTGCTCATCGGCTTCCACGACACGAACTTCGCCGAGTTCGTCGACATGATGCGCGGCATGGGCGAGAACACCGGCTCGTTCCGCGACCTGAACCTCGCCTATGCCGACGTCGGCGACCAGCCGCTGCGCTGCATGGACCTCGTCAACCACTTCATGGACGAGGCCGGCCTGTCGCCCGACGCGCCTTACGAGAACTGCGACTTCATCTGGCCGGTCGTGCTCTACCTCGGCTCGTTCCTGCACCGCCGCGGCTACACGTTCGACCATGTGAGCCTGTTCCATCGCGAGAAGGACGAACTCGCCGGGCGGCTGGAGGGCAAGCAGTACCGCTGCGTCGTCATCACGACGACGGTGTATGTCTCGCCGCATCCCATCATCGAGATCGTCGAGCACCTGCGTTCGATCGGCGTCACCGCGCCGGTGATCGTCGGCGGCCCGTACATCTCCAACCAGCACAAGGTGATGTCCGAGGACGAGCTCGGGCTGCTGTTCCAGTTCATCGGCGGCGACATCTATGTCGTGAGCGCCGAAGGCGAGACGACGCTCGCCAAGGTCATCGAGCGGCTGCGCACCGGCGCGCCGCTCGACGACGTCCCCAACATCGCGGTGCGGCGCGACGGCAGCGACGAGTTCGTGATGCATCCGCTCGAGACCGAGCGCAACGAGCTGCACGACGAGCCGGTGAACTACCGGCTGTTCGGCGCCGAAGCGATCGGGCGCTTCGTCTCGCTGCGAACCGCCAAGTCGTGCCCGTTCAACTGCAACTTCTGCGGCTTCCCGCAGCGCGCCGGCAAGTACGTCTACACCGACCTCGATTTCGTCGAGCGCGAGCTGGATGCGATCGCCGAGCTCGGCAGCGTGTCGACGCTGACCTTCCTCGACGACACCTTCAACGTGCCCAAGGGGCGCTTCAAGTCCATCCTGAGGCTGATGATCGACCGCGGCTACGGCTTTCGCTGGAATTCGTTCTATCGCTCCGATCACGGCGACGCCGAGACCATCGAACTGATGGCCGAGTCGGGCTGCGACGGCGTCTTCCTGGGCATCGAATCGGGCTGCGACCGCATGCTGGAGCTGATGAACAAGGCGGCGCGCAAGAAGCACTATGCCGCGGCGATCGACAAGTTCCACGAGGTCGGCATCACGACCTACGGCTCTTTCATCATCGGCTTTCCGGGCGAGACGCGCGACTCGGTGCTGGAGACGACCGAGTTCATCGAGACGCACGCGCCGACCTTCTACCGCGCGCAGCTCTTCTACCTCGATCCGGCAACCCCGGTGTGGCGCGACCGCGAGAAGCTGGGCGTGGTCGGCGGCGGCTTCGAGTGGAGGCATCCGACGATGAACAACGACGAGGCGAGCACCTTGATCGAGCAGATGTTCCTCGGCATCAAGAACTCGACCTGGGCGCCGCAGCACGGCTTCGAGGACTGGAGCATCTATTACCTGATGCGCCACGGCTACACGCGCGACGACGTGGTCTCGTTCGTGCGCCACTTCAACGAACTGGTCGGCATGAAGCTCGCGCCGCCTGCCGACCCGACGGCGCGCGATCGGGTGATGGACGGTGCGCGGCGCATCGCGGTGCAGGCACGCCGGCGCTACCTCGCGCAGGCGCTCGAAACGCGCCCGGTGCCGCTGCCGCGCATGGCGCCGGCGCGGTCGCGCGTGCTGCCCATCCTCGTTCGGCCCTCTTAGTCCGCTGAAACCGAAGAGCACGCCATGTCGACCGCCGACCTCGAGACCTTGCCGCGCACGCTCGAAGCCGTGCTGAGCGGGATCGCGCGCCACGTGATGAACCTCGCCGAGGTCTCGCTCGACGGCGACCTGTTCGCCGCCTATGGGCTGCAGTCGCTCGCCGCGGTGCGCATCGTGCTGGCCGCACAGGCCGAAGACATCAACGTGTCGATTGCCGATCTCTACAAGCACCGGACGATCCGCGCGATCGCCCGGCATGTGACGGACGCGCCGCCGCCGACGGCGGACGAAGCCGACGAACTCTGACGGAGCCTCACCATGCAACAGGACTACTTGGTCGTCGTCAACGAAGAAGAGCAGTACTCCATCTGGCCCGCAGGCAAGGAAGTGCCCGCAGGCTGGTCGACCCTGGGCGCGCCGGCCGCGAAGGAGGCCTGCCTCGCCGACATCGAGCGCCTCTGGGTCGACATGCGCCCGAAGAGCCTGCGCATGGCGATGGACCGCGACATGGCGAGGCAGCCATGAAGACCCAGAGGCTGGGCCGCGACTTCATGCGGCTCTGGCTGGCCCAGAGCATCTCCGCCGTGGGCAGCGAGATATCGGCGGTCGCGATTCCGTTGTTCGCGGTCACGACGCTGGGCTTCGGCGCGCACGAGCTCGGCTTCGTGCTCGCGATGGAAGGGATCCCGCCGGTCCTCTTCGGCTTGTTCGCGGGCGTGTGGGTGGACCGCCTGTCGCGCCGCACCATCCTGCTGGCAAGCGACATCCTGCGCTTCCTGCTGGTGCTGTCGATGCCGCTCCTGTACTGGGCGGGCTGGTTCACGACGCCGGTGCTCTTCGTCTGCACCTTCCTGATCGCGTCGATCACCGTCTTCTTCGACATCGCCTACTGGAGCTACCTGCCGTCGATCGTCGCGAAGGACGAGCTCGCCCACGGCAACAGCCGCTTGTCGATGACCCAATCGATCGCGACGACCGGCGGGCCGAGCCTTGCCGGCGCGATCACGAGCTTCATCGGACCGCCGGCCGCGCTGGTGCTGGATGCGCTGTCGTACCTCGCGTCCTTCCTGTTCCTGACCGGCACGCGCAGGCCGCAGCCGGCGGCGTCCGACGAGCCGGCTCCGCCGGTGCTCGCGGCGCTGCGCGAGGGCCTCGCGTTCGTGCTCGGAAACCGCTTCCTGATCATGCTCGCGCTCGGCGCCGCGACCTGGCACCTCATCTACTTCTCGACGCTCACCAACTTCTACCTGTACCTCGCGCGCGACCTCGCCGCGCCGCCGTATGTCGTCGGCCTGCTGTTGAGCTGCGGCGGCCTCGGCGCGCTGGCCGGCGCGCCGCTCGTGCCCAAGCTGCGCGACACGATCGGCTCGGTGCCGCTGCTGTGCGCAACGCTCGTGGTCGCGCAAACGGCGCTGCTCGCGATTCCGTTCGTCCGCGAGCATGCGCTGCTGCCGGAGGTCATGCTCGGCAGCGCGCTCTTCTTCGGCGGCGCGGCGTCGACGGCGCATTCGGTGGTGCATGTGACGTTGCGCCAGGAGACCACGCCGCAGGCGCTGCTCGGCCGCATGACGTCGATCGTGAGGCTGGTGACTTGGGGCGCGATTCCGGCCGGGTCGCTCGCCGGCGGGCTGCTCGCGCAGTCGATGTCGTCGCGCGATGCCTTTCACATCATCAGCCTGGTGGGCTATGGCCTGACCGCGGCCTGGGTACTGGCGATCGTCACGGTGCCCGGCTTCGGCCGCGCCCTGCCGCCGCTGGCCGGTCACAACGGTCAGCCGGGTTGAAGAGGCCGAGGGCAATCGCCATGAACAGGGAGCCGGTGGACATGCTGAGCGAGTCGTCATTCTTCGCGCCGCTGTCGTTCTCGCAGGAGCGGCTCTATTTCTTCGACCGCCTGAGCCCGGGCAGCGCGCTCTATGCGGTGTCGTACCGACTGCAGTTCGACGGCGAGCTCGATGTGCCGGCGCTCGAATGGGCGCTGCGCGGGCTGGTCGGCCGCCATGAGGTGCTGCGCAGCCGCTTCGTGGAGCGCGACGGGGCGTTCTGCCAGCAGGTGCTGCCGCCCGGCGACTGGCCGTTGCCGATCGAAGACCTGTCGGACCGCACCGATGCGTCGGCCGCGGTCGATGCGATCGCGCTGGCCTTCGGCAGCGCACCGTACGACCTGGAGCACGGTCCCGTGATGCGCGCTCGCGTGCTGAAGCTGCAGGCGCGGCGTCATGTGCTGCTGCTGGGCCTGCATCACATCGTCTTCGACGGACCATCATCGGCCGTGATGGCGCGCGACCTCGACGAGCTCTATGGCGCAGCCAGGGAGGCGCGTGCCCCACGCCTGCCCGAGCTGCCGATCCAGTACGCCGACTACGCTCAGTGGCAACGCGAGCGCTACGACGCGGGCGAACTGGACGCCGACCTCGCGTACTGGAAGGCAGCGCTCGCCGGCGCTCCGGCGCTGCTCGCGTTGCCGACCGACCATCCGCGACCGGCAGCGCGCAGCTACATCGGCCGCACGCTCGAGGCCAGGCTGCCGCGATCGGTGCGTGCCGGCGTCGTCGGACTGTCCGAGCGCTTGGGCGTGACGCCGTTCATCGTGTTCAGCACCGTGCTGAACCTGCTGCTGGCACGTTTCAGCGGGCAGGCCGACGTGTGCCTGGGCTTTCCGGTGGCCGGCCGCGACCATCCCGATCTCGAGGACTTGATCGGGTTCTTCTCGAACACGCTGGTGCTGCGGCCGCGCCTGCGGCACGACGCCAGCGTCTGCGACGCCGTCGAGCGCACGCGCGACTGCGTGGTCGAGGCGCTGGCACACCAGGAGATGCCGTTCGACAAGCTGGTCGAAGCGCTGGCGCCCGAGCGTTCGCTCGGCTGGCATCCGCTGTTCCAGGTCTGCGTCGTCTACCAGACCGATGAAGACCACTGGCGGCTCGGCACCGCCGAGGCACGGTTCACCCCGACCGATGTCGGCATCTCGAAGTTCGACCTGACCTTCTACTTCGAAGATCGAGGCGACGACTGCACGCTGCGCATCGAGTACAGCACCGAGCTGTTCGAGGCCCGGACGGTCGCCGGCCTGCGGCGCGGCTTCGAGCAGTTGTGCGCGGCGGCCTGTCGCGATCCACAGCGGCGCCTGGACGAGCTCGACCTCCTGTCGCCCGACGCGCGCATGTGGCTGCAGACGGTCTCCAGAGGAAGCCGGCCGCCGCTGCCGCCCGAAGGACTGGCCAGCCGTTTCGAAGCCCAGGTGCGTCGCACGCCGTCGCGCATCGCGCTGCGCAGCGATCGGATCGAGCTGACGTACGCCCAGCTCGACGCGCAGGCCACCCGGCTCGCACAGCGGCTGCGCGACGCCGGCATCCAAACCGAGGATCGCGTCGCGATCGTCTCGGCACGCGGCCCGCAGATGCTCGTCGCCGTGCTCGGCGTGCTCAAGGCCGACGCCGCCTACGTGCCGCTCGATCCGGCCTATCCGCCGGAGCGGCTGCGCTTCATGGTGGAAGACAGCGGCGCCGCGCTCGTCATCGGCGACGGGCTCGCGGCGATGCCTGCGTGGGATCGGCCGACCTTGGACATCGCGGCGGTGCTCGCGGCGCCGCATGCCGGCAACGCACCGTTGCCGCGCCGGTTCGAACATCCGGACCAGTTGGCCTATGTGATGTACACATCGGGCTCGACCGGCCGGCCCAAGGGTGCGGGCATCTCGCACCGTGCCGTCGCGCGCCTCGTCACCGGTGCGCGGTTCCTGCCGTTCGAAGAGGGGCTCACGTTCGCGCAGCTGTCGAGCTTCTCGTTCGATGCATCGACGCTCGAGTTCTGGGGCGCGCTGCTGCACGGCGGCACGCTGGCACTGTTCGACGACATGATGCAATTGGAGCCGGAGCGCTTTCGCGATTTCCTCGCGCGCCATCGCGTCACGACCCTCTTCGTCACCGTGGCGCTGCTGACGCGGCTGATCGAAGCGCGTCCCGACGCATTCGCCGGCGTGCGTCACCTGATGTACGGCGGCGATCGCGCCGACGCGGCGACGCTGGCGCGGCTGCGCGCGTCCGGCTTCGACGGCGAGCTCATCAACGGTTACGGGCCGACCGAAACCACCACCTTCGCCTGCACCCACCCGGCGCGCGCCGCCGACATCGCGGCGAACGACATCCCGATCGGCCAACCGATCGCCAACACCGAGGTCTACGTGCTCGGACCGTCGATGGAGCTGTTGCCCGCCGGCGCGACCGGCGAGCTCTACATCGGCGGCGCCGGCGTCGCGCGCGGCTACGACGGCCGGCCGGCGCTGACCGCCGAGCGCTTCGTGCCCCATCCCTACGCCGATACGCCCGGCGCGCGGCTCTACCGCACCGGCGACCGCTGCCTGTGGAATGTCGACGGGACCATCCGCTACCTCGGCCGCGTCGACGAGCAAGTGAAGATCGACGGCTTTCGGATCGAGCCGGAAGAGGTGCGCCTCGCCATGCTGCGCTTCCCCGGCGTGCGGCAGGCGGCCGTGCACGTCCAGCAGCTCGACGGCGCAGGCAAGCGACTCGTGGCCTATGTGGTCGCCGACGGCGGCGCACTGCAGGGCAGCGACGTGAAGGCCTACCTGCGCGGCTTGCTGCCGAGCTTCATGGTGCCGGCACAAGTGCATGCCATGCCCGATCTGCCGTTGACGGCCAACGGCAAGATCGACTACCGCGCGCTCGAACGGCGCACGTCGGCGCTGCCGGCACCGGCCGTTGCCGCGCCGATGCGCACCGCGCTGGCCGACCGCTTTTTCGCGATCGTGTCCGAGCTCCTGGGCGTGCCGGCGGCACGCGAGGAAGACCGCTACTTCGACATCGGCGGCACGTCGCTGGCGGCCCTGCGGCTGACGGCGCGCGTCGCAGCCGAGCTGGGCCGGCATCTGCCGCTGACGGCTGTGTTCCAGTCCGCACAGCTCGGCGATATCGCAGCGACGCTCGAATCGCTGCCGCGCCGTGCGCACGGCAACCCGAGCCGCAGGCCACCGGACGAGCGGACTGATGCGCCGCTGTCGTTCTCGCAGGAGCGGCTCTATTTCTTCGACCGGCTGAGCCCCGGCAGCGCGCTGTACGCCGTCCCCTACCGCTTCGAGCTTGCGGGCGAACTCGACGTGCCGGCACTCGAGCGCGCATTCCAGCAACTGATCCAGCGCCACGAGGCGCTGCGCACCCGCTTCATCGAGCGCGACGGCGCATTCCTTCAGCAGGTGTTGCCGAGCATCGGGTTCGAATTGCCGCTCGATGACTTGTCGGGCCGCGACGATGCGGCGGCGAGCGTCGATGCGATCGCGCGCGAATTCGGCGCTGCGCCCTATGCGCTCGGCGCCGGCCCGCTGATCCGGGCGCGAGTGCTGCGCCTCGCTCCGCAGCAGCACGTGCTGCTGCTCGGCCTGCACCACATCGTCTTCGACGGGCCGTCATCGACGGTGATGGCGCGCGAGCTCGACGAGCTGTACAGCGCAGCGCGCGAACACCGCGCGCCGCGCCTGCCGGCGTTGCCTATCCAGTATGCCGACTACGCGCAGTGGCAGCGCACGCGCCAGCAGGCGAGCGGACTCGACGAGGATCTGGCTTACTGGAAGGCCGCGTTGGCAGGTGCGCCGACCTTGCTGGAGCTGCCCACCGACCGGCCCCGCCCCGCGTCGCGGACCTATTCGGGAAGCAGCCTCGGCATCGAGGTGCCGCCCGCGCTGCGCGACGGACTCGTGGCGCTGTCGCATGCGATGGGCGTGACGCCCTTCGTGGTCTTCAGCGCCGTGCTCGACGTGCTGCTGGCGCGCTGCAGCGGCCAGACCGACATCTGCCTCGGCTTCCCGGTGGCGGGACGCGGACACCCCGACCTCGAAGGCCTGATCGGCTTCTTCTCCAACACGCTGGTGCTGCGCCCGAAGCTGCCGCCGGAGTGCAGCTTCCGCGAGGCGATCACGCGTACGCGCGACTGCGTGCTGGGCGCGCTCGAGCATGCCGAGATGCCGTTCGACAAGCTGGTCGATGCGCTGGCACCGGAGCGCTCGCTCGGCTGGCATCCGTTGTTCCAGGTCTGCGTCGTCTACCAGACCGGCGAGGACCATTGGCGTCTCGGCCCGCTGCAGGCGCGCTATACGCCGACCGACGTCGGCATCTCGAAGTTCGACATCACGTTCACGCTCGAGCAACGCGCCGACGGCATGAGCTTGATGGCCGAGTACTCCGATCAGCTCTTCGCGCCCGGCACCGTGCAGTCGATGCTCGCGGCGCTGAGCGCGTTGCTGCAGGCCTGCGTCGATGACCCGGACGCGGATGCCCGCCGCGCCGGCGGCCATGCGCGCGGGGCGACCACCGGCGCGAGCCTGAGGCGGCGGCGATGAACGCGCCGTCGCATGACCGACCGGCCGGTTGGCGCGCCGCACGTCACTCTTCCAGACACCACGCTTCCGATTCGCTTGACGGGGAACGATCATGAAACGACCGATGCTCAACCTGAACCAGATCGGCGCGGACGCGATCCGAGAGGCCAGGCGCCGTTTTCTGGCCGAAGGTCTCGTGCGGCTTCCGCTCTTGCTGTCGCCGCAGGACCGCCGGTTGCTGCTGGACGAAGCCGTCGGCCTGCTCGATGCCTGCGGGAAGCGACGCGACTTCAAGATGGAACAGACCGACGGGAGCCCGCGCCGCATGCGCAACGTGGGCGGCAAGGATGTCGCCGCGCGCAGCCCGATGCTGTGCGAGCTGTACAACGACCGCCAACTGCGCGAGCTCGTCTCGGCAGTCATCGGCGAGCCGGCGCTCGCTTGCCCCTATGACCAGGAGCGCATCGTCGTCACGTCGCTGCAGCAGATCGGCGATACCCATGGCTGGCACTGGGACGACTATTCGATCGCGCTGGTATGGGTGCTGCAGGCGCCGCCCATCGCATCGGGCGGCCTCGTGCAGTGCGTGCCGCACACCCGCTGGAACCGCGATGCGCCGCAGATCCTGGAGCACATCGTGTCCAGCCCGATCCGGACCTACTACTTCGACTCGGGCGAGATCTATCTGATGCAGACGCGCGACACGCTGCACCGCGTGCACCCGATCGTCAAGCTGGGCTGCGAGCGGATCATCATGAACTTCGCCTATGCGACGAAGGCGGATACCGATCTCGTCGACAACCACGAGACCGTCGACGCGCTCTGGGCGGCGGCCTGATCTCGTGCAGCCGAGCGCCGCCATGCCAGCCCCCGACCGCGACACCACCCTGTTCGACCGATTCCTGCAGACCGCCGCGTGCCACGCCGATCGTGTCGCGCTCGGTTCGCCGACGCGGCAGCTGACCTACCGCGAGCTCGCCGCAGAGGCGACGCGCGTCGCCGCGGCGCTGCATCGCTACACGCCGGCGACCGGTGCGGCGCGCGTCGCCATCGCCGGCCTCCGATCGATCGAAGGCATCGTGGCGATGCTGGGCGCATTGGGCGCCGGTGCCGTCGTCATGCCGATCGAAGGCGCGCTGCCGACGTCGCAGGCCGAGTCGTGGGTGCGCCGGGCCCGGCCCGATGTCTTCATCGAGACCGGTGAACCGGCCGCCGCCGGCAGGGAACTGATGCAGGCGTACCGGGTGCCCGGCATCGCGCTCGGTGAGTTACTCGCCGCAGGCCGCGATGACGGCACCGCGTCGGATCGCACGAAGCACCGCTACGCGAGCGAACGACCGGCACTCGCGGTGTGGTCGACCGGCGTGGACGGCCGGCCGGGGGCGAGCCTCTGGTCGCACCGCAACGTGCTGCGCCTCTTCGATGCGACGGAACGCACCTTCGAATTCGGTCCCGACGACATCTGGCTGATGTGCGACGCGGGCGGCACCGCCCAGGCGATCTGGCAGGTGTTCGGAGCGTTGCTGTACGGCGGTCAGCTTGTGATGCCCGCAGCGGCCGACACCGATGCGGCCGGGCTGGCGAGCCGGATCGCCAGCCATCGGGTGACCGTGTGGAATCCGTCCACGACGGCGTTCCGCGCGGTCTGCGGGCACCTCGCTCACGCCACCGCGGACGAACGCGCCGCGGTGCACCTGTCGTTCGTGCTGCTTGCGGGCGAACGCCCCGAAGCCGCCCTGCTGCGCCAGTGGTACGACACGATGGGCGACGATACCGTGCTGGTTCAGCTGTACGGCATGGCCGAGGCCGGCGGGCATGTCGCGATCCACGCGCTGGGCGATACCGACGCTCGCGCGGATCGTGCGGACCTCATGGGCGAGCCGGTGGCCGATCTGCGCCTGCAATTGCTCGACGACAGCCAGGCACCGGTGCCACCGGGAGCCATCGGCGAACTCCATATCGCAGGTGCGGGCCTGGCGCACGGCTACGACGCCGAACCGGCGCGCACGGCGGCGGCGTTCGTGCCCGACCGGCAGGGAGGAGAACGCCTGCTGCGCACCGGTGACCTCGCCCGCATGGACGGCAGCGGACGGCTGGTGCGACTCGGCCGCGCCGATCGGCTGCTGCGGATACGCGGCTTGCGCGTGCTGCTCGACGATGTCGAAGCGGGCCTGCGGCGCTGCGGCGGCGTGCACGACGCTGCGGTGCTGCGGCGCGCCGGCACGCGCGACGGCGACGAGGAGCTCGACGCCTGGATCGTTCCGAACGGCGACGTCTTGAGCCTGATGCGGCTGCGCAGCGAGCTGAGCGCGATCGTGCCGCGGCATGCCTTGCCGCAGCGCTACTTCGAAGTACCGGCGCTGGTCGCGGATGCCCGCGGCAACGTGGACGCCGCCGAGCTGCGCGCCACCGGACGCCTGCTCGCCGACGACCGGCCGTTGAACGATCCGGCGTCCGAGGACGAACGCTCGATGCTGGATGTGTGGTCGACGGTGCTGGAAGTTCCGGGGCTGGGCGTCTCGGACGACTTCTTCGCCGCCGGCGGAGACTCCATGCTCGCCGTCAAGCTGGTGCTCGCACTGGGCACAGCAGGCTGGCAGGTCACGGTGCAGGACTTGCTGCAGGCCGGCAGCGTGCGCAACCTGCTGGACGGGCTGCCGCAGCCTTCGACATCCGATGGCCATGCCGCCCCGCCGTCGGCGACGGCGATCGCGCCGGTCGCCGCCTGCCGCTACGCATCCGACTTACAGAACCTGCTGATCGACCGCTATGCCCGCCATGCCGCGCAGTACAACGGCGTGTATCACATACAGCAGGCATACACGCTGGTCGACGCGACAGGCAGCGTCGATCTCGCCCTGCTGCGGCGCTGCTACGAGGCCGAGTTCGCCGCCAGTGCCAGTTGCCGCACCTACTTCGAGCGGACGTGCGACGGCTACCGCCGCCTCGGCGACATCGGTCCGCGGGTGGAGATCGCAGAGCGCGACATCGCCGGTCTCGATCCTCGTGCACAGCAGGATCTGCTCGAGCGCTACATGCAGGACGACCTGCTGCGGCCGTTCGACATGACGAGCGCAGTCCAGCCGCTCACGCGCCTCGCGCTGTTCCGCCTGTCGCCGTCGCGGGCGCGCCTCGTCAAGACCACGCACCATGCGATCGACGACGGCTGGGGACAGGTGCAGTTCGTGACGCGCGTGCTCGACGCCTATGAACGGGGCACGCCATCGTCCCGCGCCCACGACGACGATCCGTTCGACGACTACGTCGCCCACCAGCGGCGGCTGCGCGACGATCCGGCCGCGATGCGGTTCTGGAACGCCTATCCGCTGGCGTCTTCATGCCTCGTCGGCGCCGACCGCGCGCCGCCGGCACGCATCGAACAACTCGTGCGTCCGCTGTCGAACGACATCGTCACCCGAGTGCACGCCCATGCGCGCCGCATGAAGGTACAGCCCAAGGCCGTTTGCCTCGCCGCCGTCTTGCAGGCGCTGGGCGAGTGTCTGGATCGGCGCGACGTCACCGTCGGCATGGTAGTCAACGGGCGCCTCGCGCAGCTGCGCGACGCGCTGACCACCACGGGGTTGTATTGGAACCTGCAGCCTTGCACCTGGCAGGACGCCGCCACGGCCTTGCAGTCGGTCGGCCGCGTACATGAACTGCTCGCCCGGCAGGACGCGTACACGCTCTATCCGCTGTCGCGCATATTCAACGCGAGGGCGCCCGGGATGGAGTTTCGCTTCACGTTCAACTACACGAACTACACCAACTACGGGAATGCACCGGCCGCCGCGGCACCGGCACGCCTGAGCACCGAGGACTGGTCTGGCTTGGACAACTTCCACTATCCGATCAATATCGGCCTGCACTGCGACGAGGACCCGACGCAGCACAACCTGCGCGCAGCCTTCGACCCCAGGGACGCCCTTGCCGGATCGTTGCCGGCCTTGCTGGCCCGCGCAGAGATTCTGCTGGCGCGTCTGCACGAGCCCGCGCAAGAGGCCTTGGCGGCGGCTTGATCGCCGGCAGCGCGCAGATCAGACGGAAGCCGTCGCCGCCCAATACGCGCTGAGCGTGCCGGTGTCCGATCGCTGCAGTTTGACCTCGATCGCCTGCAGCAGGCGCTCCAGGCAAAGCGCCGAGCCGGACCGGATCTGGTCGAGCAGCAGCGGAATGTTCACCGCGCACCCGAACTCCATGCTGCGCGACGACGGATCGGTGGTGAACTGCAGGCGATGCCGTTCGTACCCGAGAACCTCGCGCAACACGCGAGCGTCGGCCGGCTTCTCTTCGGCGACGGCCGCCACGATGGCCTCCAGGATCGGCGTCAACGCAGCCCAGGTCTTGTCCATCCGCCCGCCATCCCAATCGAACTGATCTCGCTGCAGTTCCCGGTTGGCGGCACCCTTGAAGACCGAATCGAGTATCACGCCGGGACACATCGTTTCGGCCATGAAGATGGTCAACGGCGCCAGGCCCACTGCGTGGTGCGCGAACATCTCCAGTTGGCTCACTTCCGATGGCGACCCGAGCGTCGAGTCCGGAGAGAAATAGCCCGGATAGAACTTGGGACAGGCCTCGATCTCCGCCCGCTCTTCCAGCGTGGCGGCCAAGTAAGGGTGCTCGATGTCGAGCGACAGGCTGTCGAACGAGTGCGGCACGTCCAACAGCGACAACGGGGCCGGCGGCCAGATGCGCAGCCGATGGAACTGGACGATCTCTGCACCCAGCAGCTTCATCCTGGCGGCAAGCCTGACCGACTCGCTGGCCTCTGACCGGGCTTCGTCGGGAAAGCCGATGACGAACGAGCAGGTCGCCGTCATTCCGTGCGCCACCAAGTCGACGATCGCTACGGTCGCCTCCATCGGATCGAGCCGTTTCGTCGTCGAGTTCTGAACCCTGGTCGACGCGGACTCGATGCCGAAGAACAGCTTCCAGCAGCCCGCCAGCTTCATCGTGGGCAGCAGTCCTTCCAACGAAAGGTCCGTGCGGGAATTGGCCATCCACTGCACCGGAAGCCGGCTTTCCCGGATCGCCTCGCACAGGCGCTTGACGTAGGAGCGATCGACCGTCAACAGGTCGTGGACGAATATGAACCTTTCGTAGCCGGCATCGACGAGCGCCGACAACTCGTCGACGACTTGATATTCCGTCTTGACGCGATACTTCCGCCGCCAGAAGGGAGCGGTCGCGCAGAAGGTGCAGGCAAACGGACAACCTCGCCCCACCTCCAGGTAGGCGACGCGGTCGCCCGCATCGGTCGACACGTAGCGGTGCAGTTCGAAGAGTTCAGCGTTCCACGGGCTCGGCAACTCGGCCAGATTGAGCAGATCGCCCGGCTTGCTTTCGAGGACCGTGCCGCGCTCTCTTCGCGCAACACCGGATACCTGAGCCAGGTCCTTACGGCCGTCGAGCGCCTGCAGAAGGTCGGCGAAGGCCGTTTCGCCTTCACCGCGAACGGCAAAGTCGAGCTCGGGGATGTATGCGAGCGAGTCGGTCGCCAACGCGCCGAAGTGGCTGCCCCCCGCGACCGTGACGACGCCGTCATTCCACGCCTTGGCCCGTGCGATGAGCCGAGCCGCGAACAGGCTGTTCGAGAACATCGACGTGAACCCGCAGACGTCAGGCGCAAACTCCCTCATCCGCGCGTCCAGGCAAGTGCAGGCGTATGGCCACTGGACTTTCCCGGCCAGCCTCTGCTCCAGGTCGAGGTCGAGGATCTGGACGGAATGCCCTTCGCTATGGAGCCAAGCCCCTAGTGCCGCCAGTCCAACCGGCGGCTGGACCGCGCCTCCCGGTGTCAGAGGCGGGTTGACGAGCAGGACCCGCATCTCACATCATGATTTTCTTCGCGACCGCTTCCTGCCGAACCCTATTCAGCACCGGGTCATGGAACGCCTTCATCCCATCGTCCGTGGCGAGCGTTTCCGTCACCGACTCCACCTTCGCCCCGTCGACCAGAATCAATTGAGCCAGGACCATGTCGCCTTTGGCATGACCTTTGCGGATTTCAGCGACATCGGCCTTACGCACGCGCATGCGGATCTGCGGAACGTCTACATCCGGCAAGACTACGAAGAAGTCTCCGTCGGATGCCTGAAGAGAAACCCGCGTCATGTACCCGGTAACGGCCATCGCCTCCCTGGACGATTGCACCACCTTGACTATGGGAACACTCTTCTTCGTCGCCATCGCAATCTCCCGTGTATGGACGCAGCACGAACGGTGCTGGTTGCCGGTGAAATATGGACAGGGAACGTGGGAATCAGCCTGACTCGCTGTTCAACGACTGCAAGGATCAGCGGCGAACCCCCGCGGTAGGATGGATGAGGGTGGCAGGCTTGTCAAGGTCGATGGACCGCAGCCGGCCTTCTCCGGCATTGGGACGAACCTGATCCTCCACGGCGGGATGATCGGCGCCGTGGCGATACCGACTGCGCGCTGCGGCGCTGCTCGAGGGACGACGCATCGATGCTGGCGTCTTCTCGCGACCCGGCAATAACTATGCGACTTGTGCGGCCCAAGCGCCATGCTGGAAGATGCCCGGTTGAACGAAGAATTAGTTAGACCGCACTTCGCTGCCCCACTGCAAGAATGCACGCCGAGTAAAACCGCGCAGACATAGAGATCGGAGACCATGGCTACGTTCTCTAGGCGATTGCGATGGTCTTGCAGCGCGTGCATGAGCCCGGCAAGCCCATAGAACACGCCACCGCTGAAGGCCGCCGCAAGTTGCCAGGACGGCAGCCAGAGACTGAAAACACCCATAAGCCCGGTGGCGACGTTGGCGAACCCAAGCTCGCGCACCAAGATGAGCGACTCATCGGACTTCAGGCCAAGGATTTCACGGGCCGTGTACTGTGGCTGAGCGACCTGCTTGATGCCAGCCAGAAGAAGACGCCAGCCGACCGCCCAGAAGGCAAACCACTTTGCGATGAGCACGGCACTCAACGTTGCGCCGAAGAACAACGGCTCCGCTGCGATGGACAGCCAAGGCAGCAAGAGCATGAAAGTGCAGACGATTGCGTAGTACATGCGCTTCGCGAACTCCCTGTGTGGCCTAACGTTCGCGGTAACCGGCGCGGAACGGCATGACTGGCTTGGGCAAGAATGAAATGACGTCCAAGACAGGCATGTCGTGAAGCGTACGGTTGACCAAGGGATCAGGTCTCATCTGCGCCACCACACAAAGCCTTTGTGGACATGGCTCCAGTAGATGTGGATCGAATCACACTCTCCATCGATGAGATCAAGAGAACGCGCGTTTCGTCCCTCTTTGCGGCCGGGAAGTGGACCATCCTCGTTCCGGCAAACGAGGTTATCAACTTCCAGTCTGACGGGCAGCTCGCAGATGGCAGCTTGGAGCCCATGGCCAACTGTGAATTCCAGGATTTGAAGTTTCGGCCGCTTCGCGGCTGCGTTTCGACGGACGGCTACTGCCACCTTGTTGTCTTCGGTCCCGATGATGGCTTGATCAAGCTTGCCGTCCCCATCGAAGTCCGCACAAACCATTGAAGATTGATTCCAATGCATCGACGGTTTCGTTCGCGCAAGTTCCTCGACCGCTTGCGCACCAACCGACGAGCTTGGACACGCCCAGCACGTGTTGGCAACGACAAGACAAAGTACGATGCTGATTCGGATCATGAGGCCTAACGTTCGAGTCAACCGGCGCGCTACGGCAAGCCGGCTTGGCCCGGTTGGCGAAAATGTACCTTGCACCGCCGACCGGGCCAAGCCGGCCTGCGGACGCGGCGTGCCCAGTCCCCTCGATCAGCTCTGACGAACTCCGACGGAACCCGCTCGTCGGTGTTCGGCGCCGAGGAATGCGTGGGCCTGCGTCGAGGACGATGCCGCCCTCGCGGCATCCTTCCGCCTCGGGCCGCGAATCCGGCAGCGTCATCACTCCGACCTGATGCGGCTATACACGCTCGACCACCAGATCGGCGGCTTCTCTCAGCAGCAGTCGTACGGCGGATCGCTGTCGTTCACGAGCCAGCACGGCCTGATCGGCGTCGCCAGCCTGCCCGTGATCTCCGACGATGGACAGCGGAGCGCCGCTGCGCAGCAAGCCGGTGCGGCGCCGGCGTCTTCGGGCAGCGATGTGTTCGCGACGATCGAACGCCTCGCCGACCTGCATGCCAAGGGTATCCTCGGCACCGAGGAATTCCTCGCGAAGAAGGCCGAGCTGCTCAGCCGCGTCTGAACCCGAACGAGCCACCACATGCTGACGATCGACAAACTGCTGCCGCGCGGGCATGGGCTCGCGCCGGTCCTCGTGAAGCGCGCACCCCACGTCGAGCTCGACTGGGACGTGCGGCAGAAGAGCCGCTTCGATGCCGTCGACAGCACGGGCCGCGCGCTCGGCGTCTTCCTGCCGCGCGGCAGCGTGGTACGTGGCGGCGACGTGCTGGTGGCGCAGGACGGCTCGCTGATCCGTGTCGTCGCCAAGCCGCAGCCGGTGCTGCGGGTCACGCATTGCAGCGAGCACGGCACGCCGTTCGACCTGCTGCGCGCGGCCTACCACCTCGGCAATCGCCATGTCGCGCTGGAGCTGCAGCCCGATCACCTGAAGCTCGAGCCCGACCACGTGCTGGCGGAAATGCTGCGGCAGATGCACCTGATCGTGCGAGAGGCCGATGCGCCGTTCGAGCCGGAAGGCGGTGCATATGCGGCGCCGCAGACGCATGGCCACGGGCATGGCCACGGGCATGACCACGGGCATGACCAAGGGCAGGGCCACGGCCATGGCCACGCGCACGACCATGGTCACGATCACGGTCACGAGCACGACCATCACGGCCACTCTCACGATCACCACGACCACGGACCGCGCGCGTGAGCGCCGAGATCCCCGGCCCGTCGTCCGCGCTGCTGCACTTGCTGTGGCTCGCCTCGCCGGCGCTGCCGGTCGGCGGCTTCAGCTATTCCGAGGGTCTTGAAGCCGCGATCGAGGCCGGCGTCGTCACCGGCGAGGACGCTGCGCGCCGCTGGCTCGTCGATCAGCTCCACCTGGGCCTCGCGCGCAGCGAGCTGCCCATCGTCGCCGCATCGCTGGACGCCTGGCAGCACCGCGACGGGACTACGCTTCATGCGCTGAACGACTGGGTGATCGCGACCCGCGAGACGCGCGAGCTGCGGCTGCAGAGCGAGCAGATGGGCCGCTCGCTCGCCGAATGGATGAAGGTGCGCCGCGCCGCCATCGACGACACGCAGGCCGGGTTGCTCCAGGCGCTGACACCCCCGACCTGGCCGGTCGCGTTCGCGCTGGCGCTCGCGATATCGGGCGCCGCGCTGCCCGATGCGCTGCAGGCGCATGCCTTCGCCTGGGCCGAGAACATGGTGCAGGCCGCACTGAAGGCGGTGCCGCTCGGCCAGAGCGCCGGCCAGCGCATCCTCGCGGCCCTCGTCGCCGAGATACCGGCTGCGGTCGCGCATGCGATCGTGCTCGACGCGGCCGATCGCCAAGCCTACATGCCGATGCTCGCGATCCTGTCGTCGCGCCACGAAACCCAGTATTCGCGGCTGTTCCGCTCGTAGCGGCGCGAAAGCCCGGCGCCGCCGGCCGCACGCCGGTCAGGCATCATCGCGCCCATGACGCACGCCCTCCTCGTCGACGACGACTTCGACCTGCGCGCCCTCGTCTCCGACTACCTGCAACGCTACGGCATGCGCGTCACCGCGGTCGCGGACGGCGCGAGCCTCAAGCGCCTGCTGCCGGTCGGTGGCTACGACGTGCTGCTGCTCGACCTGATGCTGCCCGATGCGAACGGGCTCGACCTGTGCCGCTGGGTGCGCAGCAGCGTGCCGGCGCTGCCGGTCATCATGCTCACCGCGCAGGGCGATCCGACCAGCCGCGTCATCGGCCTGGAGGTCGGCGCCGACGACTACCTGCCCAAGCCCTTCGAGCCGCGCGAGCTCGTCGCGCGCATCAACGCCGTGCTGCGCCGCAGCCAGGGCCAGGCCGAGGCGCCGATGCCGCCCGAGGTGCTGCTGCGCTTCAACGGCTGGACCTTCGACCGGCTGGCACGCCAGCTCACCTCGCCGGACGACGTGCAGGTCGCGCTGTCGAACGCCGAATACCGGTTGCTGTGCGCGTTCGTCGAGCATCCGCGCCGCGTGCTCAGCCGCGACCGGCTGCTCGACCTGTCGCGCGCGCCGGGCGTCGACATCACCGACCGCGCGATCGACCTCGCGGTCTCGCGGCTGCGCGGCAAGCTCGGCGACTCGCCGCAGCAGCAGGCGCTGATCCGCACGGTGCGCGGCGAAGGCTACGTGTTCGACGCCGAACCGACTGCCGCATGACCACCACGAGCACGACGCCGGCCAAGCGGCACTGGTGGTCGGACACGCTCTTCAAGCGGCTGCTGCTGCTGATGTGGGCGGCGCTCGTGGCCAGCCACCTGTGCGCGTTCTTCGTCGTGCGTTCGTTCGAGCACTGGCCCGAGGCGCCCGGCGGCCTCGGGTTGCCGCCGGTCATGCCGGCACTGCCGCCGGGCGCGTTGCCGGGCATCGGGCCCGGCGCGATGCCGCACAGCGGGCCGGGTGGACCTCAGGGCGAGCGTGCCACCGCGCCACCTCTCGATGCGCATGGGGGCGAGCCGCCGATGCCGGCGGGCGAGCGTCCGCAGCAATCCGGCTTCGACACGATGCGGCCGCCGATCGAGCCCGGCGGCATGGGCCCGGCGCGCGGCCTGCCGGCCATCGCGCTGTGGATCGACTATGCGGTGCGCTGGCTCGTGATCGGCATCGCCGCCTGGTTCGGCGCACGCTGGCTCGCGCTGCCGATGGCGCGATTGGCGGCGGCATCGGCCGCGCTCGCCGGCTCGCTCGGCCGGCGCGCACCGGCGCCGGCGCCGCTCGACGAGCAGCGCGGCACGCTCGAAGTGCAGCGCACCGCCGCGGTCTTCAACGCGATGGCCGATCAATTGCGCGGCGAGTTCGAAGTGCAGAACCTGCTGCTCGCCGCGATCTCGCATGACCTGCGCACGCCGCTCGCCCGGCTGCGCCTGCGGCTCGAAGAGCTCGGCCCGCCCGGCGCGCGCTGCGTGGCCGACGTGCACGAGATGGACCGCCTGATCGCCAGCGTGCTCGAGATGATGCGCAATGCGCACGAGCAGGCGCCGCGCCAGCGCGTCGACCTGCGTGCGCTGGTGCAGGCGGCGGTCGACGATCTGGCCGACCGCGGCGAGCCGGTGCGTCTCGCCGACGCCGACCCCCTGCCCGCGGCCATCGTCATCGCCCAGGGGGCCGCGCTCGAGCGCGTGCTGGCCAACCTGATCGGCAACGCGCTACGCTATGGCGGCTCGGCCGATGTCGCGCTCGATGTGCGCGATGGGCGCGTGCAAGTGCGGGTCGACGATCACGGCCCCGGCATCCCGGCCGGTCAGCTCGAATCGGTGTTCCGGCCGTTCTACCGCGTCGAAGGCTCGCGCAGCCGCGAGACCGCCGGCTCCGGGCTCGGGCTCTACATCGCGCGCGACCTGGCCGAGCGCAACGGCGCCACGCTGACGCTGGCGAACCGGCCCGAAGGCGGGCTGCGCGCGACGCTCGAACTGCCGCTCGCCTGACGCCGCACAGCGTCGCGCCGGCTACATGCATGTCGGCGCCGACACAAATCGGCGATCGGGCCGACACATGGTCTCGCCAGACTCGCGGTCGTCATCGGCTATACGCACGACCATGCCCGATCTGCTGGCCCTCGCTCCCGACCACGACCACGACCACCACGGCGGGCTCGCCCGCGACGTGGGCGCGCTGCTGCAGCGCCGTCGCGCCCTGCTCTGGCTGGCCGGCAGTGCGGCCTTGCCGCTCGTGGGCTGCGGCGGAGGCGGCAGCAGCGACGACGGCACATCGACCAGCAGCGGCACGTCGAGCAGCGGCTCGACGACGACCTCGTCCGGCTCGACCGGCAGCAGCGCCGCCTGCTCGGTGATCCCCGAAGAGACCAACGGCCCCTATCCGGCCGACGGCAGCAACAGCAACGCGAGCGGCACGGTCGACGTGCTGACCCTGGCGGGCATCGTGCGCAGCGACGTCCGGCCGAACATCCCGGCGAGCCTCGGCGACGCGGCGACCGGCGTACCGCTCACCGTGACCTTGACGCTCGTCAACGCCAGCGCGAGCTGCGCCGGCCTCGAAGGCTACGCGATCTATCTCTGGCATTGCGACAGCGCCGGACGCTACTCGCTCTATTCCGACGGGGTGACGGACCTCAACTACCTGCGCGGCGTGCAGGTCACGGATGCGAACGGCCAGGTGAGCTTCACGACCATCTTCCCGGCCTGCTACTCGGGCCGCATGCCGCACATCCACTACGAGATCTACCGCAGCGCCAACAGCGCGACCGCCGCGACCAACGCGCTGCGCACCGCGCAGATCGCGCTGCCGAACGACATCTGCAATGCGGTCTACGCGACGACGGCCTACAGCAAGAGCGCGGTGAACTTCGCGAAGATCAGCTTCACGACCGACAACGTGTTCAGCGACAACGTCGCCGACGGCACGCTGGCGAGCGAGACCTGCGCGATCACCGGCAGCGTCACGGCCGGCTATGCGGCGACCTTGACGGTGGGTATCGCGGCCTGACCGGCGAGGCACGAAGGTTGCTGTCGGTTCGGCAGCGGTGCCGCGCGGACAATCGGCGACGCTGCCCGACCCCTCACCCTGCGAGCCGACTCATGCCGAACGCCACCTCGACGCCCCGTCGCACCAAGAAGCTCCCGCCGCTGCGCGTCGGTGTCGGCGGGCCGGTCGGTTCGGGCAAGACGACGCTGGTCGAGATGCTCTGCAAGCAGATGCGCGAACGCTACGACCTCGTCGTCGTGACGAACGACATCTACACGAAGGAAGACCAGCGCCTGCTGACGGTGGCCGGCGCGCTCGAGGCCGAGCGCATCGTCGGCGTCGAGACCGGCGGCTGCCCGCACACCGCGATCCGCGAGGACGCGTCGATCAACCTCGAAGCGGTCGACCGGCTGCTCGAGAAGTTTCCCGATGCGGACATCGTGTTCGTCGAGAGCGGCGGCGACAACCTCGCGGCGACCTTCAGCCCCGAGCTGTCGGACCTGACGATCTACGTGATCGACGTCGCCGCCGGCGAGAAGATACCGCGCAAGGGCGGCCCCGGCATCACGAAGAGCGACCTGTTCGTCATCAACAAGACCGACCTCGCACCCTACGTCGGCGCGAGCCTCGACGTGATGGCGGCGGACACGAAGCGCATGCGCGGCGCGCGGCCGTTCGTGATGACGAACCTGAAGACACGCGACGGGCTGACGGACGTGGTCCGCTTCATCGAGACGAAGGGGATGCTCACCGCTTGAGCTGCGCATTGCGCATGCGGATCAGCGAGTAGGTCAAGGTCGATGCGGCGACCCGCGCTGCATAGGCCGTCAGTTCTTCCATGCAGCGCAGCTCGACGCGATGCCGCCGCATCGTCTCGATCGGGGCCGCGACGCAATGCACCTCGACCGACTGGACCGCCGTCGCGGACACGTGATACCCCGCGCCGGCATCGACGCAGCGGAAGCTGTCGTCGGGCAGCCGATAGAGCCAGAGCGCCGCGCGTGCGACGCGCTCGAGCCAATCGGCCTCGATGCAGACGATCGACTCGACCGCCGATGCACCGAGGAAGCGCTGCCGGTCTTCCGGCGTCGTCCGCGGGCCGGCACGCAGGCAGACGCGCGGGCAATCGCGCGGCACGAGGTAGTTGCCGAGATGCGATTCGGCGATCGCCCAGACGACCGGTTCGGCCAACCCGCTGTCCGGACTCGGCGGCAGGCGCGGCTCGAAGCGCTCGATACCGCCCTGCTCGCTGACGTGCCAGAGGTTCATGCGGCGGCGAGGCCGTCGAGGTGGTGGCCATCGTTGAGGAATTCGAGCACCCACTCGTCGCTGTCCGGATCGCGGCGCCAGTGGGTCAGCGACGTGTGGCCACAGGCCGGATAGGCTCGGCTCGAGCCGCCGTCACCGAGCCCGATGAAGTAGCGAAACGCCGCTTCCATGATCCCGCCGTGCGCAACGATCATCACGCAGTCGCCTGCATGCTGCGTGACGATGCGGTGCAGGACCGATCGGGCGCGGGCGTCGAACTCGATGCCGGTCTCGCAGCCCGGCCGGAAGCGCCGGAACCGGCGATCGAACGCGCTCATGCGGCTCCACTCGGCGATGAACTCGGCGAGCGGCATGTCGTCGTTGCCGCTGCGCCATTCCTCGAGATCGGGCTCGGCGACCACCTGCAGGCCGTAGGCGCTCGCGATGATCTCGGCGGTCTGAAGCGCGCGCGGCAAGGTGCTGGTGTAGAGGACGATGGGTGCGATCTGCGGACTCGCGGCGAGGCGCCGGCGCAGCGCATCTGCCTGGCGGCGACCGAGCGCGCTGAGCCCGCGGTCGGCGAACTTGCGGCCCGAGCCGTCCACCGGCTCGAGCCGGTAGTCGCCGTGGCGCACGAGGTAGATCGACGACATGGCGCGCGAACCGTCAGCGCGGCGGCCGCGTCGCGGTCGCGGCCGGTGCCCCGGACATCATCCGGCCAGGCGATCGATCACGGCCTTGGCTTCCTTCAGGCCGAGTCCGGTCTGCTCGCGGTAGGCCTTGATCGCCTCGATCGTCGCGCCCGGCGTGCGGGCGAGCGTCTTGACCTTCTCGGACGGCTCGAGCAGGGCTTCCCGGTCGACACCGAGGTGATTCATCAGTATCGCCAGCTTGACCTCGGTGCCGGCCAGCCGCGCATGGATGCGTGCCAGTTCCGCCAGCGCCCAGATCAGCGCGAGCACGGCAACGATCGGAACGGCGCTTTCCATGGTGCTTCCCTTCGGGTCGGGTGACGAACGGGCGCGAACGATACACCGCGCCGCGCCGCGCGCGAACCCTACCTTGGGGCGATGCCGCGCGGCCCTTCGCGGAACAGCCCGGTCGCGACGCCGCGCAGCCATCGGTTGCCCGGGTCGCTGTCGGCCCGGTGGCTCCAGTGCAGCCCGATGCCGAAATCGGCCACGCCCCAGCGCGGCTGTGCGATGCGCAGGCCGCCGGCCTGCGCGAACTTGGTCGCGATGCGCTGCGGCAGGACCACCGCGAGATCGGTCTCGCGGACGATCGCCGGGATCACCATGAAGTGCGGCGTCGACAGCCGGATGCGATCGTGCAGCACGAGCCGATCGAGCAGCCGCAAGGTTTCGGTGCGGTGGCGCACGACGACGTAGTCGAGCCGCGCGAGCAGGGCCTGCGACGGACGCGCGGTCAGCAGCGGATGGTCGGCCCGCGCGATCAGCACATAGCGCTCGGTGAACAGGCGCACCTGCTCGGTGTGCTCCACGCCCGGCAGGTAGCCGAACGCGAGATCGACGGCGCCGGTGTCGAGCGCGTTCTCGACCTGCGCATAGTCGAGCTGGCGCGTCTCGATGCGCACGCCCGGCGCACTGCGCCGCACCTCGTGCATCAGGCCGGGCAGGAACTCGCTCTCGCCGATGTCGCTCATGTGCAGGCGAAAGGTGCGGTGCGCGGTGCCGGGATCGAAGCGTTCGACGCCATGCAGCGCCCGCTGCACGAGTTGCAGCGCCTGCTGCGTCGCCTGCGCCAGCACATGGGCGTTCGGCGTCGGCTCGACGCCGCGGCCGGCGCGCGTGAAGAGCACGGCGTGCTCGCGCTGATCATGGCGATGTACCTCGTGCTCGGCTGCCTGATGGACGCGATGGCGATGATCATCCTCACCGTGCCGATCATCTTCCCGGTCATCACGCACCTCGGCTTCGACCCGATCTGGTTCGGCATCATCATCGTGATGACGGTCGAACTCGGCCTGATCCACCCGCCGGTCGGCATGAACGTCTTCGTCATCAAGAGCGTCGTGAAGGACGTCAGCTTCACGACCATCTTCAAGGGCGTGCTGCCGTTCGTCGCGACCGGCATCGTGCGGCTGGTCGTGCTGATCGCGTTTCCGGCGATCGCGCTGGTGCCGACCTAGATCTGCACCCGCGTCCCCAGTTCGATCACGCCGTTGTTCGGCAGCTTGAGAAACTCCACGGCGCTGCTCGCATTGCGCGCCATCGCGGCGAACAGGGCTTCGCGCCAGTGCGCCATGCCGGCGCCGCGCGACGGCACGACGGTTTCGCGGCTGAGGAAGTACGAGGTCTCGAACAGGTTGACCGCCAGGCCTTGCCCGGCGCATTGCTCGAGCGCCGCCGGCACGTCAGGCTCGTCCTTGAAGCCGTAGTTGACGATCACCTTCCAGAAGCCGCGCGCCAGCGGCGTCACCTCGAGACGCTGTGCGCGCGCGACCCAGGGCACGTTGTGGAACACCACGGTCAGGATCACGTTGCGCTCGTGCAGCACCTGGTTGTGCTTCAGGTTGTGCATCAGCGCCTGCGGCACGGTCTCCGTGCTCGCGGTCGCATAGACCGCCGTGCGACCGACGCGCAGCGCCGCGTCGTCGTCCGCGATCGCGGTGACGAACGGCACGAGCTCGGGATCGTCCTGGCGGATGTGCTCGAGCAGCAGCTCGCGGCCGCGCTTCCAGGTCGCCATCACGACGAAGATGCCGGCGCCGAGCACGAGCGGGAACCAGCCGCCTTGCCAGAACTTCAGCGAGCACGAGGCGACGAGCATCGCATCGACCGCCACGAAGAGGCCGGTCGCGGCGATCGCCAGCGGCAGCGAATGGCGCCACGCCTGGCGCACGACGAAGAAGGTCAGGATCGACGTGATCAGCATCGTGACCGTCACCGCGATGCCGTAGGCCGATGCCAGCGCGGTCGAGCTGCCGAAGCCGAGCACGGCGAGCAGGACGCCGATCAGCAGCACGCGGTTCACGCCCGGCAGATAGATCTGGCCCGACTCCTTGTCGGAGGTGTGCATCACGTGCAGGCGCGGCAGGAAGCCGAGCTGCATCGCCTGGCGCGTCATCGAATAGGCGCCGGAGATCACGGCCTGCGATGCGATGACGGTGGCCAGGGTCGCGAGCACGACCGCGGCGAGCGTCCAGCTCGCCGGAAAGAGCTTGAAGAAGGGGTTGTCGAACGCTCCCGGGTCGCGCATCAGCAGCGCCCCCTGACCCATGTAGTTGAGCGCCAGCGCCGGCAGCACGAAAGCGGTCCAGGCGATGCGGATCGGCCGTGCGCCGAAGTGACCCATGTCGGCATAGAGCGCCTCGGCGCCGGTGAACGCGAGCACGATCGCGCCCATCGCGACGAACAGGTGCCCGCCCTGCGCCGCCATGAAGCGCAGCGCATGCAGCGGATTGAGCGCCTCGAGGATCACCGGCTGCTGCGCGATCTGCACCACGCCGACCACCGCCAGCGTCGCGAACCAGACGCAGATGATCGGCCCGAAGAACTTGCCTATCGTTCCGGTGCCGCGGCGCTGCACGACGAACAGCGCGACCAGGATCGCGAGCGATACCGGCACGACGAATTCTTTCAGGTGCGGCGCCGCGACCTCCAGCCCTTCGACCGCGCTGAGCACCGAGATCGCCGGCGTGATCACGCCGTCGCCATAGAACAGCGCCGCACCGAGCACGCCGAGCAGCAGCAGCACGGTACGCCGGCGCGCGGAGGTGCCGGCAGCATCGGTCGCGAGCGCGGTCAGCGCCATGATGCCGCCCTCGCCGCGGTTGTCGGCACGCAGGATCAGGATCACGTACTTGAACGTGACGATGAACATCAGGCCCCAGAAGATCGTCGATACGGCGCCGATGATGTTGGCGGCCGTCAACGGGATGCCGATCTCGTGGCTGAACACCGTCTGCAGCGTGTAGAGCGGGCTGGTGCCGATGTCGCCGTAGACGACGCCGATCGCGCCGAGCGTCAGCGCAGCGAGGTTGTGACGGTGTCCGTCGTGGTCTTGTTTCATGGTCTGCGCCGGAATGCGTGCCCTACCCCACACGCGACTGCCGCGATTTCACGCCGACAAAGCCGGTCGCGTACCCCGTCAACGATTCTTTACATGCGGTCGACGATCGTCAGTGCACCGCACCGGCGCCGCGCAGCGCGGCCATCGCGCCGGCGCCGACCGACGCGCCGAAGCGCTTGGCGAGCCGCTCGGCGACGTTCTCCTTCGGCGTGTAGTCGACCACTTCCTCGGTCTTGACGACCTCGCGCGCGACGTAGTCGACGCTGCCGAGGTGATCGACGAGCCCGAGGCCGAGCGCCTGCTCGCCGTTCCAGTACAGGCCGCTGAACATCTCCGGCGTCTCCTTCAGGCGCGAGCCGCGGCCCTTCCTGACGACGGCGATGAACTGCTGGTGGATCTGCTCGAGCATCGCCTGCAGATACGCGCGCTGCGCCGGCGGCAGCGGCGAATAGGGATCGCCGATGCCCTTGTTCTCGCCGGCGGTGATGAGACGCCGCTCGACGCCGAGCTTGGTCATCAGCCCGGTGAATCCGAAGCCGTCCATCAGCACGCCGATCGAGCCGACGACCGACGCCTTGTCGGCATAGATCTCGTCGGCGGCGACCGCGATGTAGTAGGCGCCCGATGCGCAGCTCTCTTCGACGACGGCGTACACGGGCTTGTGGTGCAGCGCCTTCAGGCGCCGGATCTCGTCGTTGATGATGCCGGCCTGCACCGGGCTGCCGCCCGGCGAATTGATGCGCAACAGCACGGCACGCGCGCCCGCATCCTCGAACGCGTTCTTCAGGCCGGGCAACAGGTTCTCGGCACTCGCTTCGGCACCATCGGCGATCTCGCCGCGCACTTCGACGAGCGCGCTGTGCGGACCGGCCGGCACGACGACGCCATGGGTGGTGCGGCCGGCCAGCATCGCGTAGAGGACGAGCACCCCGACGCCGAGCCAGGTCAGCCGGAAGAAGATGCGCCAGCGGCGCTCGCTGCGCCGCTCGCGAAAGTAGTCTCGCGCGAAGCGGTCGAGCACCGCCTCGAGCGGCGCGCGCGGTGCCGCGGCGACCGACGGCGCGGGGCCGACGGGTTCGGGCGGCGGCAGGACCGGCGGAACAGGGATGTCGTCATCGCTCATGGGACTACCCTCCGCGTCGTGACGCATCGACATTCAGTCGGCAAAGGCCGGCTGCGTGTCGCGGGAAGCATACCAATAGACGATGCCGTCGCGCTCCTCGACGTCGATCGCGGTCAGCCGCCCGCGCCCGCACGGACCGCCGGCACAGCGGCCGCTCCGCGGCTCGTAGACCGCGCCGTGGATCGAGCACATGATGTATTCCTTGCCGCTGTCGAGGAACTCGCCGGGCAGCCAGTCCATCTCGGCCGGGACGTGCTGGCAGCGGTTGATGTAGGCGACGACCCTGCCGTCGTAGCGCAGCGCGAAGGCGCGCGCCGCCTCGCGAAAGTGCAGCACGTCGAACACGACCGCCTTGCCGCGCTCGGCGAGCTCGTCCGATGCGCACAGGCGCAGCGGCCGCCGCGGCCCGACGATTTCATCCATGCCGCACCAGCCAGCCGTGCAGCTCGGGCACGGTGTGCGCGACGAAGCGCGTGTCGAAGCCGGCGAACGCGGCGTGGTCGTGCGCGCCGTAGCTGACGCCGATGCTCGCGGCGCCGGCGTTGGCGGCGAGCTGCAGGTCGTGCGTGGTGTCGCCGATCATCAAGGTGCGCTCGGGCGCGACGACGAGCTGCTCCATCAGCTCGAGCAGCATGCGCGGATGCGGCTTGGACGCGGTCTCGTCGGCAGTGCGGCTGGCGTCGAACAGGCCGCGCAGCAGCGCGCCGTCGACCGCGGCATCGAGCGCCGCATCGAGGCCGGCGCGCGACTTGCCGGTCGCCACCGCGAGCAGATGGCCGCGCGCCCGCAGCGCCTGCAGCATCGCGACGATGCCGTCGAAGAACACGATCCGGTGCGCGGCCGAGAAGTAGTGATGCCGGTAGCGCTCGGCCAGCTCCCGGTAGCGCTCGCGCGGCAGCGCCGGCACGGCATGCTGGAGCGCTTCGACCAGGCCCATGCCGATCACGTAGCTCGCGTCGCGGTCGCTCGGCACCGGCAGGCCGAGGTCGGCGGCGGCAGCCTGGATCGAGCGCGTGATGATCGCCGTCGAATCGAACAGCGTGCCGTCCCAATCGAAGACGATCAGGTCGAACTGGCGGGTTGTGGTCATGCGGAAGGCGGGTGCTGGCGCGCAAGGGCGTGCATCAGTGCCTCGCATTCTGCCGGCAATGGCGCTTCGAGCTCGAGGGACAGGCCGGTCACCGGATGGATGACGCGGAGCCTGGCGGCATGCAGGAACATGCGCTCGAAGCGGCAGCCGGGCACCGCGTCGCCGCGCGCCAGCGCCTTGTTGAGCGCGAAGTCGCCGTACTTCTCGTCGCCGACGATCGGATGGCCGGCGTGCGTCAGGTGCACGCGGATCTGGTGCGTGCGGCCGGTCTTGATCGTCACGTCGAGCAGCGTGTAGCCGTCCCAGGCCTGCGCGATGCCGACCAGCGTGATCGAGCGCCGCCCTTCCGCGTGATCGGCCTGGACGGCACGCACGCGTCGCTCGCCATCGCCGGTCAGGTACTTGTGCAACGCCACGTCGATGACCTTGCGGTTCGCGGGCCAGCGGCCGGCGACGAGCGCCGCATAGGTCTTGACGACCGCGCCGTCGCGCCGCCGCAGCTGGTCCTGCAGAGCGACGAGGGCGCTGCGCTTCTTGGCGATCAGCAACAGTCCCGACGTTTCCTTGTCGAGCCGGTGCACCAGCTCGAGGAAGCGCGCCTCGGGCCGCGCCTGGCGCAGCTGCTCGATCACGCCCGAGCTCACGCCGCTGCCGCCGTGCACCGCGACCCCGGCCGGCTTGTCGATCGCGATGAGTTGCTCGTCCTCGTGGACGATCGGGAACTCGCGCGCCGGCGCCGCGGGACGTTCGTCGTTGGCGGCCATGCGCACCGGCGGGATGCGCACCTCGTCGCCGGAGGCGAGCCGGGTGTCGGCACCGGCCCGGCCCTTGTTGACCCGGACCTCGCCGGAACGGATCACGCGGTAGACGTGCGCCTTCGGTACGCCCTTGAGCAGCTTGACGAGGAAGTTGTCGAGGCGCTGGCCGTCGGATCCCTCGTCGACCCGCACCCGCCGCACCGCGGCCGCTTCGATGCGGCGATCAGCACTGCGATCCGGGCGGATTTCCGGTCTGGCCGCCGGCGCCCCGCCCCCTATAATCCGCCGAGCCACGTTGTTGCCGCAAGTATTTGATTTTTCTGAGTTTAGCCTCGGGAGGGTCGAACAGCCGCAAGAACGGGCGACGGTCGGGCTCGCTGCCCGGCCAGCAATCGGTGATGCAACGCCTGACGGCGGCTGCGGCAGGCCATGTCCCCAAGCGACCCGGCGGCCGTGCCCCCAGGGCGGCAGAGCAAACAAGAAACGAACCCTTCCGAGAGACTTCCCGACGCAAGATCGAACGCCGACGACGCGAGCATCCGTTGTTCGCCCCCGGCTTCCGCCTTGCGCCAGCGTCCAGTGATCCGTCCGCGGATGTCGACAGCCACCCCTTCCAAGTCGCGCGTGTCGCGCATGCCGTCCGGGCCAAGAGCCCGCGCCGCGGCCTGCCCGCGGCGCGCGGCGCGATGGCGGCTCTTCGACGACCGCTGCGCCCGCCGTCGGCAACCGCCGGCAGCAGGTGTTCATCCCACTGCCACGCACGCGCCAACGCTGCCTGTCCGGCCGGTCTGCTGACCCGCCGCTCATCGCAGTCCAGGGCGACTTCCCTACCGGTTCCTTCGCGTTTCTCGTGCATCGAATCGTCGCCCTGCCGGATGCCGGCGGCGACAGGCTGCGGCCGTGTCCACGCCGATCGAAGGCGTGAGGCGGCCGCGTGATGGAGGAGTGCACATGAAGCGCATGCTGATCAATGCGACGCAGCCGGAAGAGCGGCGTCTCGCGATCGTCGACGGCCAGAAGCTGATGGACTTCGAGACCGAGATCGAAGGCCGCGAACAGCGCAAGGGCAACATCTACAAGGCGGTCGTGACGCGCGTCGAGCCGTCGCTCGAGGCCTGCTTCGTCGACTACGGCGAGGACCGCCACGGCTTCCTGCCGTTCAAGGAGATCTCGAAGAGCTACTTCCGCGAAGGCGCGAACCTGCGCGACGCGAAGATCCAGGACTGCATCGGCAACGGCCAGGAACTGCTCATCCAGGTCGAGAAGGAAGAGCGCGGCAACAAGGGCGCGGCGCTCACGACGTTCATCTCGCTGGCCGGCCGCTACCTCGTCTTGATGCCGAACAACCCGCGCGGCGGCGGCGTGTCGCGCCGCATCGAGGGCGAAGACCGCGAGGAGCTGAAGGAAAACCTCGACCAGCTCGAGTATCCGAAGGGCATGAGCCTGATCGCGCGCACCGCCGGCATCGGCCGCACCGCGCCCGAGCTGCAGTGGGACCTCAACTACATGCTCAAGCTGTGGGGCGCGATCGAAGGCGCCTCCAAGGCCGGCAAGGGCGCGTTCCTGATCTACCAGGAGTCGTCGCTGGTGATCCGCGCGATCCGCGACTACTTCACGTCGGACGTCGGCGAGATCCTGATCGACACCGACGACATCTACGACCAAGCCCAGCAGTTCATGGCCCACGTGATGCCGGAGACGGCGCACAAGGTCAAGCGCTACCGCGACGACGCGCCGCTGTTCTCGCGCTTCCAGATCGAGCACCAGATCGAGACCGCGTTCTCGCGCACGGTGAACCTGCCGTCGGGCGGCGCGATCGTGATCGACCACACCGAGGCGCTGGTCTCGGTCGACGTGAACTCGGCGCGCGCCACGCGCGGCTCCGACATCGAGGAGACCGCGACCCGCACCAACCTCGAGGCCGCCGACGAGATCGCGCGCCAGATGCGCCTGCGCGACCTGGGCGGCCTGATCGTCGTCGACTTCATCGACATGGAGGAGTCGAAGAACCGCCGCGAGGTGGAGACGCGCCTGCGCGACTCGCTGCGCCAGGACCGCGCCCGCGTGCAGTTCAGCTCGATCTCGAAGTTCGGTCTGCTCGAACTCTCCCGCCAGCGGCTGCGCCCGGCGCTCAGCGAGGGCAGCCACATCACCTGCCCGCGCTGCAACGGCACTGGCCACATCCGCGACACCGAATCGTCTGCGCTGCAGATCCTGCGCATGGTCCAGGAAGAGTCGATGAAGGACAACACCGCCGCCGTGCATGTGCAGGTGCCGGTGGAAGTCACGTCGTTCCTGCTCAACGAGAAGCGCACCGAGATCACGAAGATCGAGCTGAAGCAGCGCGTCACCGTGCTGCTGGTGCCGAACAAGAACCTCGAGACGCCGAACTACCGGCTGGAGCGGCTGCGCCACGACGACCCGCGCCTCGAGAACCTGCAGGCGAGCTACACGATGATCGACTCGCCGGACGAGGAAGTCGGCATCACGCGCCGCCGCGACGCGAGCGAGAAGGGCAAGCCGAAGCAGGAGCCGGTGATCAAGGGCATCCTGCCCGAGACGCCTGCGCCGGTGACGCCGCCCAAGCCCGAGCCCGCGCCCATCGTCGTGGCGCCGGTACCGGCGCCGGCACCGTCGGTCCCGGCGGGCGGCGGCTTCTTCTCCTGGGTCAAGGGCCTGTTCGGCGGCGCACCGGCGCAACCCGCGCCGGCGCCGGTTGCCCAACCTGCCGCCGCGGCGCCGGCTGCGGCCAAGGCGCCCGAAGCCCGTGAAGGCCGCGGCGAGCGTGGCGGTCGTGGTGGGCGCGGCGGACGCGAGGGGCGTGAGGGCCGCGAAGGGCGTGAGGGCCGCGAGGGACGCGAGAGCCGAGGCGACGGCAAGCGCGGCGACCGCGGCGAGGCACGTGCCGAAGGCCGCGGCCGTCGCGGCGAACGCGAAGAAGGCCCGCGCGACGAAGCCGCCCGGACCGAAGAGCGCAAGCCGCGCGAGGAAGCACGCGGCGAAGGCGGCCGGGAAGGCGGCCGCGAAGGTCGCCGCGGCGGTCGGCCGGAGCGCGAGCCGCGCGCGCCGCGCACCGAAGAGGCCACGGCCATCGCACCGGCTTTCGTCGACACGACGCCCGGCACCGAACCGGCGGCCGCTGACGACGAGGCCAATGCCGAGCGCAGCCGTCGCCGCCGTCGCGGTGGCCGCGGCGGTCGCGGCGAGCGCGCCGAGGAAGCGACCGTCGAAGGCGTGAGCGCCGAAGCGACGGCCACCGAAGGCGCCGAGCCCGCCATCGTCGAAGCCGGTGAAGCACCGGCGATCGACGGCGCCGACGCGCAGACGCGTCCGGAAGGCAGCGGCGATGGCGCGGGCGAAGGCCGCCGCCGCGGCCGCGGGCGCGAGCGCTATCGTCGCGAGCGGGCCGAAGACGGTGCGGCACCGGGTACCGAGCCGGCGGCCGATGCCGCGCCGGTCGAGGCCGAAGCCGCTGCAGCGCCGGTGGTCGAGGCCGCGAGCGCCGCAGCCGTCGCCGAAGTGCCTGCGCTGGCACACGCGCTGGCACACGCGCCCGCACCCGCAGCAGTGGTCGCGCCGGCACCGGCCGAGCCGTTCGTGCTGCCGATCGGCAGCTTGCAGGAAATCGCCGAAGCGGCCGGCCTGCAGTGGGTCAATTCCGATGTCGAGAAGATCCGCGCCGCGCAGGAGGCGATCGCCAACGAGCCGCGTCCGGTGCACGTGCCGCGCGAGCGCAAGCCCGTCGAGCGCATCGACGAAGGCCCGCTGGTGATGGTCGAGACGCGCAAGGACCTCACGCAGTACAAGCTGCCGTTCGAGGCCTCGCAGGGCAGCGCACCGAACTGATCGGCGGACGCGGCGGCGGCGCGATGCCGCCGCCGCACCGCTGCTTCAAGGCAGCCGTTCGAGCGCGTGCTGATAAGCCGGCTGGTGCATCAGCTCGTCCCAGGCGAGCGGTGCACTCTGCGGCAACAGCGCGAGCCGGCGCGCCTCGCTGTCGGGATCGGGCTGCCATTGCCCGAGACGCAGCGTTTCGTCGAGGCCGGCGAGCAAGGCATCGACCGCGCTGCCGTCGCCGGTGGACTGATTGCACAGCAGCACCATGTCGCAGCCGGCATTGAGCGCTTCGACCGCCGCTTCGGCGTAAGTCACGCTGGCGCCGTCGATGCGGCGTGCGCCTTCCATGCTGAGGTCGTCGCTGAAGACCGCGCCGGTGAAGCCGAGCTGCAGGCGCAGGATCTCCTTCAGCCAGCGCGGCGAGTAGCCGGCGGGACGGCGGTCGACCTGCGGATAGACGACATGCGCCGGCATCACGCTGGCCAGGCTCGTCGACAGCCATTCGTACGGGCGTGCGTCGTCCGCGAGGATTGCCTTCAGGCTGCGCCGGTCGACCGGGATGTCGACGTGGCTGTCGGCCGCGACGTGACCATGGCCGGGGAAGTGCTTGCCGCAGTTCGCCATGCCGGCCTGCAGCAGGCCGTGCATCACGCTCTTGGCGAGCAGGCTGACGACGCGCGGATCGCGATGGAACGCCCGATCGCCGATCACCGAACTGGCGCCGTGGTCGAGGTCGAGCACCGGCGTGTAGCTGAGGTCGACGCCGCAGGCGCGCAGTTCGCTGCCGAGCACGTAGCCGACGGCGGTGGCCGCATCGGTGGCGGTGAGCGCACCGCTGCCGGCGCCGCGCCGGCCGTCGTTCATCCACAGCTCGCCGAGCGCGCGCATCGGCGGCAAGGTCGTGAAACCGTCGGTGCGGAAGCGCTGCACGCGGCCGCCTTCATGGTCGACGCAGATCAGCAGGTCGGGACGCTGCTCCTTGATCTCGGCCGTCAGCTCGACGAGGCGGCGCCGGTCGACCCAGTTGCGCGCGAACAGGATCAAGCCGCCGACCAGCGGATGCCGCAGCCGGCGGCGATCGTCGGCCGACAGCGCGCTGCCGGCGATGTCCAGAACGACGGGGGCATGCTCGATCATCGCGGGTCCTTGTGCTCGACCGCGACGAAGCTCGCCGCATAGTCGCTTTCGTCGCTGACGCTGACGTGCGCCTCCAGCGTGCGCTCGTCGAACCAGGCCGCCAACGCGCCATGCAGGCGGATGTAGGGCTGGCCGCTCGGGTGGTTGAGGATCTCGCAGGCGCGCCACGTCATCGGCATGCGCAGGCCGAGACCGATCGCCTTCGAGAACGCCTCCTTGGCCGAGAAGCGCGTGCCGAGGTAGGCGATGCCGCGTTCCTCGACGCGCGCGCGGCGGGCGCGGAACACTTCGATCTCGGCCGGACCGAGCACCTTCTGCGCGAAGCGCTCGCCGCGGCGTTCCAGGGTCGCGCGGATGCGCCGCAGGTCGCAGACGTCGGTGCCTATGCCATAGATCATGACGGCTCGGCCGCGCGATGGATCGCGCGCAGGTAGTCGCGCACCGTCTCGGCATAGCCGAGCTCGAGCGCATCGGCGATCAGCGCATGGCCGATCGACACCTCGAGCACGCCCGGCACCGCGCGCAGGAAATCGGCGAGGTTGGCGCGGTTGAGGTCGTGACCCGCATTGATGCCCAGGCCTTGCTGCAGCGCCGCTCGTGCTGCCGCGACATAGCGCGCGAGCACGGCCGCTTCGTCCGCCGTGCCATGCGCGCGCGCATAGGCTTCGGTGTAGAGCTCGACCCGCGCCGCGCCGACCGCGCGCGCGCCGGCCATCGCATCGGGCAGCGGGTCCATGAAGAGGCTGACGCGCACACCGAGCGCCTGCACTTCGGCGACCAAGGGCGCGAGCCGCTCGGCATCCTGCGGGAATTGCCAGCCGTGGTCGGACGTCGCCTGCTCGACGCTGTCGGGCACGAAGGTGCACTGGTGCAGCGGCAGGCCGCGCGCCTTCAGGTCACGCGCGAAATCCATCAGGTTGTGGAACGGATTGCCTTCGATGTTGTATTCGGCCTGCGGCCACGCGCGCATCAGCTCGGCGATCTCGTAGACATCGCGCGCGCGGATGTGGCGCTCGTCGGGCCGCGGATGCACCGTGATGCCCTGCGCGCCCGCTTCGAGGGCACAGGTCGCGGCGCGCGTGACGCTCGGGATGTCGAGCGCGCGCGTGTTGCGCAGCAACGCGACCTTGTTGACGTTGACCGACAGCGCGGTCGAACCGCGATGCGGGTCGAGACCGCTGACGACGAGAGGGTTCATGGCAGGCGATGACAACGAGTGGCTAGTGCGGCGTTCGACACTGTGTGGCACTGAATAAAACCGATGGATTTGTCGTCGTGGCTAGGCGCAAACCGCAGCGATACCCGAAGGTATCGCGAGGATTTGCAACGACGCCACGGCGGCAAAGACGCGGTTTTATGTGCTGCACAGTGTCGAACGCTGCACTAGAGATTCTGTACCCCTTGCAGCACCTGGCGCGTGCGCAGCATCGAGCTGCCGAGGTGATGCTGCAGCAGCGCGCGCAGCGCCAGCTTGAGCTCGGCGAGTGCAGCGCCGCAGGCCTGCTGCAGCGCCGCGAGACTGCCGTGCTCGAGCGCGGCCTGCAGCCCGACGAGCGCGCCGCCGGGGAGCGCCGCGTCGTCGCCTCGGCGCGCATCGACGACGCCGCTGTCGGCCTGCAGCGCATAACGCAGCCGCGCATCCACCGGCTGCTGCGTCAAGGTCACGACGCCGAGTTCGGGCAGCACGCCGATCTCGCGCAACAGCACGAGCTCGAATGCGCGCAATGCCGCCTGCACCGCGGCGTCGTCGTTCGCGGCGAGCGCCGGCAACGTCTCGGCATAAGCGTCGAACAGCCGCTCGTGCGGGTCGTGGCGGGCGAGCAGCTTCATCAGCAGCTCGTTCAGGTAGAAGCCGCTGAAGAGCGCGGCGCCGCCGAGCATCGCGCCACCGCCGGCCCAATCGGCGCCGCGCAAGGTCTGCAGCTCGCCGCCGTCGTCGTTCGCCGGCAGGCGCCCGAGGCTGACGTGCAGCCGCTGGAACGGCAGCAGCACCGCACGCAGCTGGGAGTACGGCCGCTTGGCGCCCTTGGCGACCGCGACGACGCGGCCCTGTTCGCGCGTCAGCAGGTCGAGGATCAGGCTGGACTCGCTCCAGTCGTACTGGTGCAGCACGTAGGCAACGAGCGGTCTGCCGGTGCGTGGCGTGCGGGAGACGCGGGGGGCGGCCATCGTCGATGCAGGCAGGTCGGCCGGACCGCCGTCACTCGTAGCCGTAGGACCTCAGGTGCGCGTCGTCGTCGGCCCAGCCCGAGCGCACCTTGACCCACAGCTCGAGGAACACCTTGGCGTCCATCAGGCGTTCGAGCTCCTGGCGCGCTTCGGAGCCGATGCGCTTGAGGCGCTCGCCGCCCTGGCCGATCACCATGCCCTTGTGCGCATCGCGCTCGACGACGATGGTCGCGGCGATGCGGCGCAGGTCGCCTTCCTCTTCGAACTGGTCGATCACGACCGTCGACGCATAAGGCAGCTCGTCGCCGGTCAGGCGGAACAGCTTCTCGCGGATGATCTCGCCGGCAAGGAAGCGCTCGCTGCGGTCGGTGAGCGCGTCTTCGTCGTAGAGCCAGGGCTGCTCGGGCAGGTAGGGCCGGACGATGTCGAGCAGACGCGCGGCATCGGCCTCGCTGCGCGCCGACAACGGCACGTACTCGGCGAACGGATGACGCTCCTGCATGCCCTTCAGCCACGGCAGCAGGTCGGTACGCCGCCGCACCTGGTCGAGCTTGTTGGCGACCAGCAGCACCGGCTTCCCGGCGCCGCCACCGCCGGTCGCCTCGACGATCAGCGCCAGCACCTTGGCGTCGGCCAGATCGAAGCGCCCGGCCTCGACGACGAACAGCACCGCGTCGACGTCGGCGAGCGCGCCCTGCACGGTGCGGTTCAGGGTGCGGTTGAGCGCTGCGGCGTGCGCGGTCTGGAAACCCGGCGTGTCGACGAACACGAACTGCGCCGCGCCGACCGTGCGCACGCCGACGATGCGATGGCGCGTGGTCTGCGCCTTGTCGGACGTGATGCTGATCTTCTGGCCGACCAGCGTGTTGAGCAAGGTCGACTTGCCGACGTTCGGGCGGCCGACGATGGCGACCAGACCGCAGCGCTGCGCGGGCGCGTCGGCCGGCGATTCGGAGTTCATGGTCAGGATTGCAGCGGACTGCCCGGCCGGTCGATGACCTTCAGCGCATCGAGCATGCGGCGCGCCGCTTCCTGCTCGGCGACGCGGCGCGAGCGGCCTTCGCCCGACTCGGCGAGGTTCAGCGCCGGCACCGCGCATTCGACCTCGAAGGTCTGCGCATGCGCCTGGCCGCGCGTCGCGATGATGCGGTAGGCCGGCACCGGGAGCTTGCGCGCCTGCAGCCATTCCTGCAGCTCGGTCTTCGCGTCCTTGCTCCAGTTGGCCGCTTCGGTGGTCGCGATGACTTCGCCGAACAGACCCTTGACGAGCGCGCGCGCCGCCTCGAAGCCGCCGTCGAGGAAGGCCGCGCCGATGATCGCTTCGAGCGCATCGGCCAGGATGGAAGCGCGCTGCGCGCCGCCGCCGCGCGCTTCGCCTTCGCCGAGCCGCAGCGCGTCGGGCAGGCCGATCTGCAGCGCGACGCGGTGCAGGCTGTCCTCGCGCACGAGGTGCGCGCGCACGCGCGTCAGGTCGCCCTCGTCGGAGCCGGCGAAGCGCTCGAACAAGAGGCCGGAGACCGCGAGGCTCAGCACCGCATCGCCGAGGAATTCGAGCCGCTCGTTGTGATCGGCACCGAAGCTGCGGTGCGTCAGCGCCCGCACCAGCAGCCGCTCGTCGCGAAACGAGTGACCGATGCGTCGCTGCAGATCCTCTAGGCGTTTGTCGTCCATCGCATGCGCGCGCCGCCGTAAGCGGCCGCTCAGCCGCCGCTACTTCGAGCGCCCCTCGTACTTGATCAGAATATAGACCGGACTGACGAGCTCGATCTCCTTGTCGTAGGCGAACCTCACGACGATCTTGTCGTTTTCCTTGGTGATGTCGAGGTCCTTGCCGGAGATCGACTGGATCGAGTACTCGATGTCCTTCTGCCGGTCGAACGCCGCGCGGATCTCGGGCACGGTCGAGCCGCCCTCGACGGCCACCTTGTTGACCGCCTTCTGGATCGTGAAGAACTCGTTGAGCGTCGGCAGGACGCGCATGCCGATCAGCGCGACGAAGCCGACGACGATGGCCCAGAACAGGAGTCCGAACAGCGTGACGCCGCGCTGCCGCCGCAGCAGCGTCGTGCGTTGCCGCGCCGCGAAGGGTCCGGCGATGGGTCCGCGGGTGCTCACTGGAAGGTGCCGATGCGTTTGAGGTTGCCGAAGTTCATCCATACGAAGAAGGCGCGGCCGACGATGTTTTCGTCGGGGACGAAGCCCCAGTAGCGCGAGTCCTGCGAGTTGTCGCGGTTGTCGCCCATCATGAAGTAGTTGCCGGGCGGCACCTTGCAGGTCACGCCGTCGGCACTGTAGCTGCAGTTCTGGCGGAACGGGAAGTCCTCGTTGCCGTACATCGGCTGATTCTGCGGATTGAGCAGGATGCGGTGCTCGACGCTGCCGAGCTTCTCGACGTACTCGGGCGAGTAGCGCAGCGTGTCCTCGTCGTAGAAGCCGGGCGGCGGCAACGGCGTGAGCGCCTGCAGCTCGCCGTTGATGTAGAGCTTCTGGTTGCGGAACGAGACCTCGTCGCCGGGCAGGCCGATCACGCGCTTGATGTAGTCGGTGCTCGGATCCTTCGGGTAGCGGAACACCATCACGTCGCCGCGTTGCGGATCGTGGATGGCGATGATCTTCTTGTTGATGACCGGCAGGCGGATGCCGTAGTCGAATTTGTTGACGAGGATCAAGTCGCCGACGAGCAAGGTCGGAATCATCGAACCGCTCGGGATCTTGAACGGCTCGAACAGGAACGAGCGCAGCAGGAAGACGACGAGGATCACCGGGAACAGGCCCGCGGTCCAGTCCAGCCACCACGGCTGCGCGAGCAGGCGATCGCGCGCCTGCGCGGTGTGGTCGTCGACCTTCGTGATGCCTTGCTTGGCCAACTGCTCGCGGCGCGCCTGGCTCTGGCTCTCGAGGTTGCGCACCGAAGCCAGGCGCCGGGGCGCGAAGTAGAGCCGCTCGGCAAGCCAATAAGCGAGCGTCACGACGGTCAGGATCAGCAGCAGCAGCGCGAAGTTGCCTTGCCACTTGCCGAGGTACCAGCCGCCGAGGAAAACCGCCAGGCAGGCGTAGAGCAGACCGGTCAGTGAGGCCATCGATCGTCCGTATCAGTGTCTGGAGGGGCGCTGCGTCGACGCATTGCGAAGGACATGAAGCGCAGCGAAGACTAGGGGCTTCATTCATCCACCTGGAGGATGGCGAGGAACGCTTCCTGCGGCACCTCGACGGTGCCGATCTGCTTCATGCGCTTCTTGCCCGCCTTCTGCTTCTCGAGCAGCTTGCGCTTGCGGGTGATGTCGCCGCCGTAGCACTTGGCGATGACGTTCTTGCGCAGCGCCTTGATTGTCTCACGCGCGATGATGTTGGCGCCGATGGCCGCCTGCACGGCCACGTCGTACTGCTGGCGCGCGATCAGCTCGCGCATCTTCGAGACGACGGCGCGGCTGCGGTACAGGCTCTGGCTGCGGTGCACGATGATCGAGAGGGCGTCGACCTTGTCGCCGTTCAGCAGGATGTCGACCTTGACGACGTCGGCCGCGCGGTATTCCTTGAACTCGTAGTCCATCGACGCATAGCCGCGCGACACGCTCTTCAGCTTGTCGAAGAAGTCGAGCACGATCTCGGCCAGCGGCATCTCGTAGGTCAAATGGACCTGGCGGCCGTGGTAGGCCATGTTCATCTGCACGCCGCGCTTCTGGTTGGCCAGGGTCATGACCGGGCCGACGTAGTCCTGCGGCATGTAGAGCTGCACCGTGACGATCGGCTCGCGGATCTCGCGGATGCGCCCGAGGTCGGGCATCTTCGACGGGTTCTCGACGCGCAGCACGTCGTCGTTGTTGAGCTCGACCTCGTAGACGACCGACGGCGCGGTCGTGATCAGGTCCTGGTCGAACTCGCGCTCGAGCCGTTCCTGCACGATCTCCATGTGCAAGAGGCCGAGGAAGCCGCAGCGGAAGCCGAAGCCGAGCGCCTGGCTGACCTCGGGCTCGTAGCGCAGCGACGAGTCGTTGAGCTTGAGCTTCTCGAGCGCGTCGCGCAGCTGGTCGTACTCGCTCGCCTCGCTCGGATAGAGACCGGCGAAAACCTGCGGCTGGATCTCCTTGAAGCCGGGCAGCGCCTCGGTGGCGGCACCGAGGTTGTTCGGCAGCTTCTTCTCGAGCGTGATCGTGTCGCCGACCCGCGCGGCCTGCAGTTCCTTGATGCCGGCGATGACGAAGCCGACCTCGCCGGCGCGGAGCTCGTCGCGCGAGACCGACTTGGGCGTGAAGACACCCAGCTGCTCGGCACTGTAGACCGCATCGCTCGCCATCAGACGGATGCGCTCGCCGCGCGTCAGCGAACCGTCGACCACGCGCACCAGCATCACGACGCCGACGTAGTTGTCGAACCACGAATCGATGATCATGGCGCGCAGCGGCGCATCGAGCTTGCCCCGCGGCGCCGGCATGCGCGCGATCACCGCCTCGAGGATGTCGTCGATGCCTACACCGGTCTTGGCGCTGCACGGGATCGCATGCTCGGCATCGATGCCGATGACGTCTTCGATCTCGGCCTTCGCGCGCTCGGGATCGGCCTGCGGCAGATCCATCTTGTTGAGCACCGGGATCACCTCGACGTGCAGGTCGAGCGCGGTGTAGCAGTTGGCGACCGTCTGCGCCTCGACGCCCTGGCTCGCATCGACGACGAGCAGCGCGCCTTCGCATGCCGACAGCGAGCGGCTCACTTCATACGAGAAGTCGACGTGACCCGGCGTGTCGATCAGGTTGAGGTTGTAGGTCTTGCCGTCGCGCGCGACGTATTCGAGCGCGGCGGTCTGCGCCTTGATCGTGATGCCGCGCTCGCGCTCGATGTCCATCGAGTCGAGCACCTGCGCTTCCATCTCGCGCTCGCTCAAGCCGCCGCAACGCTGGATCAATCGATCGGCCAACGTGCTCTTGCCGTGATCGATGTGGGCGATGATGGAGAAGTTTCTGATGTGATCCATGGTCCACGCTTGCGGCGATGTGATGAGCGCGCCTCGGTGCAGGTCACAACGGCGCAGCCGTTGCGTTGAGGCTCATATCGCGAAGCGATGTGTAGGCCCGTAGGGCCGGGCCGGAAGCAAAAAAAAGGCACGTCCAAACCGTGACGCGCCTTCCAACAAAACGTATGGCAACTGCTTGTTGGGCCTTCATTGTAGTCAAAAGCGCCCCGCTGCAAACCGCACCGTTGCTTGATTTCACGCCGTTGCGGAGCGCCAACAGGAAAATCCATTCACAGGTTATCCACAACAGCCTGTGGACGAACTGGGGACAGTCTGGGAACACCTGTTTCGTTGCCAAATCAGTTCGTAAGCCGGCTCGGAAGGCCGCGATTCTAGCGACCGCCCGCGCCAATCTTTCGGTGCGACAGAAAGTCAGCTAGCGCTAACAACCGATCCAACCGCCCGATCCGGGCCGCCGAGCCAAGGTCATGAGCGCCTCGGATCCCGCATCGCGGAAAGACCCGCCGATCTGGTAGGTTGCCGGCCGTCGGCCCGAGGACCGGGCCGGGCCGGGCCGGGCCGGGCCGCCTCAGCGTGCCGGTCGGACGATCAGGAAATTCACCACGTCGCCACGCCGCACCAGCAAGGTCGACACCTTCGAGCGATCGAGCTTGGACACCAGCGTTTCGAACTGCTTGGCGCTCGTCACCTCGGTGTTGTCGATCGCCAGGATGACGTCGCCCTCGCGCACGCCGGCACGGGCCCCGGCGCCATCGGCGCTTTCGACGCGCACGCCGCCCTTGATCTTGAGCTCCTTCTTCTGCGCATCGGTCAGATCGGATACGGCCAGGCCCAGGCTCGTGACGGCCGCGGGCGGCTTGCCGCTGTCGCCGCCGCTACCGCTCGCCTGCGCGACGGTGTCACTCGGGAACTCGGCCACGGCCACCGTGATGTCGCGATAGCTGCCTCGCCGGAACACCTGGATGACGGCTTTGCTGCCCGGCTTGATGCCGGCGACGATGCGCGGCAGGTCGACCGACTTGTCGACCGTCTTCTGATCGACCTTCGTGATGATGTCGCCGGCCTCGATGCCTGCCTTGTCGGCCGGGCCGCCGTTCTCGACGCTGCGCACCAGCGCGCCGACCGGCTTGCCGAGACCGATGGACTCGGCGACTTCCTTGGTCACCTGGTCGATCACGACGCCGATGCGGCCGCGGCTCACGTGACCGGTGGTCTTCAGCTGATCGACGACGCGTGTCGCTTCGTCGATCGGGATCGCGAACGCGATGCCCATGTAGCCGCCCGAGCGGCTGTAGATCTGCGAGTTGATGCCGACGACCTCGCCGCGCATGTTGATCAGCGGGCCGCCGGAATTGCCGGGATTGATCGCGACGTCGGTCTGGATCAGCGGCAGGAAGTCGCCGGTGTCGCGCGCCTTGGCGCTGACGATGCCGGCGGTCACGGTGTTTTGCAGACCGAACGGGGAGCCGATCGCGATCACCCACTCGCCCACCTTCAGGTGCGCCACGTCGCCGATGCGCACGGTCGGCAGGCTGGTCGCGTCGATCTTGACGAGCGCGACGTCGGAGCGCTTGTCCGAGCCGATGACCTTGGCCTTGAACTCGCGGTTGTCGGTCAGCGTGACGAAGACTTCGTCGGCACTTTCGACGACGTGGGCGTTGGTCATCACGTAGCCGTCGGCGCTCAGGATGAAGCCGGAACCCTGGCCGCGCGTCTGCGGCTCGGCATCGGGTGCCGGCTGGCCGCCACGCGGTCCGGGACGGTTCGGCATCGGCAGGCCGAAGCGCCGGAAGAACTCCAGCATGTCGTCGTCCATGTCGCCGCTGCCACTGCGTGCGCTGCGCCGCTCGGTGGTGCGGATGTTGACGACCGCCGGGCCGACGCGCTCGACGAGTTCGGTGAAGTCGGGCAGCGACTGCGCATGCGCCGGTATCGGTGCCAAGCCGGCCACGGTGCCGAGGCCGAGCGCGCACAGCCATGCCCACGCGACCCAGACGACGCGCTTGCGCGCCGCATCGACGACTTCCCTCATGCCTGCCTGCATTGCCATCACCCCTCCGCATCCTCTTGATCGGCCGCCCGCGGGCAGCTTGCCGGCCACTACTTCTTGCGCTCGAGCGCGTCGGCGAACAGGCGCAAGGTCGACGGCGGCACGTCGCCGACGATTGTCAGCCACCAGTCGCCGCGCCGCAGCGACAAGGTCTGCGTCGCGCCGGCCGATCCGGATGTCTCGCGCTGATGCCGCTGCGCATCGTACGGTTCGATGAACACCGAGACATAGGTCAGGCCATCGGAATAGATCGCTTGCAGTACCTGATCGGTCGAGCCTTCGTTCAGGCCGACGCTGCTGCCGTCCATGGGCCGGCGCACGCAACTGATCTGGCGAAATCCCGCCACCGGATGGTCGAGGGTCCAGCCTTCGGCTTCGAGGCGGGCCGGCGTCAACGTCGGGCGCACGACGTGGTAGCCGTCGAGCTTGCGCATCGGCTGGAGCACGCTCTCGGGCTGCGGACGCACGTCGATCTGCAGGTCGGAGAACGCCGAGGTCTCCAGCACTTCGCTTTGCCGGCCGAGCACGTCGGCGCGCAGCAAGAGGTTCGTCGCCCGGTCGGACCAGAGGCGGTAGCCGTAGCGATAAGCATCGCGCGGCAGCACGAGCAGCACGTCGGCATCGTGCCCGGCGACCCGATCGGTGCCCTGGGCGCGCAGCTCGTAGTACGCGCTCAGTTGATCGCCGCCGTCCTGCAGCAATGCCGGGAAGTTCGCGGTCGCCTCGCGCTGTTCGACCACCGCGACGCGCGAGTCCGGCCAGAAGGTATAGACGACCTCGTTGTGGCGAAACATCCGCCGCGCCTGTCCATCGAGCGACTCGCTGCGCTCGAACTGGTTGCGCCCCTCGCAATAGTGCGCAATACGGGCGCTCGATACGCCGGCGCTGCCGGTGACCACCAGGGTGCCCTGGAAGTTGTGCCGGCTGGCCGCATCGTGGATGCGCGCCAGCCACGTATGCACATCGGGCCTCTGCGGCGCGGCCGCAGGCGCGGTCGGCCCCGCTGCCGCAGCGACCGCCGGATAGACACAGGCGGCGCCCACGAGCGCCAGCAAGGAGAGCGGTCGTGACAGCATGCAGGCGGCGGAGTGGACCTCGTGACGGTAGGTTCGGATGCGGGACGACGCTCAGCGGGCCGGCACTTCGACCGAGGCGCTGCGCAGGTACATCGGCGACAGTCCGAGCGCGGAGTTGCCGGCGAATTCCTTGTGCGCTGCCAGGTAGCGATCCAGGCGCGGATCGCGCACCACGCCGCTGCCGGTCACGATCTGCGGGCCGAAGCTGATCGCCGCCACGGGCACCGGCGCCGCCGTCGGGCGCAGACCGCCGCCGACCGGCGCATCGCCAGGAAGCGGCGCAGGATCGCGCAGCAAGAGCAGCGCACCGGCGACCACGAAGAAGCCCGCGGCCACCGCAGCCGGCGCCCTCCAGGCCGAGCGCCTGCGCACTGCAACACCGTTCGCCGCGTTGCGCGCAGGCTCGTCGAAAGCGTCGACCGGCATCTGCGGCGCGAGCACCACCGGTTCCGCCGCGAGGCGCGCGCGCAAGCCGGCGAGGAAAGCGGCGTCGCGCACGCCGTCGGACACCAGATCGTCGGAGCGCAGCACGTCGCCGATCAACTGATAGCGATGCCACGAAATGCGCAGCGACGCGTCATCGCGCCAGGCCGCGCACGCTTCCGCGGTAGCGGGCGCGTCGAGTTCGCCGTCGGCGAGTGCCGAAAGCCGTTCGAGTACCGCCGCACGCACAGGGTCAGCCGTCATGTCCATCTCCATCGACCGTTCCGTCCGCCATCCGCCGTCACGTCACCAGCGTTCGCCTTCCTGCGTGTCCAGCAACGGCCGCAGGCGCAACGCGATCGCCTCGCGCGCCCGGAAGATCCGGGATCGCACGGTGCCGATCGGGCAATTCATCAATTCGGCGATCTCCTCGTAGCTGAGGCCTTCGATCTCGCGCAGGGTGATCGCCTGGCGCAGATCGTCGGACAGGGCTTCGATCGCAAAGTTCACGGCCGCTGCAATCTGCTTACTGGCCAGGACCGCGTCGGGAGTCTCGCCGTCGCTTAGTTCGTTCTCCACCCGCGAAGTTTCGTCCTCGTCTTCCCTAGAAGCGCGCGCCGATTCGGAGACCAGCGGATCGCGCTTGAGCTCCATCAGCGCCTTCTTCGCCGTGTTCACCGCAATGCGGTACAGCCACGTGTAGAACGCGGACTCGCCGCGGAACTGCGGGATCGCGCGGTAGGCGCGGATGAAGGTCTCCTGCGCGATGTCGGGCACGAGGTCGACGTCGCGCACCATGCGGCCGATCAGCCGCTCGATGCGCCGCTGGTACTTCACGACCAGCATCTCGAAGGCGCGCATGTCGCCCTGCTTGACGCGGGCGACGAGCGGCGCGTCGACGTCGGGCGAGTTCATGCGGCGCGCGCTTTCATGCCGCGCTCCGGCCATCCGGTCGGTCCGCCATCGCCTGCGGCGCATGCACCGCGCAGCGCAGCGCGTGCCAGGCCGGCTCGAGGCCGCGCCGCTGCGCCGGCAGCCATCGGATCGCCGGCCGCGCCGGCGGATCGGCCGCAAGGCGCAGCAACATCCAGTCGCCGAAGTCGAGCACGACCGCGAGCGTGCCGTGCAGCGGCTCGTTGCCGATCGACGATGGCGCGCCGAGGTGCCAGCGCTGGCCATCCCAGCGCAGGCTGCACGCCGTCACCCGCGCGGCCCGCAGACCGCAGGCCAACGCCGAAGCGCTGAGCAGTCCGGCCGCGCCGAGCGACCAGAGCGACGGCGCATCGCTGCGAGCGGCGAGCCATGCCCATGGCATCGCCGCCGCCGCGAGCGTCAACGCTGCGACCGCGGCGCGCCAGGCGCCGAAAGCGGTCAGCGTGACCTGCAAGGCGGGGGATGCGCGCATGGGCGCAGGAAGCGACGGCAACGCCGTCAGGCGCGCTTGAAGACCAGCGTGCCGTTCGTGCCACCGAAGCCGAAGTTGTTCTTGACGGCGTGCTCCATCTTCATCTGGCGCGCCGTGTTGGCGCAGAAGTCCAGATCGCACTCCGGATCCTGCTCGAAGATGTTGATGGTCGGCGGCGCCACCTGATGGTGCAAGGCCAGCGCGGTGAACACCGATTCGATGCCGCCGGCGCCGCCGAGCAGGTGGCCGGTCATCGACTTGGTGGAACTCACGACGATCCGCCGGGCATGGTCGCCCAGCGCCAGCTTGATCGCGTTCGATTCGTTCAGGTCGCCGAGCGGCGTCGACGTGCCGTGGGCATTGAGGTAGTCCACCTGATCGGCCGTGATGCCGGCGTTGCGCAGCGCCGCCGTCATCGAGCGCTTCGGACCGTCGACATCGGGCGCCGTCATGTGGAAGGCATCGGCGCTCATGCCGAAGCCCAGCAGCTCGGCATAGACCTTGGCACCGCGCCGCTTCGCATGCTCGTACTCCTCGAGCACCAGCACGCCGGCGCCCTCGCCGAGCACGAAGCCGTCGCGGCCCTTGTCCCAGGGGCGCGACGCCGTGGCCGGATCGTCGTTGCGCGTCGACAGCGCGCGCGCGGCCGCAAAGCCGCCGACGCCGAGCGGCGAGATCGTCGCCTCGGAGCCGCCGGCGATCATCACGTCGGCGTCACCGTATTCGATCAGCCGGCCGGCTTCGCCGATGCTGTGCAGGCCGGTCGTGCAGGCCGTGACGATCGCGAGGTTCGGCCCCTTGAAGCCGTGTGCGATCGAGATGTGGCCGGAGATCATGTTGATGATCGAGGCCGGCACGAAGAACGGCGTCACGCGGCGCGGCCCACGCGCTTCGAGCTCGGCATGGGTCGCCTCGATCAGCGGCAGGCCGCCGATGCCCGAGCCGACCAGGCAGCCGATGCGCTCGGCCTCGGCCGGATCGAGTGCGTCGCCGGTGGGCAGCCCGGCATCGCGGATCGCCTGGATCGATGCCGCGAGGCCGTAGTGGATGAAGCTGTCCATGTGACGCGCCTCCTTGGCCGGGAGGTAGTCCTCGACCTGGAAGCCCTTGACTTCGCCGGCGAATTTGCAGGCGTAGCTCGATGCGTCGAACTTGGTGATGTTGGCAATGCCTGTACGGCCGGACAGGATGTTGTCCCAGCCTTCCGCGACCGTGTTGCCCACGGGGCTGATCAGGCCAAGACCGGTGACGAGGACACGGCGGCGGGTCATGCGTGCGCTGTTGCTGCGGCTGGAGAGGGTGGGGAAACAGGCCTGGAGCGTGCGCGCTCAGGCCGCCTTCTGGTGCTTGACGGCGTAATCGATCGCGAGCTGCACGGTCGTGATCTTCTCGGCCTCTTCGTCCGGGATCTCGATGCCGAACTCGTCTTCGAGCGCCATCACGAGTTCGACCGTGTCCAGCGAATCAGCGCCGAGGTCAGCGACGAACGCCTTGTCGTTCGCCACGTCGGCCTCGGGCACGCCGAGCTGCTCGGCGATGATCTTCTTGACACGTGCTTCGATATCGCTCATGACTCCTCCAGGAGTGTTGACGGAAATAGCTCGGGATTCTACGGCCTGCATCGTGATGGCCCGAAGCAGGGGCCGTGCCGCCTGCAAGGGTCCGGTCGCCGCGCGATGCGCCGTGCTCAACTCATCAGCATGCCGCCGTTGACATGCAACTCGGTGCCCGTGATGTAGCCGGCCTGCGGCGACGCCAGGAAGGCGACCGCGTGCGCGATGTCGGCCGCGTGGCCGAGGCGGCCGAGCGGTATGCGCGCCATCAACGCGGTGGTCTGCGCCTCGCTCAGGCTCTTGGTCATGTCGGTCTCGATGAAGCCGGGCGCGATGCAATTGACGGTGATGCCGCGGCTGCCGAGTTCCTGCGCGAGCGAACGCGTCATGCCGGCGACGCCCGCCTTCGCCGCCGCATAGTTGGCCTGGCCGGGATTGCCGCTCGCGCCGACCACCGACGTGATGTTGACGATGCGGCCATAGCGCTGCTTCATCATCGGCCGGATCGCGGCGCGGCTGGTGCGGAAGACCGCCTTCAGGTTGGTGTCGAGCACCGCGTCCCAGTCGTCGTCCTTCATGCGCATCGCGAGGCCGTCGCGCGTGATGCCGGCGTTGTTGACGAGCACGTGCAGCGCGCCGTGCTCCGCGACGATCGCGTCGATCGCCGCGGCGACGCCCGCGCCGTCGTTGACGTCCAGCCGGACGCCGCGGCAGCCGGCATGGCCGCTCAACGCGGCGCCGATCGCTTCGGCGCCGGCATCGCTGGTCGCGGTGCCGACGACCTTCAAGCCGTGGCCGGCGAGCGTCATCGCGATCGCCCGGCCGATGCCGCGCGAGGCGCCCGTGACCAGCGCGACCTGGCCGGCGTAGGCGGCTTCGGTCACGGGACTGCCCTCCGCGCTGCGCGCTCCGGGATTCGCGCTTGGGAACGGCCCGGCGCGCTCATTGACATACCCCTCCGCGCTACGCGCTCCGGGATTCGCGCTTGGGAACGGCCCGGCGCGCTCATTGACATACCCCTCCGCGCTGCGCGCTCCGGGATTCGCGCTTGGGAACGGCCCGGCGCGCTCATGCTGCCAGCAACTCGCGCGTCTCGGCCAGGCTCGCGGTGTCGAGCACCGCGCCGGCCACCGCATCGGCGTCGATGCGCTTGACCATGCTCGACAGCACCTTGCCCGGCCCGCACTCGATCACGTGCGTCACGCCGCGCCGGTGCAGTTCCTGACCGATCTCGACCCAGCGCACCGGCCCGAAGGCCTGGCGATAGAGCGCGTTGCGGATCGCCGCCGGCTCGGATTCGCACTTCACGTCGATGTTGTTGACGACCGGCATCCGCGGCGCGCAGAACGACGTCGCGGCGAGACGCTCCTGCAGCCGCTCGGCCGCCGGTTTCATCAGGCTCGAATGGAACGGCGCCGACACCGCCAGCAGCATCGCGCGCTTGGCTCCCTTGGCCTTGAGCACGTCGCAGGCCCGCTCGACCGCACCGCGCAAGCCGGCGATCACGGTCTGCGTCGGACCGTTGAAGTTCACGGCCTCCACGACTTCGCCGCGCTCGGCGGCGACCTCGGCGCAATGCGCACGCACTGCATCGGCTTCCATGCCGAGGATCGCGGCCATCGCACCTTGCCCGATCGGCACCGCGTCCTGCATCGCCTGGGCGCGAAAGCGCACCAGCGGCAGCGCCGCCGCAAGACTCAGCGCGCCGGACGCGACGAGCGCCGAGTATTCGCCCAGCGAGTGACCGGCCACGACCGCAGGCTCCAGGCCCGTCTCGGCCATCCAGGCGCGGTAGCAGGCCACGCCGGCAGCGAGCATCACGGGCTGGGTGATCACCGTCAGGTCGAGCTGCTCCCTCGGCCCTTCTTGTATCAGGCGGCCGAGTTCGAGGTCGAGCACGTCGGAGGCTTCCTCGAGGGTCGAGCGCACCGCCGGGTGGTCGCCCCAGCCCGCCATCATGCCGACCGACTGCGAACCCTGCCCAGGGAACACGAATGCAAACGTCTTCATCGTGCTTTGTCTCGTCGTCTTCTGGTTGTAAAGCAGCGCATGCGCTCAAAAATCGAGCAGCACGGCGCCCCAGGTGAAGCCACCACCGACGCCTTCGAGCAGCACGGTGTCGCCGCGCGCTATCTTGCCTGAACGTATGGATACGTCCAGCGCCAGCGGAATCGAGGCCGCCGACGTGTTGCCATGCTCGTCGACGGTGACGACGAGTTTGTCGAACGGCAGCTTGAGCCGCTTGGCCGTGCTTTGCAGGATGCGGATGTTGGCCTGGTGAGGGATCAGCCAGTCGACGTCGCCCGTCGTGCGACCGGCCTTGTCGAGCACCGAACGGGCGACATCCTCGAGCACGCCGACCGCCAGCTTGAATACCGCCGGACCATCCATCTTCAACAGCGGGTCGCCGAGCACCTGGCCGCCCGAGACCGTACCGGGCACGCAGAGGATGTCGACGTGGCGCCCGTCGGCATGCAGTTCGCTCGACAGCAAGCCAGGGGATCTGCTGGCTTCCAGCACCACCGCGCCGGCTCCGTCGCCAAACAGCACGCAAGTGGTGCGATCTTTGAAATCCAGAATGCGCGAGAAGACTTCGGCGCCGATCACGAGCGCGCGCTGCGCCGTGCCGGTCCGGATCATCGAATCGGCCACCGAGAGGGCATACACGAAACCCGAACACACCGCTTGCACGTCGAACGCGGCGCAGCCGGCCGCGCCGAGCTTCTGCTGCACGAGGCAGGCGGTCGACGGGAACACCATGTCCGGCGTCGACGTCGCGACGATGATCAGGTCGACGCTAGCCACATCGCAATCGGCCGCCTCGAGGGCGGCGCGTGCCGCGGCCACCGCCAGATCGCTGCAGTTGACGCCGTCGGCGACGAAGTGGCGCGCCCGGATGCCGGTACGTTCGACGATCCAGGTGTCGGAGGTCTCGATGCCATCCCGCGCCAATTGCGCCGCAATGTCGTCGTTGGTCAAGCGCCGCGGCGGCAGATAGCTGCCGGTGCCCGCGATGCGCGAGTAGCGGGCCGAGGTCATGCGGACAGCGCTTGCACGTTGGTGGTTTCGTCGGCTGATTGCGGCATCGCGGCCAGGGTGTCGAGGATGCGCCGGTGCACACGCTCCAGGAGGCCGTTGCGCGCGGCATCATAAGCCCGAACCAACGCATGCTCGAACGCGAACGCGTCGGCCGAGCCGTGGCTCTTGAACACCAGGCCGCGCAGGCCGAGCAGCGCCGCGCCGTTCATGCGGCGGTGGTCGACGCGGGTCTGCAGATGCTTGAGCACCGGCAGTGCCGCCAGCGCCGCCAGCTTGGTCAGCGGATTGCGCGTGAATTCCTGCTTGACGAACCGCCCCAGCATGCCGGCGAGTCCTTCGGACGTCTTCAGCACGACATTGCCGACGAAACCGTCGCAGACGACGATGTCGGCGGTGCCCTTGAAGATGTCGTTGCCCTCGACATTGCCGTGGAAGTTCAGCAGCCCCGCTGCCGCGGCGGCCCGCAGCAGTTCGCCGGCCTGCTTGATCGTGTCGCTGCCCTTGATCGCTTCCTCGCCGATGTTGAGCAGGCCGACCGAAGCCTTCTCCTTGCCGTCGACTGCCGCGACCAGCGCACTGCCCATCACGGCGAACTGCAGCAGATGTTCGGCGCTGCAGTCGACGTTGGCGCCGAGGTCGAGCACCGTCGTGCCGCCGCCGCGCTCATTCGGCAATACCGCGGCGATCGCCGGGCGGTCGATGCCGTCGAGCGTCTTCAACAGATAGCGCGACACCGCCATCAGCGCACCGGTGTTGCCGGCCGAGACGCAGGCCTGCGCAGGCGCACGGCCGTCTTCGCCCGGCTTGACCTGCGCGACGGCGACGCGCATCGACGAATCCTTCTTGCGTCGCAACGCCACTTCGACCGGGTCGTGCATCTCGACGACCTCACTGGCCTCGACGATGCGGCAGCGCTCCCAGCCGGCCGCCGGCTGCAGCGCGTCGCCGCGCCCGACCAGGATCAGTTCGGCTTCGGGATGGGCGGTCAGGAACGAACGACAGGCCGGCAACGTGACTGCCGGGCCATGGTCGCCCCCCATGCAGTCGACCGCCAGCCGGACGGCGTCTCCGGACGAAGGCTCGGAAAGATTCGTCATGCGGACAGCCTGCTACGTGCCTGTGCTCGACGGTCCGCGCGCCATGGGCTGGGCTGCGCTGCGCCGGGCCGGCAGCCGCCGGCGGACGAGCGACCGGTCAAGCGTCCGACTTGCTCTTGAGGATCTTGCGCCCGCGATAGAAGCCGGTCGGGCTGATGTGATGACGCAGATGCGTCTCGCCGGTTGTCGGCTCGATCGCCACGCCTGGCACGCTCAGCGCGTTGTGCGAGCGGTGCATGCCGCGCTTGGACGGCGACTTCTTGTTCTGCTGGACGGCCATGGGAGTCACTCCTGTAGGCCCAGGATCCCACCGGGCCGGCACTGCGGCGGACATCGACCGCGCGCAGGAATTTGAAAAAGCGGGGCGTTTGCCTCGATCGCCTCGGCAGATCCGACCCCAGACGAGGAGCTTCGGCCCCTCCGAAAAAAGCCGGTGATTCTAGCATGACGGCAGGCTCGTCCCGCTACCGAGCCTTGCCGCCACGCAACGCGGCGAGGGCGGCGAACGGATGCTCGCGTTCCTCCGCCGTCGCCCCGTGCTCGGCCATCGGCAACGGATGCGGGCAGACGTCGTGCCTGGGCACCAGCGGCAGCGCCAGCAGGAGCTCATCCTCGACGAGCTCCTGCAGGTCGAGCGACTTCGTCAGGGCGAGCACGTCGTACTCGCTATCGGCGTCGAGCTCGGCGGCCTGATTCTCGCCGGCGACGAACCGCAGACTCTGCTGCACGTCGAGCGGCACGTCGACCGGCTCGAGGCAGCGCTGGCAGGCGAGCGGCAGACGTGCCGAAGCTTTCAGATGCAGCCAGGTCTGAGGCGCGCCGCCTGCCTCCTCACGGCGCTCGCCGCGCGCCTCGAAAGTCACCTGGCCGAGCGTATCGCGCGCCGCCGCCGACTCCGCGAGGCGCGGCAGCGCGGCCACCGGCCAACTGCCGGAGAGTGTCGCCCCCTCCTTCGCGAACGCGGCCACGTCGAGGCGGCGGGGATCGAAATTGCGTTGCGCCATCGAACCAGTGTACGGCGGCCCTGCCTCGATCGCACCCTCGATCGCACCCGGCGGCAGCGTTCGGACTATCCTGCGCGCCATGCCTGCGTCCACGCTGATCCTCGCCTCGACATCGCGCTACCGGCGCGAGCTGCTGATCCGCCTGCGCCTGCCGTTCGACGTCGTGTCACCGGAAGTCGACGAAACCGCGCATCCGGGCGAGCCGCCGTCGGCGCTCGCCGAACGACTCGCGCTGGCGAAGGCGCGCGCGGTGGCCGACCGCTACCCGAACGCCGTCGTGATCGGATCCGATCAGGTCGCGGACCACGGGGGCCTCGCGATCGGCAAGCCCGGCACCCATGAACGCGCGGTGGAGCAACTGCGCGCGATGCGCGGCCACAGCATCGTCTTCCACACCGCGGTGGCCGTCGTCCATGCGACGCGCGGCTTCGTCGCACAGGCGCGGGTGCCGGTGACGGTCCGTTTTCGCCCGTTGACCGACGCCGAGATCGAACACTATCTGCGCGCCGAAGAGCCGTACGACTGCGCCGGCAGCGCGAAGGCCGAAACGCTGGGCATCGCGCTGCTCGACGCGATCGAGTCGGACGACCCGACGGCACTCGTCGGCCTGCCGCTGATCCGCACTTGTGCGCTGCTGCGCGAGGCCGGCATCGATCCGCTGGCAGCTCCGTCGTGAGCCTCGCCGGCGATTCCGATGCCGGTGCTGCGCCGGCGGGCACGCTGTATCTGGTGCCGAACACGCTCGACTTCGGCATGCCCGAGCCACTGCCGGCACTCACCGACGCGCTGCCGCTCGGCGTGGTCCAACGTGCGGCGCGCCTGCGCCACTGGGTCGCCGAGAACGCGAAGACGACGCGCGCCTTCCTGAAGCGCGTCGCCGCGATCGAGCCGCTCATCGCACCGCTGCAGGAGATGTCGATCGTCGAGCTGCCGCGGCCGCGCAAGGGTGCGGGGGCGACACGCACGCCGACCAACGTCGCGCCGCTGCTCGAACCGGCGCACCTCGGCCACGACATCGGACTGATCTCCGAGGCCGGGCTGCCGGCGGTGGCCGATCCGGGGGCCGCGCTGGTGCGCGCGGCACACAGCGCCGGTCTGCGCGTCGTGAGCCTGGCCGGGCCGAGTTCGATGCTGCTGGCGCTGGCAGCGAGCGGCCTGAACGGCCAGAGTTTCGCCTTCGTAGGCTACCTGCCGGCCGACCCGGCGGCGCGCGGCGGGCGCATCCGCGAGCTCGAGGCGACGTCGCGCCGCAACGGCCAAACCCAACTGATGATCGAGACGCCCTACCGCAACGCGGCCCTGCTCGATGCGCTGCTGGCGCACCTTGGCGCGACGACCGAGCTCTCGGTGAGCTGGGGACTGACGCTGCCTTCGGGGGCCACGCGCACCGATCGCGTCGCCGCATGGCGGGCCCGGCCGACCCGCCTGCCGCCGGACGTGCCGGCGATCTTCGCGCTGCTGGCCACCTGACCGGGCGCCGGCCCGCCTGCGCGCTCAGGACGTCGCGTCGGCCGGCTGCTTTGCGCCGAACAGCGCAGCGACCTTCTTCTTCGGCTTGATGTTCGGCGACAGCCCGCGCGGGGCAGCCGGTACCTTGCGTTCCCAGGCGGCTTCGGAGGCCGTCGCGCTCGGCTCATACGGCCGATCGAAGAACGGGTCGCGCGACGGTGCGACCGGCATCGCATCGCTGCGCCGACCGCGACGCTCGTCGTCGCCGTCGCGGCGCGTGCGATCCCGCCGCTCGTAGCGCGGCGACGCGTCGTCGTCGAGTTCGATCGCCTCGATCTCGATCTTCTTCTTGATCAGCCGCTCGATGTCGCCGACGTTGCGCATGTCCTCGCGCGCCACCAGCGTCATTGCCAGCCCGGACGCGCCGGCGCGTCCGGTGCGGCCGATGCGGTGCACATAGTCCTCGGCATTGAACGGCACGTCGAAGTTGAACACCGCCGGCAGGTCGGCAATGTCGAGCCCGCGCGCCGCGACGTCGGTCGCGACGAGCACGTCGACGTCGCCGCGCTTGAAGGCGTCGAGCGCCTTCAGCCGCTCGTCCTGCGACTTGTCGCCGTGCAGCGCGTTGGTGCGCAGGCCATCGCGCTCGAACGCGCGCGCCAGGCGTGCGCAGCCGAGCTTGGAATTGACGAACACGAGCGCCTGCTTGATCGAGCGTTCCTTCAGCAGCTTCAGCACCGCACGCCGCTTGTCGTCGGGCGCAACGCTGTAGAAGCGTTGCTCCACGGTCGCCGCCGTCGCGTTCGGCCGCGCGACTTCGACCAGCACCGGGTCCTGCAGGTAGCTCTCGGCAAGCCGCTTGATCTCGGGCGAGAACGTCGCCGAGAACAGCAGCGTCTGACGCACCCTGGGCAGGTAGCTGAGGATGCGTTGCAGATCCGGCAGGAAGCCGATGTCGAGCATCCGGTCGGCCTCGTCGAGGACGACGTACTCGACCTGGTTCAGCACGCAGTTCTTTGCCTCGATGTGGTCGAGCAGCCGTCCGGGCGTCGCGACCAGCACCTCGACACCGGCCTTGAGCTCGGCGGTCTGCGGCTTCATGTCGACGCCGCCATAGACGACCGCGACGCGCAGCTTCGAATGCGCCGCATACCCTTTGATGTTGACCGCGACCTGGTCGGCCAACTCGCGCGTCGGCGCGATCACCAGCGCACGAACCGGATGGCGCGCCGGCGACATGCTGCTGTTCTCGTGCGGCAGCATGCGGTGCAGCAGGGGCAGCGAGAAGGCCGCGGTCTTGCCGGTGCCGGTCTGCGCCGCGCCCATGACGTCGCGGCCGGCCAGAACGATCGGTATCGCCTTGGCCTGGATCGGCGTCATCTCGGTGTAGCCCTGGTCCGCGACGGCGCGCTGCAGGCTCGGCGCCAGGCCGAGCGCCGAGAATTCGCGCGGCGCGGACGGGGTCGACGCCTCGGCCGGCAAGGCCACCGCGTCGTTCATGGGGGTTTCAATCATCCGCGAATTATCGCGCGCGGCCGCCGGCGGCGCTTCAGCGCCGGACGATCATCCAGTTGGGAGCGCGGAATCTCACGATCCGGCTGTACAGAATCACGTAGGTAGCGCCGAACAGGAAAATGAAGCATCCGAGCGCCGCCGAGTTGTTCCAGAACAGCACCGCCGGGATGACCGACAACATGCACAGCATCCACAGATAGGGCGCGGTCGCGGAATTGCGCTTCGTCAGCGCCTTGGCACTGCGGTCGCCCACCGCCCAGCGCATCAGCCGCCGGTAGATCAGGCTGTGCAGGTGCACGCCGTCGGGCATGCCGACCGCCCGGCCGCGCACGAACTTGCGGCGGTACATCGAGAACACCGTTTCGAAGATCGGATAGATGCAGACCAGCAGCGGGAACAACGGCGACACGGCGGAATTGCGCTGGAGCAATAGGATGCTCAGCTCGGCTGCGAAGAAGCCGAGAAAGTAAGCGCCGCCGTCGCCGAGGAAGATCAACCCGGCCGGAAAATTCCAGACGAAGAACCCGAGCACCGCGCCGAGCGTGGCCAGCGCGGTGAAGCCGATCACGACGTCGCCGGCCTGGAACGCGACGTACGTCAGCGCACCCAGGATCATCACGACGCACATCGCGGCCAACCCATTGAAGCCGTCGATGATGTTCACCGCATTGGCGACGCCGGACACCGCGAACACCGTGACCAGGAATGCGGGCACAGCGAAGGTCACGAGCCAGTCGAGACCGGGAATGTCGGTGCGCTCGATGACGGCGCCGAGCAGCCAGGCCGCGAGCACCGCCGACACTGCGGTGCAGACGAGGCGCCGCAGCGGACTCTGGTTCTTCGTGAGGTCTTCGGCAAAGCCTGCGATGAAGGCCGGCAATGCGCATCCAAGCAGCCAGAGCCCGAGCGCACCGTCTTCTCCGAAGTGCACCCGCAGCAGCACCAGCGCACCGAACAGACCGATCAGGATGCCGAATCCGCCAACGCGCGGCACCGGCCGCGCATGGAATTTCTGCGGACCGCTCATGTCCGAATCGCCCGACAGGTGGGCATGGACCCGCGAGAACCGGATGACCATGAAGGTCACCCCTAAGGAAAGTCCGAAGCCAAGCAGCAGAACCAGCATCATTGAATTGTACGGGCCCGAACGCCTGCAATGCGGCCGTGGACAGTCCCCGGAAAGGGCGACGTCCTCAAAGCTGTGTAGGCGACGCGCCGATCGACCCGGGGATGCGCGCGGCCGACCCCTATAATGCGCCGCGTTCAAGCGCTGAACACATCCTCCATGCCGCCCCCCGACGAGCTCGACCTCCACCTGCTGCGCGAACTGTCCGCCGATCCGGCGACGAGCCAACGCAGCCTCGCGCGCCGTTTGGGCGTGAGCGTTGGCCGCATCAACTTCTGCCTGCGCGCGCTGGCCGACAAGGGCTGGATCAAGGCCAGCAACTTCCGGCGCAGCGACCACAAGTGGGCGTATGCCTACCTGATGACGCCGACCGGCGTCGAGCAGAAACTGCGCCTGACGCGCGCCTTCCTGCAGCGCAAGACGCTCGAATACGACCGGCTGACCGCGGAGCTGGCAAACCTGCGGCGCGAGGTGGCCGAGTTGCCGGCCAACGAACGAGAGTAAGGCCCACGATGCTGCTGATCACAGGCGCCGCCGGCTTCATTGGCGGCAACTTCGTCCACCACTGGTTTGCGAGCGGTACGGAACCGGTCGTCGTGCTCGACAAGCTGACCTATGCCGGCAATGCCGAGACGATCGAACCACTGCTCGGACCGGGCCGTTGCGAGCTGGTGCAGGGCGACATCTGCGACCGCGTGCTCGTCGCGCGTCTGCTGAGCGAGCACCGGCCGCGCGCCTTGCTGCATTTCGCGGCCGAGAGCCACGTCGATCGCTCGATCCACGGTCCTGGCGAGTTCATCCAAACCAACATGGTCGGCACCTTCAGCCTGCTCGAGGAAACGCGCGCCTACTGGAGCGGACTCGACGCCCGCGAGCGCGAGGCATTCCGCTTCCTGCACGTCTCGACCGACGAGGTGTACGGATCGCTGGCGGAAGACGATCCGGCGTTCAGCGAGACTACGCCCTATGCGCCGAACAGCCCGTACTCGGCGAGCAAGGCCGGCAGCGACCATCTCGTGCGCGCGTACCACCATACCTACGGCCTGCCGACGCTGACGACGAACTGCAGCAACAACTACGGGCCCTATCACTTCCCCGAGAAGCTGATCCCGCTCGTGATCCTGAACGCGCTCGACGGCAAGCCGCTGCCGGTCTACGGCGACGGCAGGAACGTACGGGATTGGCTGTTCGTGACCGACCATTGCGAGGCGATCCGCCAGGTGCTTGAGCGCGGCCGGCCCGGCGAGACCTACAACGTCGGCGGCAAGAACGAGATCCGCAACATCGACGTCGTGACGACCATCTGCCGCAAGCTCGACGAGTTGCGGCCGCGCGCGGACGGTGCGCGCTACGAAGACCTCATCACGTTCGTCAAGGACAGGCCCGGTCACGACCGGCGCTACGCGATCGATCCTGGCAAGATCGAAGCCGAGCTCGGTTGGCGGCCTGCCGAGACGTTCGAGAGCGGCATCGACAAGACGATCCGCTGGTACCTCGGCAACACCGCCTGGGTCGACGGGGTGCGGTCAGGCGCCTATCGGCAGTGGCTGGACAAGCAGTACGGAGCGCCTGCATCGGCATCGGTGACCGCATGAAGATCCTGCTGTTCGGCAAAGGCGGCCAGGTCGGCTGGGAGTTGCAGCGGTCGCTGGCGACACTCGGCGAGTTGATTGCGGTCGACTTCGACAGCACCGACCTGTCCGGCGACTTCAGCCGGCCGGATGCGGTGGTCGGCACCGTGCGCCGGGTCCGGCCGGACATCATCGTGAATGCCGCCGCGCACACCGCGGTCGACAAGGCCGAAAGCGAACCCGAGATCGCGCGCCTGCTCAACGCGACTGCGCCCGGCGCAATCGCCCGCGAGGCGGCCGCGATGGGCGCCTGGCTGCTGCACTACTCGACCGACTACGTCTTCGACGGCAGCGGCGACCAGCCGCGCAGCGAGGAAGCGCCGACCGGGCCGCTCAACGTGTATGGCCAGACCAAGCTCGAAGGCGAAGAGCTGATCCGCGCGAGCGGCTGTCGCCACCTGATCCTGCGCACGAGTTGGGTGTACGCGGCGCGCGGCGGGAACTTCGCCAAGACGATGCTGAAGCTCGCGGCCGAGCGCGACGAGCTGAAGGTGATCGATGATCAGTTCGGCGCGCCGACCGGCGCCGAGCTGCTGGCGGACTTGACCGCGCATGCACTGCGTACCGCGCTCGCGCGGCCCGTGGTGGCCGGCACCTACCATGCCGTGGCGTCGGGCGAGACCACCTGGCATGGCTACGCCTCGCACGTGATCGAGCAGGCGCGCGCGCTGGGTGTACCGGTGCGCGTGCCGAACGAAGCCATCCGACCGGTGCCGACGACGGCGTTTCCGACACCGGCGCGCCGGCCGCACAACTCCCGCCTCGACACCCGCAAGCTGCGCGACTTGTTCGAGGCACACCTCCCCGCGTGGCAGGTCGGCGTCGAGCGCATGCTGGCCGAGACGCTGGGACACTGAGGCACGAACTTCATCAGGCCCACGCATGAGCACGACACGCAAAGGCATCATCCTCGCCGGCGGTTCCGGCACGCGACTGCACCCGGCGACGCTCGCGATGAGCAAGCAACTGCTGCCGGTGTACGACAAGCCGATGATCTACTACCCGCTGAGTGTGCTGATGCTCGCGGGCATTCGCGACATCCTCGTCATCAGTACACCGCAGGACACGCCGCGCTTCGAGGCGCTGCTGGGCAGCGGCGCGAGATGGGGGCTCAATCTGAGCTATTGCGCCCAACCGTCCCCGGACGGCCTTGCCCAGGCCTTTCTGCTCGGCCGGCAGTTCATCGGCGGCGCTTCGAGCGCGCTCGTGCTGGGCGACAACATCTTCTACGGGCACGACCTGCAGACGCTGCTGCACCGCGCCAATGAGCGCAGCGGCGGCGCCACGGTGTTCGCCTACCACGTCGGAGATCCCGAGCGGTACGGGGTCGTCGCGTTCGACGACCGTCAGCAGGCGGTCAGCATCGAGGAAAAGCCCGCCAAGCCGAAGAGCAACTACGCGGTGACGGGCCTCTACTTCTACGACGATCAGGTCTGCGACGTCGCCGCAGGCATCAAGCCGTCGGCGCGCGGCGAACTCGAGATCACCGAGGTCAACGCGCACTACCTGCGCGAAGGCGGCCTGAGCGTCGAGATCATGGGACGGGGCTTTGCGTGGCTCGACACCGGCACGCACGACTCGCTGCTCGAGGCCGGCCAGTTCATCGCCACGCTGGAGCGTCGCCAGGGCCTGAAGGTGGCCTGTCCGGAGGAGATCGCATTCCGCTCGGGCTGGATCTCCGCGGCCGACCTGGAGACGCAGGCCGCATCCTTGCTAAAGAACGCCTATGGGCACTACCTGATGCGCGTCCTGCGGGAGCAGGCCCTGTGAAGATCCTGCGAACTCAGCTCGACGACGTCCTCCTGATCGAGCCGGCCGCCTACGCGGACGATCGGGGATGGTTCATGGAAAGCTTCAACGAGCGGCGCTTCGAGAACGACGTCGCTGCGCTTGGCCGGCCCGTGCCGCGACGGTTCGTCCAGGACAACCATTCGGTGTCGAGAAAGGGCGTGCTACGCGGTCTCCATTACCAGATCGGGCCGCACGTCCAAGGCAAGCTGCTGCGCGTCGTGAGGGGTGCCATCTACGATGTGGCCGTCGACATCCGGCGCGCCTCTGCCGGCTTCGGCCGATGGACGGCGGTCGAGCTCAGTGCCGACAATCGGCGCCAGCTCTGGGTTCCGGAAGGTCATGCGCACGGATTTCTCGCGCTGAGCGACGACACGCAGGTTCTCTACAAGACCACCGACTACTACGCTCCCGAATCCGAGCGCTCGATTGCCTGGAACGACCCGACCCTAAGCGTGCGCTGGCCGGCAAATGCCGACGAGGTGGTGCTGAATGCCAAGGACGCCGCGGCACCCGCATTCGCCGGCAATCCCGACCTCCTGTAGATCCTCGTTCTGGTTTCCCGGACCCATCCCATCTTCGACACCCATGCCTTCGCCCGACCCGATCTTCGTGACGCAGCCCGACATGCCGCCGCTGGAGGACTTCATCCCCCTGCTGCACAAGATCTGGGAAAGCCGGACGCTGACCAACGGCGGCCCTTTCCATCAGCAACTCGAGCACAGCCTTTGCGAGCATCTGCAGGTCGACCATGTATCACTGTTTACCAACGCGACGATCGCGCTGGTGACCGCGCTGCAGGCCCTGCGCATCGGGGGTGATGTCATCACAACCCCCTATTCGTTCGTCGCAACTGCGCATTCGCTGCTGTGGAACGGCATCACGCCGGTCTTCGTCGACGTCGATCCGGACACGCTGAATCTCGACCCGGGGCGCATCGAGCGGGCGATCACGCCACAGACGACTGCCATCATGCCGGTCCACTGCTACGGTCACCCCTGCGACGTCGACGCGATCGAAAAGCTCGCGACCGCCTACAACCTGCGGGTCATCTACGACGCGGCGCACGCGTTCGGTGTGGAGACGGCGAGCGGCAGCGTGCTGAAGTATGGCGACCTCTCGGTGCTCAGCTTCCACGCGACGAAGGTCTTCAACACCTTCGAGGGCGGCGCCATCATCAGTCCGGACGCGAAGACCAAGCAGCGCATCGACCGCCTCAAGAATTTCGGGTTCGTCGACGAGACCACGGTTGTCGCCTCGGGGATCAACGGCAAGATGAGCGAGGTGTGCGCCGCGTTCGGCCTGCTGCAACTTGAGCGCATCGGCGAAGCGCTGCGCAAGCGGGGAGACATCGATCGCCGATATCGCGAAATGCTCGCCAGCGTGCGAGGCATCGAATGCCTGCGCGATTCCGGCGAGAAGGTCGCCAACTATTCATACTTCCCGATCTTCGTCAAGCCCGAGTATCCGCTGGAGCGGGATCGTCTCTATGAATTGCTGCGCAGCCACGGCATCAACGGGCGCCGCTACTTCTATCCGCTGATCACCGACTTTCCGATGTACCGCGGACTACCGTCCGCCACCGAAGAGAACCTTCCCAACGCCACCCGGGCGGCGCGCGAAATCATCTGCCTCCCGATCTACCCGGGGCTCGACCTGGGCGCTGTCGAGCGGATTGTCGGCATCATCGCCGAGGCCGGCCGATGAGCCGACGCAAGCTACTGGTGTTTCCGGCCGGGACCGAGATCGGCCTCGAAATCTTCGAAGCGCTACAGCACTGCAAGGAAGTCGAACTGCACGGCGCCGGACAGGACGTTCCCAACCACGCCCGCTTCGTCTATCCCCGCTACCACCTCCTGCCGAGCGTGCGCGAGGCAGGCTGGGTCGGCGCCCTGGCCGATCTCTGCGCAACGCTCTCCATCGACTACATCTTCCCGGCTTACGACGACGTCATCGTGGCGCTGGCGGAGCAGGCGGCACATCTCCTCCCTGCGAAGGTGCTGTGCCCCTCGCTCAAGACCTGCCTCGTGACCCGTTCCAAGCGCAGCACGTACGAGGCGCTCGCCGGTGACGTCCGGGTACCGGCGGTGCATCGCAGCGCGAGCGACGTCGCGACGTATCCGGTCTTCGTGAAGCCCGACCGCGGACAGGGGTCGCAGGGCGTCAGGCGCGTCGCCAATGCCGCAGAACTCGAGGCAGCCCTGTCCGAGACAGTGGAACCGCTGATCTGCGAGTTCCTTCCGGGCGAGGAGTACACGGTCGACTGCTTCACCGATCGCGAGCACGGCCTGCTGTTCAGCGGAGCCCGCATCCGCGAGCGCACGCGCAACGGCATCTCGGTCAGCACGTCGACCGTCGAGCTGCCTGGCGCCGATCGCTTGGCCGAGCGGATCGGGAATAGGCTCGGCCTGCACGGCGCATGGTTCTTCCAGCTGAAGCGCGCTGCCGACGGCGAGCTCGCCCTACTGGAAGTCGCGCCTCGCGTGGCCGGCTCGATGAGCGCGCATCGCGTTCAGGGCGTCAATTTCCCGCTGCTCACGATCTTCGAGCACGAGCGCAAGCCGTTGAAGCTGTTGGTCAACGACGGCGTCGTCTGCCTCGACCGGGCGCTGCGGAACCGCTACCGGCACCCGTATCGATATGCCGCGCTCTACCTCGACTTCGACGACACCGTCGTCGTCGCGGGCCGCGTGAACCTGACCGCGATCGCCCTCGTGCACAAGTGCATCGAAGATGGCATCAAGGTGGTGCTTTTGACCCGGCATGCGGGCGACATCTCGGCAACGCTGGCCAAGCATCGCATCCAGACGCTGTTCGACGAGGTCGTGCACCTGCGGGCGGGCGAGAGGAAGTCGGACTACATCACCCTGCCCGCCCCGATCCTCGTCGACGACAGCTTCAGCGAGCGGATGGAGGTCCACAAGCGCCTTCGGATCCCCACGTTCGACCCGAGCATGATCGAAGTGCTGCTCCATTCGCAGCCCCCGGACCCTGTCTCGCAGGACTGAAGAAACTGGCTTCGTGTGCCTGCATGCAGGCACCGCATCGTCGCCTTGCATGGGAATCCGCCGCAACATCGTCGCCTCGTACGCCAATCAGGCCTACGTCACGCTCGTCAGCCTCGTCGCCGTGCCCTTCTATCTGGGGTACATGGGCGCCGAGGCCTATGGCCTGGTCGGCTTCTTCACGACCATGCAAGCCTGGTTCATGCTGCTGGATGTCGGGTTGACGCCCACGTTATCGAGGGAGACGGCCCGCTTTCGCGGCGGCGCGCTTTCAGCCGACGAACTGCGCGATCTTCTGGGCGCGCTGGAGATCTTCTTCGGTACGTCCGCGCTCGTGGTCGCGCTCGTCGTCGCGCTCGCCGCGCCCGCCATAGGCTCTGAATGGATACAGGCACGGAGCCTTCCGGTCGCCGATGTTTCGCAGGCCGTCATGCTGATGGGCTTGACCATCCCGCTGCGCTGGATGTCCGGCCTGTATCGAGGCGCGATCACCGGCTTCGAGCGGCTGGGATGGCTGGCCGGGTTCAACTCGCTGATCGCGACCGTGCGCTTCGTCGGCGTCATTGCGGCGCTGCGACACATCAGCGCGACGCCGTTCGCGTTCTTCACTTTCCAGCTTGTCGTGGCTGCGCTCGAACTGGCGACACTCGCGATCCATGCGCACCGACTGCTGCCGGCGCGCGTCGGAACTCGGCCTCGTCCAGCCCGCCTCGCGGCGCTCCGGGGCGTGTTGCGATTCTCCGTGACGATCTCCGTAACCAGCATGATCTGGGTGTTCATCACCCAACTCGACAAGCTGCTGCTATCGCGCCTGCTGCCGCTCGCCGAATATGGCTACTACACGCTGGCTGTCGTCGTGGCCGGCGGGATCACGCTGCTGTCGGCGCCGGTCGGACAGGCATTACTGCCGACGTTGGCTCGCCTGGAGGCTGCCGGAGACGACGCGGCCGCCCTGCGCGTCTACCGACGCGCCAGCGAGCTGGTTTGCACGATTGCTGTACCGACCGCACTGCTGCTGGTCTTCTTCTCGCGCACGCTGATCGCTGCCTGGACGGGAAATCCCGCCGCGGCCGCGCAAGCCGGTCCGACCGCGTCGCTCTATGCGGCAGGAAACGCGTTTATGGCGCTCGCCGCCTTTCCCTACTATCTGCAATACGCCAAAGGACAGCTCCGATGGCACCTGATCGGCAATGGCCTCTTGATCCTGCTCTTGCTGCCGGGCATCTATTTCGCGGCAAGCCGCTACGGGGCCGTCGGCGCCGGCTGGGCCTGGCTGACGGCGATGTCCCTCTACTTCTTCGTCTGGGTGGCGTGGACCCATCACCGCCTTGCGCCGGGCCTACATCCTTGGTGGGTCGGACAACTGCTGCGGATCGCAGCAGCGAGCACGCTGGTCGCACTGGCCATCGACCTCGTCGCGGACTGGCCGCAGGGCCGCGCAGCGGTGTTCGCGGAGGCGATCGGCGTGTGGGCGCTGATCTTCGTGGCGGCTTGCGCCATGTCGTCCATGATCCGCGCAAAGGCCCTCGTGCTGTGGCGCGAAAAGGGCAGAACATCCTGGGTGAAGCATGGGTGAACGTTCCACCGTGGCTTCCGCGCGAAGGATCTCGTGATGCGGAAACTCCTGAGCGTCTGCGTGACGACATACAACCAGCGCCGATACATCGAGTGCTGCCTGGAAAGCATCGTGACGCAGCGCCTTCCATACGGGTGGGACATGGAGGTTCTCGTCGGCGACGACTGCTCCACCGACGGGACCGGAGACATCGTGCGCGCGTTTGCCGAACGCCATTCCCTGATCGTGAAGCCGCTCGCCCGCGAGCGGAACCTCGGCATGTTCGCCAACTATCGGCGGGTGCATGCCGGAGCCCGAGGGACGTGCATCGCTCACTGCGATGGCGACGACTACTGGGCCGAAGGTAAACTTGAGAAACAGCTCCGCTTCCTAGAGGATGATCCGGCGTGTCCGGCGGTCTTCACCAATGCGATCGTCGTTGCCGACGATGACAGGCGGATCGGGGTGTTTTCGAGCGGTATCCCGAGTTCGTTCGATGCGGCCTTTCTGATCGGAAGGGGCAACTGCCTCACTCACAGTTCCATGATGTACCGCGCCGACCTGCGTGAGGCGATGATTCCTGCATCCGGAGGATTCATCGACTTTCAGCTTTACATCGCATTGCTGCGTCACGGCCGCCTCGGGTTCCTGGAGGAGTACCTCACCTGCTACCGCAGCCATAACCAGTCTTCGGTCACGCTCACCAGTCGGGAACTGATCCGACAGCTTTACTGGCAGGCGCTGTCGACCGTCGGACCGAACGATGCCCCCGCGTCGTCGCGGGCAGCGGCGAAGGCGAACTTCCTGGCCGGGATCGCGCAGCGTGAACTCAACGGCGGTGACCTGCGCAAGGTCAGGGAGTGGGCGGCTGTCGTCCTGCGATCGGCGCCCGGTCAGCAGGCCGGTCTGCTGATCGGCGTCGGCCTGTCGCTCTGCCGGTCGTTGTCGGCCGCCGTCGGGCGCCGACTGCTGCGGCGCGCTGGGCTGCAGAAGGCGCAGGACCGCGTGTTCCATCCTCGATGATTCAGCGCCGGCCATCCAGTCGATCGGGCGCAGCATGATTCCGCATCCGACAGTTCTGCAGAGCGGCGGCCCGGTTTACAACACCAGAGCACCCGCGGCCTCGCTGCCGGCACGCATTGGTCTCGCCCTGCTGACGCTCGTCGTCATCATCCCTGCCAAGATCTCCATCGGCAAGGTCGGCGCGGCCCCGGGCCAGTTCATCGTGCCGCTGCTGGCTCTTACCTTCCTGTTCCGGACCGTCGTCGGCCAAACCGAGTTCGGACTTGCGGCACGCTTCGGCCTACACGTCGTTCTCGTCTTCTGCTACGTGCTCGGCGTGGCACTGCTGGAAGGCGGCAACGACTTGACCATCGCATTGCAGCTCGTCTTTGCCATCGCCGTACTGCTGGCGGATCTCCAACTGGTCGCGCTCTACAGGAAGGTCTACGGACGTGAGTATCTCGGCAAATTGCTGCGAACCGTCTTCTACTTGGGCGCCTCGAACGCTGTGATCGCGATAGGCACGCTACTGTCGTCCGGATTTTCGGACGCACTGCACAAGGTGATCGCGATATCTGACGATGCCACGGAGCACCTGTCGGAGGGCTATCGCGCCACCGGCCTGTTTTTCTCGGGCGCATCGACGCTCTCGATGTTCTACGCCTTCATATTCCTCATCGGCGTCGTGCACTATGCAGATTCCGAACGACGCATCTCGCAGGGCCGGTCGCTTGCCACGGCGGTGACGCTGTGCGCAATCCTCGGCGGACTGATCGTTTCCGGCCGCACCGGTCTCGTCGTCCTGATGCTCTGCTTGGCGATCTACGTCGCGCTCTATGGCCGCTTAGAAGGAGCCGGCCGATATGCGCGCACGAACGCACTCAAGATCGGCATGTGGATCCTGATGTTCGCCCTCGCCGCGGCGGCGTCGCTGGTCTCCAACGACAGCTTCGTGGCGATCGCATCCTGGGCGTTCGAACTCTACATCAACATCTTGTCCGGCGGCGGAGCCCGCTCGAACAGCACCGACGCGCTGCAGCAGATGTATTTTCTGCCGGGCAGCCTGCACGAGATCTTTTTCGGCACCGGCAATTTCGGGCGTGCCGAAAGCCTGCCGTACATCGAGTCGGATGTCGGCTATGTCCTGTTCATCTTCGGCGCGGGCATCCTGGGCATGCTGATTTGCTTCAGCATCTTTCTCCATGTCTACCGACTTTCCAGGGTCAGAGCCGCAGGCCCCAAGGTCTCCTTCTTGCTGAAGATGGCCGTGCTGATGGTGTTCATCGGGAACTTCAAGGACGTCTACTTCTTTTCCCAGAACGGCCTGACTCAGATCATCTTGCTGCTGGTCTCCGTAACGTGCACCGCGGATCGCGGCAAGGCGGATCATGGGCGCTGAATCCGTCTCCATCGTCATCGTCAACTGGAATTCGGCAAACCTGCTCACCGAGGCCGTCGAGAGCGTGCATCAGCATGCCGGCGACCTGGTGGCGAAGATCGTCATCGTGGACAACGCGTCGACAGACACCTCGATCGCGCAATTGCGTGAGCGGACCCCGGCCGGCGAGAATCTCGTCATCGTCCGCAACCGGGAGAATCGTGGCTTCGCCGCCGCCTGCAACCAGGGAGCGGCGCTGTGCCGTTCGAAATACATCCTCTTTCTCAACCCGGACACGCGTCTCATGCCCGATGCCCTCCAGAACTCGCTGAACTACATCGAGGCAGCACAGAACGCGGCGGTCGGCATCCTCGGCGTCCAGATGATCGACGAATCGGGCTCGGTGGCGAGAAGCTGCGCCCGGTTTCCCTCGCTCAAGACGTTCGTCGCGCAAGTGCTGGGGCTGCCTCGCCTCGCTCGCTTCCGCCGGCTCAGCACGCACATGCTCGATTGGGATCATGCGACGACGCGGACCGTGGACCACGTCATCGGCGCCTATTTCTTCATGCGCCTTTCGTTGTTCCGGTCGCTGGGGGGCTTCGACGAACGCTTCTTCGTCTACCTCGAAGACCTCGATTTTTCATTGCGCGCCAGGCAAGCCGGCTGGTCCACGACCTACCTGAGCACCGCTCGGATCTTTCATGCCGGCGGCGGCAGTTCGCGGCAGGTCAAGGCGCAGCGGCTCTTCTATTCGATACGCAGTCGCATCCTCTATGCGTTCAAGCACATGCCGCGCGGTCGAGCCTGGACGGTCGCCAGCCTGTCGCTATTCGTCGAGCCGTTTACACGCCTGATGCTCGCTTCTGCGCACCGGTCGGCGGCGGATGCCTTCAACACACTGCGCGCGTATTGGAGGCTGTGGAAGGATCTGCCCACGGTTTTGCGCGTCGCGCATCGCGCCACTGCCCTGCCTTCGCGTCCCGACGGCGCGAACCGGACGCTTTGACCGACCCAGCCATGCTCGACGGCCGCTCCCTGGACGTGACACCTGTTGCGGCGATGCAGCGACCGGAGACTCCCGCCCATTCGATGCAGGGAAAGTCGATCCTGCTGCTCAGCAGATACGGCGAGCAGGCAGCGAGTTCGCGTCTGCGCACGCTGCAGTATCTGCCGTATCTACGGCAGGCGGGCATCGACGTCGAGGTGGCATCGTTCTTCGACGACCGCTATCTGGATCACCTCTATCGATCAGGGAGCCGTCGCGTCACCGATGTCTTCCGCGCCTATGCGCATCGCTTCGCACGGCTCCTGAGTGCGAGAAGGCACGCGGTCGTATGGGTGGAGAAGGAAGTGTTCCCCTTCTTGTCGGGATCGTTCGAGGCATTGCTCCGGCTCGCGAGGGCGCCTTGGGTCGTCGACTACGACGATGCCATCTTCCATACCTACGATCTCCATCCTTCCGCCGTCGTGCGATTCGCCCTGGGCCGCAAGCTGACGCCGCTGCTCGGCGGCGCGGCCGCAGTGATCGCCGGAAACTCCTACCTGGAGTCTCATCTGCGACCCCTAGGAGCACGCCAGCTCTACCGGATTCCCACTGTCGTCGACGTGAGCCGCTACCCGGCGGCGCCGAAGGCGGTGCCTCGCGACGAACTGAGAATCGGATGGATAGGCAGCCCCGCAACGTCGCACTACCTGCGCGAACTGAAGGGCGCGCTCGGTGAGGCATCCCGCCGCCGCCGCCTCAGGCTCGTGACGATCGGTGCGGGACCGCTCGACGACCTGGGCGTGCCGATTGAGCAGCATCCCTGGTCGGCGGATACCGAGGCCGCACTCCTGGCCACGATCGACGTCGGCATCATGCCGCTGCCCGACGGGCCTTGGGAGAACGGCAAGTGCGGCTACAAGCTGATCCAGTACATGGCGGTGGGCCGGCCGGTGATCGCATCGCCAGTGGGCGTGAATCGCGACATCGTGACCCCGGCTGTGGGTCGTCTCGCCTCAAGCGACGAGGAATGGGCGCGAGCCGTCGTCGAATTGGCGGATGACGTTTCCTTGCGCCAGATGCTGGGCGAGACGGCGAGGGTGAGGGTTCTCGACGAATACTCCCTGCAATCGACGGCGCCGAAGATCCTTCAGATACTGACCCAGGCCGCAGGCAGTCGGTTATCTGTCGAGAACCGCACATGACCAACGCTCCTGGCGCCCCATGAGAATCTGCGTCGTTGCCAATTCGAGTTGGTACGTCTACAACTTCCGGCGCAGTCTCATCGAAGCACTTCGACTCAACGGCCACGAGGCAATCGCATTGGCGCCGGAGGATGCCTACTCCCAGCGCCTACGCGATCTCGGGATTGCGGTCCATGCCATTCCCCTCGATCGAGGCGGAACCCAGCCCTTGCGGGAACTGGCGACGATCTTCGAGATGCGCCGGATCTTGCGACAGCAGAAGATCGACGTGGTGCTCAGTTACACCCCGAAGGGCAATCTCTATGCCGCGTTCGCACTCCTCGGCAGGCGCGCGCATCAGGTGATGAATGTTTCCGGATTGGGGCGTGCCTTCATTCAGACAAGTTGGGTCACGCCCATCGTGCGGATCATGTATCGCATGACGATGGAGCGTGCGTCCTGGGTATTCTTTCAGAACGACGACGATCGCCGACTGTTCCTCGAGAGCGGCATGGTGGATGTCGCCAAGACCGAGCGCATTCCGGGCTCGGGAGTCGATCTACAGCGGTTCAGGCCTATGCCGCCTTCGACGCAGGCATTCGGTCGGCCGCCCTCCTTTCTGATGATCGCCCGCCTGCTGTGGGACAAGGGTGTCGGCGAGTTCGTCGAGGCGGCCCGGGCGCTCCGCCAGTCCGGGGTCGCCGCCCGGTTCCAATTGCTCGGTCCCATGGACGAGGACAACCCTTCCGCCGTCCCGCGCCATCAGTTGGATGGCTGGGTCCGGGACGGGCTGATCGACTACAAGGGCGCGACGGACGATGTCCGCACTCACGTGGCCGAAGCCGACTGCGTCGTCCTGCCGTCCTATCGAGAGGGCGTACCGCGCTCGCTGCTCGAAGCAGCAGCCATGGGCAAGCCGTTGATTGCCTCCGACGCCGTCGGCTGCCGGGATGCTGTCGACGACGGCTCGACCGGGTTTCTTTGTGACGTGCGAAGCGCGGGGAGCCTGGCGGAGAAGATGCGGGAGATGCTTCGCCTTCCGGCGGAGCAGCGCGACGCCATGGGCCTTCGGGGTAGAGAGAAAATGGCGCGAGAGTTCGACGAAGGCATCGTGTTGGACCGGTATTTCGCCGTGCTGCACCGGCTTGCGTAGTCGACCTGATGCAACCTACGACAGGAGTCGAAACTTGAAGACGTTCGATTTGTTTCCCCACAGCACCCTGACGCGGCGTCAGATCGTCTATGCGTCGCTGGCGGCCATGGTCGTCGCAGTCCGGGCTCAGCCCGCTTCCGGGCCGGAGCCGGGCTCCGTGAACCTCGGCGAGGCTCAAGGTGCCGACGCGTTGGGAGGCCGCGACAGTTCGGACGCGCTTGCCCAAGCTCTGGGAACGGGCAAACCGGTCTACGTGCCTGCCGGCACGTTTGTCATCGGCCAGGTGCGCCTCCCCGACAAGGCGACGATCTATGGCCCCGGCACACTGCGTCACCGCAAGGGGGCGCCTTTCATGCTGCTCTGCGATTCGGAAAGCCCGGATCCGAGAAGGAACCTCCAGGGTCTGACGCTAAAAGGGATCACGCTCAGAGGAACTTCCGACGAGGACGGGTTCAGCGAAGGCGTTCATCTGCTCATCGCGAACGGAGTGACGGGCCTGACGCTGGACGGGGTCAGATTCGTGGGTTTCCGCGGCGACGGGCTGTATCTGGGGTCTGGGGTGCGCCCTGGCGAAGAGCGTCACAACCGCTCGGTGACGATCAGGAACTGCACGTTCGACGGGATCAATCGAAGCAATCGCAACGGGATCAGCGTGATCGACTGCGACGGTCTCACCATCGAAGGCAGCCGCTTCACGAACTGCACGTCGGCCAAGATGCCGGGGCCCATCGATCTGGAACCGAACGACCACCCCTGGCACGTGATTCGCTCGGTCGTCATACGAGGCAATACCTTCACGGGCAACGGAGGCTCCGGAGGCCAGATCACGAGTTATCAGACCCCTGGGGTTCTTCAGGCACCTTCGGACATCGAGATATCGAACAATAGCTTCTCCGGCTATGTCGGAACCGGGGCCGACATCACGGTGCATGTGAAGCCGCGCGCCGGTAGCGAACTGCAGCCGATGCGGTGGCGCATCACGAACAATCGAGGGAAAAACGGGAATCAGCCGTTCGCCATCTACAGCGGGCGCGATATCAGCATCACCGGCAACACCTGGGAAGGCTACCGCATGAGCGCGCGCGTCAGTGAGCCCGGGAAGGGCTTTCACGCGAGCACCGTCGTCGTACAGAACAACCGCTTCACGCGGTGTGGAGGCGCGGTCGAAGAGGCCTCATGCGTGTCCGTCTACGAATCCGATCACGTCCAGATCGACTCGAATGAATTCGCCGACTGCGGCAACGGCAGCGAGCGATCGGCTGCCGTCTTCCTGGGATGGGGAAGATCCAGCTTCCTTCAGGTGACGCGCAATCGGGTTTCGGCACCAACGCGGCAGACGCGGCTGACCATCTACAAAGACGAATCGCATCGCTACGACGACGCGAATACCCGCTTTGCAGGGCAAATGGTTCGCGACGGCGTCACGACCGGCAACATCGCGGAGACGCGCCTGCCCGGGCACTGATCCCGCGCACGCAACACTGCCGAGCCCTTGGCTGCCGTTACTTGGCTTCGGGGCAGGTCATCGGCCGCGCGAAGTCACGGCAGACCGCCGCTGCGGCTCGCCGACCGGCGCCGGCGCAAGGACAGTGCGCGGCGCAGCGCAACGAACTTCGCGCCCGCGGCCGGCTCGGCGACGGCCCTTCTTCGGATCGATTCCCGCCCGAGGAAGTAGAGTCCCGTCAGGATCAACGAGAGCAAGGCTGCCAATCCGGACATCAGACCCCGCTTCGGATTCGTCTTCCATTCCGGCACGACAGCGTGGTCGACGACCTGTATGACGGTTCCGTCTCGGGCCTCGTCGATCTTTGCAAGCTCGTATTGCTTGGCGATCAATTCGTAGAGGCTCTCGTAATACTTGAAGTCCCGATACTTGGCCACGTAGGCCTCGCCGCCAGCCTGCGCGGGATCATCGACGTGTTCGATCTGGGAAAGCTGTTGGCGCAGCGACGAGAGTTCCTTCTGCGCCAGACGCAAGTCCGGGCTCTGCTCCGTCATGTAATTCCGCATAACCGAAACGCGCACTTCCGCTGCGACGATCTGCCCACGCAGGCGAGCCACGGCGTCGACGGCCGCGCCGGGGTCGGTCTTGAACGTGCTCTGGCCGATGCCGCTCTTTTGCAGCGCCGCAGCCGCCTGATCGAGCTTGTTCTGCGTGTCCTTCAGTCGTTCCTCGAAGAAAGCGCGGCGCTGCGAGGATTCGGTCAGCGCCACCGCGCGGCTGAGCTTCTGCAGTTCGTCGACATAGGAGTCCGCCATTTGCTTGGCAACTTCCGGATCTTCATCGAGCACGTCGATGGTGATCAGCCCATCCTTGCCGGCCTGTATGTCCGTCAGCTTCGCCAGTATCTTGCGAGCCTTGAACATGTACTCGACGTTGTAGCGCTCGCGGAGTTTGAACTTGTTGATCAGCGCATCCGCAATGGTCCGGCTCTGCAGCAGCCCGACCCATTGGTCGGCCGGATTCTTGAGGCCGGCAAGGCTGCCCGCAGCGGTTCCAGCGAGTCCGCTCAGCGAGCCCAACAGCAGCGAAGCCGCGCTGTCTGACTTCTGCGGCGTCATGATGGATGTCGTCGCCGTGAACGTCGGCGTGATGAGGAACGTGATTCCGAGCGTCAACAACCCGACCACGATCGGAATCAGGATCAGCAACCGGGCATGTTCCGCGAGCGTGAGACTCGCGTCGAGGAAATCCCCGTCAGCCGGGCTCACCAAAGCGGACGCGTCCGTTGTCAACGTCTGGCCAGCTTCCGTCATATGAGATTACCCCGCACCCCAGACTCCCCGTCGAATCGAGCACGACCATTCAACGGGACGCTCCCTGAGCGGATGCGCGCTTCCGATCCATGCATCCGCGCTAGTTCTTCAGAGTGTGGAACGCCGCGGCCCCAAGTCCGAACTGATAGAGGATCTGCGTCCAATCCTTGGCGCCGCGGAGGAAGGCGGTCAATTTGGTTGTCCGGTCGATCTTCTGAGGGATGACGATCGTGTCGCCGGGCATCAGATCCAACGAACCGAAACCGTTCGAGAAGAGTCCCGAATAGTTCCGAGCGTGCGCCACCGATCCGTCGGCGCGAATGACGAAGGTGTTTTCCTGATCGGCTGCGGTTTCGACCCCGGCCGACCGGAGATAGTCGTCGACCGTGCGACCCGGACGCCAGACGAGCGCGTTCTCGTTGGCCACGGCGCCGACGGCAAAGACGAAGCCGGGGCGGCCCGGGACCATGACGCTATCGCCGTTCTCGAGCGGCAGGTCGGGCAGATCGGCAATTCCCTTGGCATCCAGCGGCAGCTCGAGCGCAATGCGTCCAATCGGCACGATCTCCTCAAGACGCTTCAACTGCGCCTGTTGCGATTGCTGCTGGGCCGCCATCGCCGCCTTGGCGACCTCGACATCCGATGACGAGGCATTAGCCAACTCGTCGGCGGAACTGCTTGCGAGCGCTGCCTGCAGCCGGCGAACCGCATCCTGCAAGACGACCTGCTGCTTCAGACGGGTCGACTCCCGCGTGAATTCGATGCCGTAGGCATAGGCCTGATTGGTCAAACCGCCGACCCGCTCCAACAGTTGCCGCAGACTCTCCCCGGGGAGAAGCTGATAGACGCCAGGACTGCGTACTTCGCCTTCGATCCGCACGTATTGCGTCTGTCGCGATTGCGGCCCGCGCACGTCCCGCAGGCTGAAGATCGTGACCACGTCGCCGGGCTGCAGCTCGAGATCGTCCCTGGGATCCCGATCAACCACGGCACGCCGCAGGTTGAACGGCAGCAGCTGCGACGACAGGGTCTTCGGATCCATCCGCTCGACGACCGCGTAGTCCCAGTTGACCTGATCGAGCAGGCTGTCCGGATCTGGCAGGCGGTCATTGCGCTGTCGCCAAGTGGCATCCTGAGCACTCGATGCGGCCCAGCCGTCGTTGCCAAGCGGCAGGCGCATCGGCAGGCCATTCGCCTGCAAATTGCTACTGCCCGTCTGCCCCAGTCCGCCCCCAGCGGCTCCCGCAAGCCCGAGCGCGGACGCATTGCCCTGTTGTTGCTGCGCGGCCACGCCGTTGACGAGCACACCGCCTGCCTGAGACAGATTGCCGCCCGCGATCGCACCCTGGGCCATCGTCAGGTTGCCGACCGTGCCGTTCTGCATGCCGCCCGTCACCGATCCGGCGTACCCCTGCATGTTCGATCCGAGCGATCCGGCAACGCCGGGCTGGCGGCCAAAGGGACTCGCTCCGTACGGGCCCCGAAGCTGACCGCTCTGGCTCATCATGCCGTTGGAGTCCAGATCCTTGTATTCGTCTTCGCCCGGATTCAGAAACTCGACCAATCGATTCCGCCGACGGTAGTAGTCCCGCGTGATCAGCGCGCTGCGCTCCGGGATCAATGTGCTGATCCGCATTCCGGGTTGATACGGATATCGCAACGCCTGTTCGACGTTTCCACGCAGCGTTACCGCATTGGAGAACGCGGGCCGGACCTCGAACGCGGTGAGTATGTCCGCGTCGCGCAGCAGACTTGCCAACCCGCCCGCATCGAACGCTACCGTGCTGACCTGGCGGGGGGCCTGCGGATTGGTCGGATCGACGCGTTCCAGCTGGGCCTTCGTCGCGGATGTCACGACACTCGTTCCGCCACCATAGCGGAGCACCTGCCCCAGCGTCTCGGCGGACGACTTGAGTTCGTAGATGGCCGGCATCCTCACAGCGCCCAGCACCGCGACCCGCGGCCCGGCCGCCGGAATCATGATGACATCGCCGGGAAGGAGCCGGGCATCGTTCTTCTTGTCGCCGCTGACGAGAAAGTCGTACAGGTCGAACTCGGTGACGACCTTGTCGCCGCGCCGCAGAACGATGTGCCGCATCGAGCCGTTGGGGTTCGGTCCGCCGCTCGCGAACAGGGCGGTCACGAGTGTCGACAGGCTGCTGACCGTGTAGCTGCCAGGCTGCACGGCCTGGCCAACGACGAAGATCTGGATCGAGCGGAGTTGACCGAGCGTGACGCTGAGGTCGAAGTTCTTGTAGATGCGCCCGATCTGCGAGCGTAGGTAGCTTTCAACCTCGCTCGACTTGATGCCCGTGATCCCGAACGATCCGATATGGGGAATGTTGATCATCCCGTTGCGGTCGACCTCGGCGCGGAAGTCGACGTCCACGGCACCCCAGGCGCGAATCAGCAATTCGTCGCCCGGGCCGATCACGTAGTCGGCAGGGACGGGAACACGGTCCACCGGTGCATACGTCTGCACGGCGTCCGCGAAAAGGTTCTGGCCGAAGAGCGGCAGCATGCGCCCGGTCGCTCCCCAGACGAAACGCTGGAACTCGGCGAGCGGCTGCGGAGTCGGTGTCCGCAGGAGGTTCTGCCCGTTCTGCACGTTGGACTGCGTGTTCAAGCCGCGCTGCAACAGCAGGCTCGCATCGTTCGCGATAGACGGAACGCTGGGCACCGCTCCGAGCCCTGAATTGGCAGGCAACTGAACACTGCGCTGTGTCTGGCCGTTGCCACTCAAGGAATCCGACGAGCCCTGCTGCTGAGCTAGATCCAATAGCGACTGGGCATTGGCGGCCGCGGCCAAGCAGACAAGCGTCAGTGCGACGCATCGGCGCAAGAACATCGTCAAGCGGAAATGGTGAAAGCCGTTTAGTGTACAAGAGAAGGGTTCGGCGACTTCCCGCTTTACCTGTGGGTCGCTCACCTCGTCGCGGGGCGATATTCAGGCACGTAGTCGCGCAGCAGCCGGCGCACGTCGGCGTCGCCTGGGTCGAGCAAGCTCGACGTCGGCCTCACCACATCGGTATCGGGTGGCGCACCATCGAGCAGTGCAATGCGGACATGAGGAATCGACGTCGCCACGGAGGTATCCGCCGCCGCCAACAACTCCTCGTACAGCTTCTCCCCCGCCCGCAACCCGGTGAACTCGATCCGGATCTCCCCCGGCGCATGCCCCGCGAGCCGGATCATGTCGCGCGCCAGGTCGACGATGCGCACCGGCTCGCCCATGTCGAGCACCAGCACCTGGCCGCTCTCGCCGATCGCCGCGGCCTGCAGCACGAGGCGCGCAGCTTCGGGGATCGTCATGAAGTAGCGCGTGATGTCCGGATGCGTCACGGTGACCGGCCCGCCGCGGGCAATCTGTTCCTTGAACTTCGGGATCACGCTGCCGCTCGACCCGAGCACGTTGCCGAAGCGCACCGCCATGAACCGCGTCGTCTGCCCGGCCGCTTTCGAGACCGCGGCCTGGCGCGACAGCAGCATCTCGGCCAGGCGCTTGGAGGCGCCCATCACGTTGGTCGGGTTGACCGCCTTGTCGGTCGAGATCAGCACGAAGCGTTCGACGCCGCTCTCGGCCGCCGCCTGCGCGGCGTACTGCGTGCCGAGCGCGTTGTTGCGCACCGCCGCCCAGGCGTTTTCCTCTTCCATCAGCGGCACGTGCTTGTAGGCCGCCGCATGGAAGACGACGTGCGGCTTCCAGTGCGCGTACGTCCGGCGCAGGTGTTCGAGGTCCTTCACGTCGCCGATGAGGCGCGCCAGCACGAGATGGGGAAAGCGTTCGGTCAGTTCCTGCTCGATGTTGTAGAGCGAGAACTCGCTCAGCTCGTAGAGCACGATGCGCTGCGGCCCGTAGCGCGCGACCTGGCGGCACAGCTCGCTGCCGATCGAGCCGCCGGCGCCGGTGATCAGCACGGTCTTGCCCGACAGCGTTTCGGCGATGCCCGCTTCGTCGAGCTGCACCGGCTCGCGGCCGAGCAGGTCGCCGGGCTCGATGTCGCGCACGCGGCTGACCGTGCCGCCGGAGATCAGCTCCTGCGCCGACGGCACCGTCAGCACCGGCAGGCCGGTGCCCGCCGCCAGATCGATCGCGCGCCGCCGCTGCACCACCGGCACGCCCGGCATCGCCAGCACGACGTGGGTGGCAGCGTGCCGGTCGGCCAGTTCCTTGACCGCGGACAGCGGGCCCAGCACCGGCACGTTCGCGATGCGCGTGCGCTGCTTGGTGGGATCGTCGTCGAGCAGCCCGACGACGACCCAGCCCTGGTGCTGGATGCCGGCCAGCAGCAGGCGCCCGGCGTCGCCCGCGCCGAGCACCAGGGCCCGCCGCGTGCCGGTCGCTTCGCCATTCAGGCGTCCGCGCATGTGCTCGTAAAGCATGCGGTAGCCGATGCGCGCGATGCACAGGCCCATCAGGCTGACCACCGGATGGAGCGCCAACACCGCCCGCGGCACCTCGCGCAAGCCCGCCATCAGCACGACCACCGCCGACACCAGCCCGGCGACCAGGCAAGCCACCGTCAACCGCTTGATCTCGCCGAAGCCGGCAAAGCGCCACATGCTGCGCGGCACGCCGGCGATCACGAAGACGATCAGGTACACCGCGACGATGCCGGTGATGACCCAGGCGTCGTAGCCGGGCCGCGCGCTCTGCCAGCGCTCGAAGCCGAGGCGGAACAGGTAGGTGATGTGCCAGCACAACGCGACGACGATGCCGTCTATCACCAGCGCGAGCGGCTGGCGATGCGGACGGGCTTGCGTCAGGAAGCGTTCTAGGCGTTGCCAGACCATGGGCGAGCGGGAAGGCCGCGCGATTGTTGCAGCAGTTCGCTACGTACCAGTCAGGACCGCGTGGCCAGCACCGCCAGCGTCCGCAGCAGCACGCCGAGGTCGGTCGCGAGCGATGCGCAGCGCGCATAGCGTGCCGCATGCTCGAGCTTCTGCGGCAGGATCAGCTCCACGTACTCCCGCTCCGGATCGGCCGCCCGCGCCAGCAGCTCGGCCTCGTCGCGAAACGCGATCGACGCCGGATCGGTGATGCCCGGCCGCACCGACAGCACCACGTCGCGCAGCGCGGCCGGATAGCGCGCGACGTAGCGCGGCACCTCAGGCCGCGGACCGACCAGGCTCATCGTGCCGACCAGCACGTCGATCAGCTGCGGCAGCTCGTCGAGCTTGCGCGCGCGCAGCCAGGCACCATAGCGCGTGATGCGCGGATCGGCCCCGACCGTGATCTGCGCGCCCGCGGTGCCGGGCGCATGCACCATCGTGCGGAACTTGCGGATCATGAACGGCTTGCCGTGACGACCGACGCGCTCCTGGCGGAACAGCACCGGCCCCGGCGTATCGCGCTTGATCGACCAGGCGATCCACAGCATCAGCGGCGCCAGCAGCACGAGCCCGAGGCCCGCGGCGAGCAGATCGAAGGCCCGCTTGGCCACCGGTGCCGGGTCAGCTCAACGCGGCGCGCACCGCATCGCAGACGCGCCGCACGTCGCCGTCGCTCATGCGCGTGTAGAGCGGCAGGCTCACCATGCGCTCGTAGGCGCGCTGGCTGTGCGGAAACATCGCCGCAGCGAGGCCGTAGCGGTCGCGCCAGTACGGCTGCAGATGCAGCGGGATGTAGTGCACGCTGCAGCCGATGCCGGCGGCGTAGAGGCGCTCGATGAAGCGGTTGCGGTCGACCGGCGCGTTGTCGTCGAGCCGCACCACGTAGAGATGCCAGGCGTGCAGATCACCTCGAGGCGCATGCGGCGGCAACGTCAGCGGCAGGCCCGCCAGGCCGTCGTCGAGCTGTGCCGCGAGCTCGACGCGCCGCTGCTGGAAGCCGCGCAGGCGCTTCAGCTGGTGGATGCCGAGCGCCGCGGCGATGTCGGTCAGGTTGTACTTGAAGCCCGGTGCGACGATCTCGTAGTACCAGCTCGGCACCGTGGCGGTAAAGCGATCGAACGCATCGCGGCTCATGCCGTGCAGCCGCATCACCTTCATGCGCTTGGCGAGTTCGGCATGCCGCGTCACGACCATGCCGCCTTCGCCGGTCGTGATGGTCTTGTTGGCGTAGAAGCTGAACACCGTCGCGTCCGACGCCAGGGTGCCGATCAACCGGCCGCCGCTCGTGCACGGCAGCGCATGCGCCGCGTCCTCGACGACCTTCAGGCCGTGGCGCGCGGCAATCGCCAGCAGCGATTCCATGTCGGCGGCGAGGCCCGCGTAGTGCACCGGCACGATCGCCTTGGTGCGTGGGGTGATCGCGGCTTCGACGCGCGCCGGATCGATGCACATCGTCGCCGGATCGATGTCGACCAGCACGACGTCGGCGCCGAGGTAGCGCACCACCTCGGCGGTCGCAGTGAACGTATGCGTCGTCGTGATGACCTCGTCGCCCGGCCCGATGCCGAGCGCTTCGAGCGCCAGATGCAGCCCGGCGGTCGCGGAGTTGACGGCGAGCGACTGCAGGCTCGCCTCGCCGAGGAAGGCGGTGAAATCCTCTTCGAAGCGCCTGGTCTTCGGGCCGGTCGTGACCCAGCCCGACTTCAGGGTGTCGACGACTTCGGCGATCTCTTCGTCGCCGATCTCGGGCAACGCGAACGGCAGGAACGGGAGCGGTGCGGACATGCGGATTCAATCCTTGCCGAGCCACGCCAGCACATGCGTGCGCAGCCACGGCAAGGCGTTGCAGAGAGTGTAGAGGCCGGGATGCAGCCGGGCGAGCGGACGGGCCAGCGGCGGCGCGAGCGTGATGCGGCGTGCCGTCAGGCGCGCTGCCGGGAACAGCGCGCGCAGGCGGGCGAGCGGCACGCCGCGCACGTCGGGGTTGCGCGGGTTGTCCATCGTGAAGTCGTACCACAGCACACCACCGCCCGGCTTGACGGCGCGCCACATCGCGTCGGCCAGGCGCTGCTGGTAGGCCGAATCGAGCAGCGACGAGAAGACGGTCGATTGCAGCACGATGTCGACGCTCGCTGCGCCGAGGTCGACGACGGTCGCGTCGCCGAGCTGGAGGCGCACCGCGTCGGACAGGCGATCGCGCGCCTGCGCATGGCGTTCGGGCAGCAGCTCGATGCCGGCGAGGTGAGCGGGCGCGAAGCCGAGCCGCAGCAGCTCGAGCAGGTTGTCGCCGCCGCCGCTGCCGATCTCGAGCAGCGTCAGCGACGGCAGATCGGTGCGGCCGACAGCCTTCAGCAACCGCAGCAACGCGCGCTGGCGTTCCTGCAGCATCAGCAAGGCGGCCGGGTCGAGCAGGTTGTAGCGCGGATCGCCGGCGGCGCGCCGCGCATAGCGGGCGCGCACGGCTTCGGCTTCGTCATCGGCCATGGTTCTGATCACCGCGTCAGCGCCGCGAAGCGCGCACGGCCCCGCCCGTGGCGCAGCACGTCCCAGGCGCCGACGATCGACCCGACGCCATAGCCGACGTGGTACGCCGCGATCACCGCCGGCACGCGCACCAGTGCGGCAGGCGACGGATGCAGTTGTGCCGCCACGCCGGCGGTCAGCGCGACGACCGTGGCCGCATAGAGCACGGCCAACGCGACGAGCGGAAGTGCCAGACCGGCCAGCGCCGGCAGCAGTGACAGCCCGAGCGCCGCGACGAACAGCGCCGGCACCAGATGGCGCAGCGAGGCCGGCTGCCCGTGCTTCTTCATCACGAACGGCTTCCAGTAGCCGTATTGCAGGTACTGCCGGAACACCTGGCCGAGCCGCGCGCGCGGCCGGTAGACGCTGCGCACCGCGGCCGACTGCCAGATGCGCCCGCCGCCGCGCACGATGCGCAGGTTGTGCTCGTCGTCCTGGTTGCGCACCAGATCCTCGTCGAAGCCGCCGAACCGCTCGAAGGTCGCGCGCGGCCAGCAGCCGAGGTAGACGGTATCGACCTCGCCGCTGTAGGTCAGGTCGCGCGATCGTGCACCGCCGGCGACCCAGCGCGACTGGAACGCCGCCGCGACGGCCTGCTGCATGGGGAGGGCTTGCGGGCCGGCTTCGGCGCGCCACGGGCCGCCGACGTTGGCAGCACCGCTGAGTTCGAGCGCGGCCAGGCACTGCGCGACGTAGTCGGGCGCGTACTCGGTGTGCACGTCCATGCGCACGATCACGTCACCGCGCGCCTGCGCCAGCGCGAGGTTCAGGCCGGTCGACACGATGCGGCGCGGGTTCGCGATCACCGCAACGCGTGCATCACGCAGGGCCAGTGCGTCCAGCACCTCGCGCGTGCCGTCGTCGCTCTGGCCGTCGGCGATCACGAGTTCGAGCCGACGATCGGGTGGCAGCCGCTGCGCGAGCGCACTGGCGCAGAACGCCTCGATGTAGCCGCGCTCGTTGCGGCACGGCACGATCAGGCTGACGGTGCGCGCGCCTTGCGTCATGCCATCCGCCGCGCGCGCGCCTGGTCCCACAGCTCGCGATAGAGCCCGTCCATCGCATCCATCTGCGCGCTGCGCGAGCCGTCGGTTTCGATGCGCGCGCGGTTGCGTCGCGCCATGCGCTCGGTATCGGCGGGATCGCGTGCGAGACGCTCCAGCGCATCGGCCAGCGCCGCGGCATCGCGCACAGGAACCAGCACACTATCGTCGGCCGCGAGCCACGCCCGGTTCGCCGGCAAGTCGGTCGCGACGACCGCCAGACCCATCGCCATGCTCTCGAGCAGCGACACCGACGTCGCGTCGCTGGTCGGCACCGACACCGAGACGCGGCAGTGCCGCAACGCATCGACCATCGCGGCATCGCCGACGCGGCCGTGCCAACGCACCTGGCCGGCGATGCCGCGCGCATCGACCTGCGCACGCAGCGCCGCTTCGAGCGGCCCGCCGCCGAGCAGGTGCAGTTCGAGCGGCAGCTCGGGCCACCGCGCATGCAGCAGCGCGACGGCATCGACGACCACGTCGATGTTGTAGTTGGCGTCCCAGCTGCGCAGGCTCGCGATGCCGAACGCATGCGGCAGCGCTTCGGCAGGACGGAACGTCGCGAGGTCGGCGCCCCAATGGATCAGCCGCGCCGGCACGCCGGGCGCATGCGCACGGATCGCATCGAGCAGGTCGGCCGAGTCGCCGGTCGCCAGGTCGGCGCGCCGCAAGGTCCAGCTCGTCAGCGCATGCAGCAGGCGGCTGGCGCGCGGCGTCACCAGCAGGTCGCTGCCCCAGGCCGTCATCACGAGCGGATGACGTCCAATGCGGGCCGCGAGATAGCCGTATGACGTCACGTAGTGCGCATGCACGATGTCGGGCTTCAGGCCTGCGATCGCGTCGCGCGCCGTGCCGACGCGCCACAGCCAGTCGCGCGAACGCGCCACCGGCGCGAGCACGCGCTGCCCGGCGCCGGCTATCGGCGCGGGCCGCGCCGTCACGACCGACACGCGATGACCGCGCGCCTGCATCTCGGCCGACCAGCGCTGCAGGTGCACGCTGTTGGCATCGCCGAGCAGGCAGAGGTGCAGGCCGCGGCTCATGGCGCCGTCTGCCGGCAGGACCGCAGGAAGTCGGCAAGCCGGCCGGCGAGCGCACGCCGCTCGAAGCCGGTGACGCCGGCCTCCGGCACGGCATCGGCATGCGCCGCCATCGCGGCATCGATCGCATCGGCCAGGCGCTCCGGCTCGGCCGGATCGACGACCCAGCCTTGCGCATGCGCGCGAACCAGCGCCGCGGCATCGCTGCCCGGCTCGCCCACCATCATGATCGGCCGCGCCGCACGCAGGTATTCGAAGATCTTGCCGGGCAGCGCCGCCGCGGCACCGCCGCTGCCGCCGCCGGGATCGACGACGAGCAGCAGCGCATCGGCGGCCAGCAGCTCCGCCAGTGCCGCGCGATGCGGCACATAGGCGACGCGCTCGACGACGCCCGGATGCGCGGCATCGAAGCCGGCCAGCAGCGCCTCGAAGCGCGAGCCGACGTTGCCGACGAGGCGCAGCACGAACCTCCGTCCCTGGCGGCCGCGCCGCAGCCAGGCCGCGATGCCTAGCAGCAGCGGCGCAGGATCGCGCGCGCCGTAGAACGTGCCGGTGTGCACGAGCCGGAAGGTCGCGTCCGCATCGGGGCGGCGCTCGGCGCCATCCAGCCCGGCGAAGTCGGCTTCGTCGTAGCCGTTCGGGATGAACGCGACCGGCTTCGCATCGCCCCAGCGCTGCGCGAGCAGCCGCTGCCAGGCCGGCGTCACCGTGACGAGGCCGGCGGCGTCGCGCAACCAGCGCGTCTCGGCACGCCGGTCGACCGCGCGCCGCCAGCCCGGTGCGCCATAGGCCGGGTTGTCGGTCCACAGGTCGCGGTAGTCGGCCACCCACGGCACGCCGGCCTCGCGCGCCAGCCGATGCGCCAGCGCATGCGCGCTCGGCGGCGGCGCGCTGCTGAACACGAGGTCGATGCGCTCGTCGCGGATCAGGCGCCGCCCGACCGCGAGTGCACGTGCCGCCCAGCCCGACTTGTCGTCGGGGAACTGCAGCGCCGCATAGGCGCGCAGCACCGCATCGCGTGTTGCAGGACGTGAGGACGGGCGCGCCGCAACCGCAGCGCCGTGCGGCGGCGCGGCATGCCGCCGGCGCCATGCCAGCACCCGCTGCAACAGCGGCCGATGCGCGACGCGCTCGACGCGCAGGCCCGGCGGCACGTCGTCCAGCAGGCTCGCGTCGCTGACGTAGTCCGGATCGTGCGCCGCCAGCACGACCGGCTGCACGCCGAACTCGGGCAGGTACTTGCTGAACTTCAGCGCCCGCTGCACGCCGGCGCCGCCCATCGGCGGGTAGTAGTAGGCGACCTGCAGCACCTTCATCGCGCGGCCTTGCCGAGGACCCAGTAGTCGCAGTACGGCAGCGCGCTGAAGCGCTCGGTCGCGAAGCCGGCGCGCTGCAGCACGGCCTCGACGTCGCCGCGCCGGATGCGGCCGTCGCCGATCTCCCAGCAATGATGCGGGTCGATCCAGATCTTGCGCCGCACGAAGCGGTTCCAGGCCTCCGACAGGCTCGTCAGCCCGACCGGGAAGCGCCACGCGTGCAGCCGCTGGCGCGGCGTCACGACCAGCATGTGACCCTTGCGATGCGGCAAGGTCAGGAAGAGCCGGCCGCCCGGCCGCAGGTAGCGATGCAGGTGCTCGATGCAGGCCGCGAACTTCTCGAACGGCAGGTGCTCGAGCACTTCGGCGACCACCGCGGCGTCGTAGCGCTCGGCGAGCGCCGCGTCGTAGATCGACAGGTCGCCGAGGATGTCGGGCTGCAGTTTCTCGTTGATGTCGAGCACCGTGTAGCTGCGCACGCAAGGCTCGGCGCAGCGCTTCAGCACGCCGTCGCCGGTGCCGACCTCGAGCACGTCGCCCTGCACCAGCGCGCACAGGTCGCGGAACAGATGGTAGTGACGCGTCCAGGTATAGAAGTCGATGTTGGCGAGGTAGTGCTGCCGTTCGTAGGCGAACTGGCGGTCGAAGTAGCCGTCGTCGGCCTGCTTCATGGCGCGCCTCGGCGGAGCACGAAGGCGCGGATCATCGAACGGCCGGGCGCGAGATCCAGCGCGAGGTACAGCAGCCCGGTGCCCGCCACGCTGGCGGCGAGGCTCGTCCACGATGCCGGCGTCAGCCTGTGTCCGAGCGCCAGCAAGACGGCTGCGGCGAGCAGCGCCGCGCCGCCGATGCGCAGTGCGCTCGCCCACGGAAAGGAGGTAGGCGCAGCCGCATGCGCCAGCACCGCGAGCAGGCCGTTCGAAACCGACGCCGCGAGCGCCGCACCGGTGAGCCCGAGACGCGGCACGAGCACGACGTTGAGCACCGCATTCAGCACCGCGGCCACCGCCATCAGCCAGGCGGCACGCAGCCCGCGGCCGGCGATCAGCAAGAGGTACAGCACGATCTGGTAGAGCCCGAAGCCGACCGCGCCGAGACCGAGCAGCAGCACCGCCGCGGCCGGTGCGCGATAGGCCTGCGTCGCGAGCAGCGGCAGCAGGCTGTCGGTCACGCACGGCAGCCACAGCGCGACCGGCAGCGCGAGGAACAGGAAGACGCGCATCGCATCGGTCGCGAGCAGCTCGGCCTCAGCCGATGCGCCTTGCGACCAGAGCCGCGACAGCACCGGGAACAGCGTGAAGCCGAGCACCGTGTAGGCGACGCTCGTGATGCCGACGAGCGACGCCACCGCCGCATACACCGCGACGCTCGCGAGGCCGAGCAGGTGCGTCAGCACGAAGCGATCGGCAAAGCCGTTGGCCGACGTCAGCAGCGACACCAGCACGAGCGGCGCCGAGAAGGTCAGCAGCGCATGCCAGGTGACCGAGGTCGGCGGCGTCGCGACCGCCGGTGCACGCCGCAGCAGCTCGACCGCATAGACGCTCGCGACGACGCCGAGCTGCAGCAGCACCAGCGCGGCGAAGGCCTGCGCGAACGACCAGCCGGCCCCATCGAGCGCCGCCAGCATCAGCCCGACGCGCAACAGCCCGCGCGCGACGATCATCAGCGCGATCAGGCGCATCCGGAAGGCGGCGCGCAGGTAGCCGACGAGCAGGTCGAACAGCGCATCGGCGGCGAGCAGGATGACGAGCAGCGCGACATAGCTCGACTGGGTCGCGCTGCCGTAGACCCCCGCGGCCACCGCATCGCGCGCGAGCCACGCACAGCCGCCGAGCAGCACGTAGAGCGAGGCCGCGAGGCCGAGCGTGCGCAGCATCCAGCGCCGTCGCTGCGCGCCGTCGATGCCGGCCGAGAAATGCCGCACCACCGCGGCCGGCAGGCCGAACGTGACGAGCGGCATCAGCACGCTGGACACCACCGCGCTCTGCGCCCAGATGCCGTATTCGTCCCCGGTGAGGCGGCGCGTCAGCACCGGCAGCAGCACCAGCCCGAGCACGCGTTCGATCAGCGTGGCCGCGCCGTAGAGCAGGGTATCGGTCTTGAGGTCGGACTTCACGAAGGAGGATGGCGACGCGCCCTGCAGCCGCGTGCAAGGCCGCGTGCGAGGCGACCGGGGATTGTAGGTGGCCCACCTACAATCCCCCGCTTGCTTCAACTGAGCCGTACCGCTCTTCCGCCATGGACGCCACGCCCCTGCCCGACGACAGCAATCAACTCATCGCCGAACGGCGCGAGAAGCTGGCGGCGATCCGCAAGGCGGGCATCGCGTTCCCGAACGACTACAAGCCGCGGCACCATGCGCTCGAGCTGCAGCGCAAGCACGGCGCGCAGGAGAACGCCGAGCTGGAGCCGCTCGCGATCAAGGTGGCCGTGGCCGGCCGCATGATGTTGAAGCGCGTGATGGGCAAGGCGAGCTTCGCGACCCTGCAGGACGGCACCGGCCGGATCCAGCTGCGCGTCGCGATCGATGCGGTCGGCGACGAGACCTATCAAGCCTTCCGCCACTGGGACCTGGGCGACATCCTCGGCGCCGAAGGCACGCTCTTCAAGACCAAGACCGGCGAGCTGACGATCAAGGTCGACCAGCTGCGCCTGCTGACGAAGAGCCTGCGCCCGCTGCCCGACAAGTTCCACGGCATGACCGACCAGGAGCAGAAGTACCGGCAGCGCTATGTCGACCTGATCACCGACGAGGCGGCGCGCGAGCGCTTCGTCGCGCGCAGCAAGGCGATCAGCTCGATCCGGCAGCACATGGTCGAGCACGGCTTCCTCGAGGTCGAGACGCCGATGCTGCATCCGATCCCGGGCGGCGCGAACGCCAAGCCGTTCGTCACGCACCACAACGCGCTCGACCAGGACATGTTCCTGCGCATCGCGCCTGAGCTGTACCTGAAGCGCCTCGTCGTCGGCGGCTTCGAGCGGGTGTTCGAGATCAACCGCAACTTCCGCAACGAAGGCATCTCGGTGCGCCACAACCCCGAGTTCACGATGATGGAGTTCTATGCGGCGTACTGGAACCATCATGATCTGATGGACTACACCGAAGGCGTGCTGCGCCATGCGGCGCGCGCCGCCTGGGGCAGCGCGCAGCTCAGCTACGGCGGCCGGGCGGTCGACCTCGAGCGTCCGTTCGCGCGGCTGTCGGTGCGCGACGCGCTCGTGCGCCATGCGGGTCTCACTGAAGCCGAAGCGGGCGATGCGGCCGCGCTGCATGCCAAGCTCAAGTCGCTCGGCGAGGAGCCGCCGGCGCGCTGGTCGCTCGCCGAGCTGCAGTTCGGCCTGTTCGAAGCAGCGGTCGAGGAAAAGCTCTGGGACCCGACCTTCATCATCGACTATCCGGTCGAGGTCTCGCCGCTGGCGCGCGCCTCCGATACCGATCCGTCGATCACCGAGCGGTTCGAGCTCTTCATCACCGGGCGCGAGATGGCCAACGGCTTCTCCGAGCTCAACGACGCCGAGGACCAGGCCGCGCGCTTCCTGGCGCAGGCGGCGGCCAAGGAAGCCGGTGACGAGGAAGCGATGTACTACGACGCCGACTTCATCCGCGCGCTCGAATACGGCATGCCGCCCACCGGCGGCTGCGGCATCGGCATCGACCGGCTGATCATGCTGATCACCGACGCGCCGAGCATTCGGGATGTGATCCTGTTTCCGTCGTTGCGGAAGGAAGGGTGAACCGGCGAAGGGGAAGCCCCGAGTCCGCTCGAGCTGAGCTTGTCGAAGCCCCTGGTGCCCATTGAACGCACCCGCTGTCGGTCAGCGCTGCTTGAACGCCGCCTTCCGCTTGGTCAGGAAGGCATCCATCCCTTCCTTCTGATCCTCGGTCGCGAACATCGAATGGAACAGGCGCCGCTCGAACATGATGCCGTCGGCGAGCGTGCCTTCGAACGCGCGGTTCACCGATTCCTTGGCGGCCATCACGCTCATCGCGCTCAGTTCGTTGATCGCCTCGGCGGCGGCCAGCGTCACGTCCATCAGCTCGGCGAGCGGCACGACGCGCGAGATCAGTCCGCCGCGCTCGGCCTCGGCGGCATCCATCATGCGGCCGGTCAGCACCAGGTCCATCGCCTTGGCCTTGCCGATCGCGCGCGGCAGGCGCTGCGTGCCGCCCGCGCCGGGGATGATGCCGAGCTTGATCTCGGGCTGGCCGAACTTGGCGGTGTCGGCCGCGATGATGAAGTCGCACATCATCGCCAGCTCGCAGCCGCCGCCGAGCGCGAAGCCGGCGACCGCGGCGATCACGGGCTTGCGGATCGAGCGGATCGTCTCCCAGTTGCGGGTGATGAAGTCCTTGCCGTAGGTGTCGGTCAGGTCGTACTTGGCCATCGCGCTGATGTCGGCGCCGGCCGCGAAGGCCTTCTCGCTGCCGGTGATCACGATGCAGCCGATGCCGTCGTCGGCGTCGTAGGCCTTCAGCGCGGCGCCGAGCTCGTCCATCAGCGCATCGTTCAGCGCATTGAGCTGCTTGGGCCGATGCAGCGTGATGAGGCCGGTCTTGCGTGCGCCGTTGCCGCGCACTTCGGTCTGGATGTTCTCGTAGCTCAAGTTCGGTCTCCCGGGCAGATGGATCGACCGAATATACGGGTTCAGCGCGCCGCGAGCTCCGGCTTCTTCGCGATCACGAGGTCGATGAAGTTCGCGGTCTCGTCCTGGCGAATGCGGATGCGGACCGGCAGGTAGCGCAGCTCGGGCGCGAACCAGATCTCGGGCACGAGGTCGCCGGCCCGGAACGGGCCGGGCCGCGGCTTCAGGTGCAGCACCGCGAGCGGACCGAAGGTCGTGTAGACGGTGTCCTCGTCGACCACGTCGTAGGTCCAGCGGTCGACGCGGTGCGGCAGGCCGAGCGGCACGTCGATGTGGTTGCCGACCGCGAGCAGCCCGGGCCGGGTCGCGAACCAGTAGCTGAGCTGGATGAACTGGCTCGACATGTCCTGGATGCCGGGCAAGGTCGCGCGGCGTTCGCCATTGGCGAGCGTCACGCCGCTTTCATCGAAGTGCATGGCCACGTGGCGCGGGCTGCCGCCGAACGCCACCTGCGTGTCCTGGTCGTAGCGCTGCGGCACGAGGCCTTCGGCCCGGAGTTCGCCGTCGCTCGTCATGCGCCGCGAGATCAGCGGCGCGAAGCTCGGCCCGATCGTCAGGTCCAGGTGCACCTGGTAGCGGCTGCCGGCGCGCACCCACTCGACCTGCGCATCGCCCTGCACCTGGCCGCGGTAGTTGCCGTCGAGCGTGAAGCTGACGCGCGTCGAGACCGGCCAGGCGAAGGGCGCCGCACCGGAAGCCGGCTCGGATGCGGGCTCGGCGGCGGCCAGCGCGGGCGCGGGCGCGGAAGCGGCCGGCGCGATGTCGGAAGCTGCTGCCGATGCGGCGTCCGCCAGCGTCGCCGGCTCGTTGTCCGACGCAGCCGGTGCCGGCGCAGAGACTGCTTCGGCGACGGCCGATGCGCTGTCGTCGGCCGGCTCGGCCGCGGACGCCGCAGCCGGCGGGCGCGCATGCGGCGCGCGTGCCGGCCGCGGCTTGGGAACCGGTGCCGGAGGACCAGCGGCCACGACCGGCGGCGCCACCGGTTCGAGCTCGCGCACATAGACGACCTCGAGGCGCGGCGGCATGCGGCTCGCGTCCTCGAGCGCCTGCATGCGCGCGGCCACGTCGCGCGTCACCCAGGCATGGCCGATGACGACCACAGCGACGAGCAGCGCGAATGCCAGGCGCCGCCGCAGCGACCAGGTGCCCGGCCTGGTCAGCTTCCCAGCCATGCCTGGCGTCGCGCGCGGGCCGGCGCGGACGGTTCGGCGACGATCTGCAGCGCGACCGATCCGCCGGCCTCGGCCGGATCGGGCAGGACGAGTTCGAGACCGAGCACGCGCTGGTCGCGCGCCACGAGCAGCGGCACCGGCTGCCCGGGCTCCAGCACGTGCAGCGCCTCGTCGAGCCGGCGCACGCGCCAGCCTTGTACCGCGAGCACTTCGTCGCCGGGCGCGATGCCGGCGCGCTCGGCCGCGCCGCCGCGCAGCACGTGGCTCACCTTGATGCCGGTCAGTGCGCTTTCGGCGACGCGTACGCCGAGGCGCTGCGCCAGCGTCGCCGGTGCGGCCTGCCATTGCACGCCGAAGGCATCGAACAGGTCGGCGAGCGGCGGGTCGTCGGTGCCGTGCACCCAGGCATCGAGCTCGGTGTCGTAGGCGCGCCCGCCGACTTCGCGGAGTGCGGCGCGGATGTCGTACTCGCCGATCGGCCCGCCATGGCCGGACGCGGCCCAGAGCCGCCGCATCACGTCGTCGAGCGTGCCGCGGCCTTCGCGTCGCAACGTCAGGTCGAGCGCGAGCGCGACCAGCGCGCCCTTGGCGTAGTAGCTGATCGTCGCATTCGGCGTGTTCTCGTCGCTGCGGTAGAACTTCACCCAGGCATCGAAGCTGGCCTGCGCCAAGCTCTGAACGAGGCGACCCGGCGTGCCGAGCACGGCACTGACATTGCGTGCGACGAGCTGCAGATAGCGGGCCGCGTCGATCAGGCCGGCGCGCAGCACGATGAGGTCGTCGTAGTACGACGTGAACCCTTCGAAGAACCACAGCAGGGTCGTGTAGTTCTCGCGCGCATAGTCGATCGTCGCGAGCTCGATCGGCCGCAGCCGCTTGACGTTCCAGGCGTGGAAGTACTCGTGGCTGACGAGGCCGAGCAGCTTGGCATAGCCGTCGCTGGTTTCGGCGCGGCCGCGCACCGGCATGTCGCGCCGCGCCGCGAGCAGGGCCGTGCTGGCGCGATGCTCGAGGCCGCCGTGGCCGTCCTCGACGAGGTTGAGCAGCAGCAGGTAGCGTGCGAACGGCGGGGCCTGCGCGTCGTCGCCATCGCCGTGCCAGAAGCGGATCTGCGCCGCGCAGATCCGTGCGCAGTCAGCGCGCAGGCGCTCGAGGTCGGCATCCGGCCAGGCGCCGGTGACGACGAGCTCGTGCGGCACGCCGCCGGCCTCGAACGCGGTGCGCCGGAAGCGGCCGAGCTCGATCGGCGTGTCGGCCAGTTCGTCGTAGTCGGCGGCGGTCAGCACGTTGCCCTTGGCCGGCGGCAGCGCCGCAGCGATCTCCCAGCGCGACGGCAACGCGCCGATGGTGAGCGCATGCGGCTCGTCGTGGCGGCCCTCGACGCGCAGGCAGACGCACGCCGGATTGACGAAGCCGCGCGCCGCGTCGAGGTAGGCGCCGCGTACCGACGTGTCGTAGGCATGCACGCGGTAGCGCACGACCAGTGCGCCGCGCCCGCGGCAGGCGGCACGCCAGCTCGCCTTGTCGAGTTGCTGCAGCTCGACCCGGCGGTCGCCCTGGCGTGCTTCGAGCCCCGACAGATGGCGCGCGAACTCGCGCACCAGGTAGCTGCCCGGGATCCAGACCGGCAGGCCGAGCCGTTGATCCGGCGCCGGATCGGGCACGCGCACGGTCACGTCGAACGCATGCGCGTGCGGTTCGGCGATCGTGATGCGGTAGGAGATCATGCGCAGGAAGACAGCCGCCCGCGGCCGGCGTCGCCCGCGGTCCGGGCCCCGCTCAAGCGGCGCTCAGCGCGGCGGCGCCGACGAAGCAGGCCAGGCTGCCGATCACGCTGAGGCGAAAGCGCAGTGTGAGCCAGGCCGACGCGCCGTGCTGCGGATAGACCTTGCGGTCCACGAGGTAGCAGACGACGAGCATCACGCCGTGCACGACGAGCCCGGCATAGGCCGGCATCGTGATCGCGATCACCGCGGCGATCGGCGGCACCGCGCCCCACCCGAACAGGCCGTGCGGCGGATATTCCTCGCGCAGGCCGAGTCCCCAGTGCACGCCGCCGAGGAATGCGACGACGACGCCGGCATAGGCCGAGAAGCCGGCCGCGACGTGCGGCTGCACGTCGCTGCGCACGATCCAGACGAGCGCCGCGCCGAGCACGAACGGCACGAGGACGAGATAACCGAGCCGCAATGCGACCTGCGGGGGATGGGAAAAGACCGGCGAGAGCGTCACGCCTGCTCCGTGCTGACTCTGGTTGAACCTTGCTGGCGATTGTCGCCGCTGTGCCTGCGGCCGGCCCGATGCATGTAGCGCGCCAGCGTCGCTTTCCGCCTTGTCATCATCCTGAAGTTTCAAGAATTCCTGAAACTTCGATATGATGCGACGCATGAACGGTCTGTCGCCTCTCGTCCGCACCTTCGTATCGCACTTCGGCGAAATGGGCAGCCGCTGGGGCATCAACCGCACGGTCGGCCAGATCTATGCGCTGATCTTCGTGTCGCCCGAGCCGCTGCATGCCGACGACATCGCCGAGAAGCTCGAGTTCTCGCGCTCCAACGTCAGCATGGGCCTGAAGGAATTGCAGGCGTGGCGGCTCGTCAAGCTGCGCCATCAGCCGGGCGACCGGCACGAGTACTTCGAGGCGCCGACCGATGCGTGGGAGATCTTCCGCACGCTCGCCGAGGAACGGCGCCGGCGCGAGATCGAACCGACCTTGTCGATGCTGCGCAGTGCGCTGCTCGAGACGCCGGCGAGCGACGCCGACCGTATCGCGCTCGACCGCATGCGCGGCATGCACGACCTGATCGAGCTGATGACGACGTGGTTCGACGACATGCAGCGCATGGACCAGCAGACGCTGGCCAGGCTGATGAAGATGGGGACCAAGGTGCAGAAGGTGCTGGAGTTCACCGGCAAGGTCTCCGTCGTCGCCGGCGGAAAGAAGGCCTGACGATGGACGCGCTGAACCTCGCCCGCATGCAGTTCGCGGCCAACATCACCTTCCACATCCTGTTCCCGACGATCAGCATCGCGCTCGGCTGGCTCCTGATGTACTTCCGGATCCGCTGGCTGAAGGCGCGCCGCGGACCCGATGCCGCGCAGGCGCAGGGCTGGCTCGACGCCTACCGGTTCTGGACCAAGGTCTTCGCGCTGACGTTCGCGCTCGGCGTCGTCAGCGGCATCACGATGAGCTTCCAGTTCGGCACCAACTGGCCGGGCTACATGGAGAAGGTCGGGAACATCGCCGGGCCGCTGCTCGGCTATGAAGTCCTGACGGCGTTCTTCCTCGAGGCGGGCTTCCTCGGCGTGATGCTGTTCGGCCACGGCAAGGTGAGCGAGCGCGTGCACCTGATGGCGACCTTCTTCGTCGCGTTCGGCACCACGGTGTCGGCGTTCTGGATCCTCGCGCTCGACTCGTGGATGCAGACGCCGGCCGGCTACGAAGTGATCGACGGCATCTACCACGCGAAGAGCTGGCTCGCGGTGATCTTCAACCCGTCGTTCCCGTACCGCTTCGTGCACATGCTGCTCGCATCGACGTTGACGGCGGCATTCCTGCTCGTCGGCCTGTCGGCCTGGCAGACCTTGCGCAGCACCGCGCAGCGCTCGGCCCCGCGGGTGATGCGCGTCGGCCTGACGCTCGCGGCGATCGCGATCCCGCTGCAGATCCTGGCGGGCGATGCACACGGCCTCGACACGCTCGAGCACCAGCCGGCCAAGATCGCCGCCATGGAAGGCCTGTGGAACACCGAGCGCGGCGCGCCGCTGCTGCTGTTCGCACTGCCCGACAACGCGACGCGCAGCAACCGCTACGCGGTCGAGGTGCCGCGCGGCGCGAGCCTGATCCTCACGCACGACTGGGACGGCGAGCTGAAGGGCATGAACGACTTCGGCGATGCGCATCCGCCCCCGCTGCCGCTGTTCTTCGCCTTCCGCATCATGGTCGGCATGGGCATGCTGATGCTCGCGGTGAGCTGGGTCGGCTGGTGGATGTACCGGCGTGCCCGCTGGCAGCCCGAACGCCTGCCGCGTCCGCTGCTGCGCGCCTTCGCCGCGATGACCTTCGCCGGCTGGATCGCCACCGTCGCCGGCTGGTACGTCACCGAGATCGGCCGCCAGCCCTTCATCGTCTATGGGCTGATCCGCACCGCCGAAGTCGCGTCGACCGTGCCGTCGCCCATGATCGCGCTGACGCTGGCGCTCTACCTCGCGCTGTACGTGGCGCTGATCCTCGCCTACCTCGGCGTCCTGAAGTACATGGCCGAGAAGCCCGAGGAAGTGCTGGCCGACGACGCGGCCGACCGGGCGGCCACGCCGGCCGGCGCGATCACGCCGGCGCGCGCGGGGGGCATTGCATGAGCATCCTGAGCTTCGACGCGGCGCTGCCCGTCATCTTCATGGCGCTGATGGGCATCGCGATGCTGGTCTACGTGATCAGCGACGGCTACGACCTCGGCGTCGGCATGCTGATGCACCGCGCGACCGAGGCCGAGAAGGACGTGATGGTCGCGTCGATCGGACCGTTCTGGGATGCCAACGAGACCTGGCTGGTGCTCGGCATCGGCATCCTGCTGATCGCCTTCCCGAAGGCTCACGGCGTCGTGCTGGGCGAGCTCTACCTGCCGGTCGCCTTCATGCTGATCGGCCTGACCTTGCGCGGCGTCGCATTCGACTTCCGCGTCAAGGCCAAGGACAGCCACAAGAAAAGCTGGGACCGCCTGTTCTTCGCCGGCTCGACGATCGCGTCGGTGGCGCAAGGCTGGATGCTCGGCCGCTACGTCAGCGGCTTCGGCGAGGGCTGGAACTATCCGCTGTTCGCGCTCGCGATCGCCGCCGCGCTACCGATGGCCTACGTGCTGCTCGGCGCGTCCTGGCTCGTGATGAAGACCGAAGGCGACCTGCAGCAACGCGCGATCGGCTGGGCCAAGACCGCCTGGGCGCCGATGGTCGTCGGCCTCGTGCTGATCTCGATGGCGACGCCCTGGATCAGCGCAACGGTGCGCGAGCGCTGGTTCGCGCTGCCCGAGATGATCGCGCTGATGGCGATCCCGCTGACGACCGGCGTGCTGCTGGCCGCGGTGCGCGCGCTGCTGAACAGCCGCATCGTGCGCGGCCCGCTCGCCTGGCTGCCGTTCGTGCTGCTGATCTGCGTGTTCGTGCTGGGCTTCCTGGGCCTGGCCTACAGCATCTTTCCGTACGTCGTGATCGACCGGCTGACGATCTGGCAGGCCGCCAGCGCGCCCGAGTCGCTGAAGTTCATCCTCGTCGGCGTCTGCATCTCGGTGCCGGCGATCGCGGCCTACACCGCGTTCGCCTACCGCGTGTTCCGCGGCAAGACCGGCGAGCTGCGCTACGCCTGACGCTGCGGCATCAGCCCTTGGCGCGCACCGCCGAGAATTGCTTCTCGACATCCTCGATCGGCATCACGCCCGGCACGCGCTTGCCGTCCTCGAACACCAGCGACGGCGTGCCGTTGACCTTGTACTTCTTGCCCAGCGCCATGTTGCGCTGGAGTGCGCCGGTGTCGCACTGGCCCAGGTTGCGCACCGGGGCGGCTCCGCTCAGCATCCAGTTGCGCCAGGCGCTGGTGTTGTCCTTGGCGCACCAGATGTCGCGCGACTTCTGCGGCGAGTCGCCGCCGAGGATCGGATAGAGGAAGGTATAGACCGTCACGTCCTTCAGCGACTGCATCTCCTTCTCGAACCGCTTGCAGTACTGGCAGTTCGGGTCGGCGAAGATCGCGAGCTTGCGCGCGCCGGTACCCTGCTTCCAGACGATCGCGTCCTGCAGCGGCAGCTTGGCGAAGTCGATCGCGGTCAGCTTGTCGACGCGCGCCTGCGTCAGGTTGGTCTTGGACTGCGTGTCGATCAGGTCGCCCTGGAACAGGTGGTCGCCGCGCTCGTCGGTGTAGCCGATGTCGGTGCCCATGCGGATCTCGTAGATGCCGGGGATCGGGGTCTTGGTGACCTCGTCGATCTTCGGCAGCTCGGGCAGCCGGGCCGGCAGGTTCTTGCGGATCTGCGCCTCGTCGGCGAGCAGCGGCTGCACGAAGGCAGCGGTGAGCGCGACGACCAGGGCCGGACGCAGCAGCTTGTTCATGGGGCGATCCTCTCAGGAGTCGAGCGCGCGGCCCGTCAGCCAGCGCTTGAGGGGGGCAATGCGGTTCACCAGAGTCAGGCCGCGGTTGCGAAGTTCCCGCAACGCCGGCGTCTCGTCGGCAAACAGGTGGAAAAGGCCATCGGTCATGCGGCTCATCGCCCAGGTCGGAACCCGGCGCGCGCGCACATAGCGGCGCAGCAGCTTCTCGTCGCCGAGGCTGCGCCACGGCTCGCGCTCGGCGATCGTCCGGACCAGCGCCATGACGTCCGCCAGGCCGAGGTTCAGGCCCTGACCGGCGAGCGGATGCACGACGTGGGCGGCGTCGCCGAGCAGCACCCAGCCCGGACCGCACCAGGCGTCGGCCTCGGCGAGCATCAGCGGCCAGGCCATGCGCTCGCTCGCGAGTCGCAACGGGCCGGCGTTGCCGCCCGTCGCATCGGCGAGCGCCGCCTCGAAGGCCGGCACGTCGAGTGCGAGCAACTCGGCGGCGCGGGCTTCCGGCAGCGACCAGACGAGCGCGTAGGAATGCTGCGGCGTCGGCGTATCGAACGGCAACAGCGCCAGCACGTCGGGCGCGCGGAACCATTGGCGCGCGACGTTGCGGTGATCGCGCCCGGCCGTCAGGCGCGCCGCGATCGCGCGCTGGCCGTAGGAAGCGCGCTCGAACCCGACGCCGAGCGACTCGCGCGTCGCGGACGCCTTGCCTTCGCACAGCGCGGTCAGCGCCGCGGGCGCCTCGGTCAGCGCGATATTGGGCGCAAAGCGGACCGCCGCAGCGAGCTCGCGTTCCAGGGCCGCCACGTCGACGATCCACGCGAGCTCCGCGACGCGCTGCTGCCAGGCCGAGAACTCGATTACCGCATCGGCGTCGTCGCCCTGCACCTGCATGTCGTGCAACGGCGTCGCGGCATGCGCCGGCAGCGCATCCCAGACCTTGAGGTCGCGCAGCAGCGCCACCGACGCGGCGTTCAGCGCGTAGGCGCGCACGTCCTCGGAGGCGTCGGCGCGGGCCGGATCGGGCCGCAGCGCGACCTGCAGGCCGCGGCGCGCGAGCGCGAGTGCGAGGCATCGTCCGACGATGCCTGCGCCGAACACCTGGACGTCGTACGCTGCCATGGGCAGCGATTGTAGGAAGCCCGGCGCATCATCGCTCGGCGCGTGACGGGCACAATCCGGGCCCAGTTCTTCCGACCTGCCCGAGGCTCCTTGGACGCACCCTCTTTCGCCGACGCCGACGGCGCCGCCGCTGACGACCGCCTGCCGGTCCGGCTGCACGCGCTCTACCTCCATCCGATCAAGTCGTGCGCGGGCATCGCGCAGACCGAGGGCCTCGTCATCGAGACCGGCCTCGACCTGGACCGCGCGTGGATGGTCGTCGACGCCGATGGCCGCTTCGTGACGCAGCGCGAGCTGCCGCGCATGGCGCTGATCCGCCCGACCTTGAAGTCGACCGAGCTGGTGCTGCGCGCGCCCGGCATGCTGGCGCTGCACCTGGCGCTCGACCGCGTCGAGACGCCCTGCCGCGTGACGGTATGGAACGACGAGGTCGCGGCCTACGACATGGGCGATCTGTGCGCGCAGTGGTTCAGCGACTTCCTCGGACGGCCGTTGCGGCTCGCGCGCTTCGATCCGGAACACAAACGCGTCTGCGACCAGCGCTGGACCGGCGAGATCGACGCCGAGACGGCGTTCGCCGACGGCTTCCCGATCCTCGTCGCATCGACCGGCGGCCTCGCCGAGCTGAACCGGCGCCTGGCGGCGCAGGGCGAGGCCGAGGTCGGCATGGAGCGCTTTCGGCCCAACGTCGTGCTCGACGGACTCGATGCGCACGGCGAGGATGCGCTCGACGAGATCGTGTTCGAGACGCCCGAAGGCCCAGTGCGCCTGAAGATGGTGAAGCCGTGCGCCCGCTGCACGATCCCGGACGTCGATCCGCAGACCGCCGAATGCGGCCATGCGGTCGGCGACACGCTGGCCGGCTATCGGGCCGACGCCCGGCTGGACGGCAAGATCACGTTCGGCATGAACGCGGTCATCGTCGAAGGCATCGACCGGACGCTCGCGGTCGGCATGACCGGGAGCGCGAGCTACCGCTTCGACTGATCGCTGGCCGCCATGCCGGCGCGCGCATCCAGCGCCTGCGCGCGCGCATGGCAGCCTTCGAGGTGGTCGTTGACGAGGCCCATCGCCTGCATGAAGGCATAGACCGTCGTCGGGCCGACGAAGCTCCAGCCGCGCTTCTTCAGGTCCTTGGACATCGCCACCGATTCGGGCGACGTCGTGATGGCCTTCAGGGTCGCCGGCGTGATGCGCTTCGGCCGCGAACGCGCCGGCGGCTCGTAGCGCCACGCATAGGCGGACAGCGACCCGAACTCGGCACGCAGCTCGAGCACGCAGCGCGCGTTGTTGATCGTCGATTCGATCTTGCCGCGGTGGCGCACGATGCCGGCATCGCCGAGCAGGCGTTCGACGTCCTTTTCGCCATAGCGCGCGACCTGCCCGGCATCGAAGTCGGCGAAGCCGCGCCGGAAGGCGTCGCGCTTGTTCAGGATCGTCAGCCAGCTCAGCCCCGCCTGGAAGCCTTCGAGGCAGAGCTTCTCGAACAGCCGCCGGTCGTCGGTGACCGGGAAGCCCCATTCGTAGTCGTGGTAGTGCATGTAGGCCGGCGTGGCCCGGCACCAATGGCAGCGGCGCATGCCGTCTTCGGCGGCGAAGAGTCCGTGGCGGTCGGTCGTCATGGCGGCGATTGTGCGGCCATGCGTTGGCCTCTCCGCGCCAGGCTTCTACACTGGCCGCGATGGAATATCTCGACGTGCTGATCGTCGGCGCCGGCCTGTCGGGCATCGGCGCGGCGGTGCATCTGCAGCAGCGCTGCCCGCGCCGCAGGTTCGCGATCGTCGAGGCGCGCGAGCGGCTCGGCGGCACCTGGGACCTGTTCCGCTATCCGGGCATCCGGTCCGACTCGGACATGTACACGCTCGGCTACGGGTTCCGCCCATGGACCGCGAAGAAGGCGATCGCCGACGGCGCATCCATCCTCACCTACCTGCGGGACACGGCGCGCGAGCATGGCATAGACCCGCTGATCCGCTACGGCCCGGCGCGTGGTGCGCGCCGCCTGGTCGAGCGCCGCCGCGCGCTGGACGGTCGAGATCCAACGCAGCGACGGCACCGCGCCGGAAACGGTCTCGTGCGGCTTTCTCTTCATGTGCAGCGGCTACTACCGGCATGCCCAGGGACACGCGCCCGCGTTCCCGGGGCAGGAGCGCTACACCGGCCGCATCGTCCATCCGCAGCACTGGCCGGACGACGTCGAGGTCGACGGCAAGCGCATCGTCGTCATCGGCAGCGGCGCGACCGCGGTGACGCTCGCGCCGGCGCTGGCGCGCACGGCGGCGCAGGTCACTTTGCTGCAGCGCTCGCCGAGCTACGTCGTCGCGCGGCCCTCCGAGAACGCCCTCGCGGCGCTGCTGCAGCGCGTGCTGCCGGCGAGCTTCGCGAGCCGTGTCGCGCGCTGGCAGAGCATCCTGCTCGGCGCCTATTTCTTCGGCCTCTGCCGCCGCAAGCCCGCGCAGGCGCGGCGGTTGATCCTCGCCGGGGTGCGCGCCGCGCTCGGCCGCGACTACGACATCGCCACCCACTTCACGCCGCGCTACGACCCGTGGACCCAGCGGCTCTGCCTGGCACCCGACGGCGATCTGTTCCGCGCGATCCGCGCCGGGCGGGTCACGATGGTCACCGACACGATCGCGACGTTCACCGAGCACGGCCTCCGGCTCGCCTCGGGCCGCGCGCTGGAGGCCGATCTGGTCGTCACCGCGACCGGCCTCGAACTGCAGGCCCTCGGCGGCCTCGAAGCCAGCGTCGACGGCGTTGCGGTCGACTGGGCCGCGACGCTGAGCTACAAGGGCATGATGTTCAGCGGCGTGCCGAATCTCGCGTCGGCCACCGGCTACACCAACGCATCGTGGACGCTCAAGTGCGACCTGACCTGCGCCTATGTCTGCCGGCTGCTGAACCACATGGAACGGCACGGCGCGAGCGTCTGCATGCCGCGGAGCCCGGACCCGTCGATCCGCCGCGTGCCGTGGATCGACTTCTCGTCGGGCTACGTGCAGCGGGCTATCCACCTGTTCCCGAAGCAGGGCACGCGGGCGCCGTGGCGGCTCTACCAGAACTACCTGCGCGACCTCGTCGCGCTGCGCTACGGTCGGCTCGACGACGGCGTGCTGGCGTTCGGCGACGCCGCACGCGTCAGCGACGGCGCGGCGGCAGCGGGATGAACTCGGAAGCGTCGCCCGGGACGCGACCGAAAGGACCGCCGCCGGCGTCCGAACCCGAGGTCACCGCAGCCGCGTAGGCATCCCAGTCGTCCTCGGCCTGCTCGATCAGCTCCTTGCGGCTCGCGACGAAGTTCCACAGCATGTAGCGGTGGCCGAGCGGTGCGCCGCCGATCATCACGACGCGCGCGCCGTCGCGCGCCTCCAGACGCGGCGTCGTGCCGGGTTCGAGCAGGCGCATCGTGCAAGGCTCGACCTGCCGGCCATCGAGCGTGCAGCCATGGTCGATGCCGTAGAGCGCTCGTTCGGCCGCCGCGTCGGGCAGCTCGATCGAGGCGCCGGGCGCGAGCCGGATGTCGACGTAGAGGGTCGGCGACAGCGTCGCGACCGGCGAGCGCAGCCCGTAGGCCGCGCCGACCAGCACCCGCACGCTCGCGCCGCCGAGCGTCGCCTCCGGGATGTCCTCGGCGGCGATGTGCTGGAAGCGCGGGGCATCCGCTTCGCGCTCGGCCGGCAGCGCGCACCAGAGCTGCAGCCCGTGGCTGCGATGCGTCGTGCCGCGCAGGTCGTCGGGCGTGCGCTCGGAATGCACGATGCCGCGCCCGGCGGTCATCCAGTTGATCGCGCCAGGTTCGATGCGCTGCACGACGCCGGTGGAGTCGCGATGCATCATCGCGCCCTCGAACAGATAGGTGACCGTGGCGAGGCCGATGTGCGGGTGCGGCCGCACGTCGTGGTTGTCGTCGGGCTGCGCGACGATCGGGCCGAAGTGATCGAAGAACAGGAACGGCCCGATCGCCTGGCGCTGCGCCGATGGCAGCGAGCGCCGCACCAGGAAGCCGCCGCCGAGATCCTTGATATGCGGGGTCAGGGTGAGCGGGTCGGTCATGGCGATGTCCTCGTCGGCTGGTGCCGCATCGGTCCGGATCGAAGTGTAGGCCCACTAAAATTCGCGCTTTTCCTGCCAGAGAAAGCTGTTCCATGAGCCTGAAGTGCGGCATCGTCGGCCTGCCCAACGTCGGCAAGTCCACGCTCTTCAACGCGCTGACCAAAGCCGGCATCGCGGCCGAGAACTATCCGTTCTGCACGATCGAGCCCAACGTCGGCATCGTCGAGCTGCCGGATGCGCGCCTCGCGAAGCTCGCCGAGATCGTCGCGCCCGAGCGCATCGTGCCGGCGATCGTCGAGTTCGTCGACATCGCAGGCCTCGTCGCCGGCGCGTCCAAGGGCGAAGGACTGGGCAACCAGTTCCTCGCGCACATCCGCGAGACCGACGCGATCGTCAACGTGGTGCGCTGCTTCGACGACGAGAACGTGATCCACGTCGCCGGCAAGGTCGATCCGGTGGCCGACATCGAGGTGATCCAGACCGAGCTCTGCCTCGCCGACCTCGCGACCGTCGAGAAGAGCCTGGCGCGCTACGTCAAGGTCGCCAAGGCCGGCAACGACAAGGAGGCGCAGCGCCTCGTCGACGTGCTCAACAAGTGCCAGGCGGTGCTGAACGAGGCCAGGCCGGTGCGCAGCATCGCGTTCAGCAAGGAAGAGCGGGCGGTGCTGAAGCCGCTGTGCCTCATCACCGCCAAGCCGGCGATGTTCGTCGGCAACGTCGACGAGAACGGCTTCGAGAACAACCCGCACCTCGACAAGCTGCGCGCCTATGCGCAGGGTCAGAAGGCGCCGGTCGTCGCGATCTGCGCGAAGACCGAGGCCGAGCTCGCCGACATGGACGACGCGGACCGGCTGATGTTCCTCGAGGAGATGGGTCAGAGCGAGCCGGGCCTGAACCGGCTGATCCGCGCCGCGTTCCAGCTCCTCGGCCTGCAGACGTACTTCACCGCCGGGCAGAAGGAAGTGCGCGCCTGGACGATCCACATCGGCGACACCGCGCCGCAGGCCGCCGGCGTGATCCACACCGACTTCGAGCGCGGCTTCATCCGCGCCCAGACGATCGCGTTCGACGACTATGTCGCGCACAAGGGCGAGCAAGGCGCCAAGGATGCCGGCCGGATGCGCGCCGAAGGCAAGGAGTACGTCGTCAAGGACGGCGACGTGATGAACTTCCTGTTCAACGTGTGACGGGCGACGCATCCGTGGTGCCGGACGCAGCCACCCGGCAACACCATGGTGACCGGCCGCCCACGCGCGCGCGCCGACCGCCACACACGCGGTGCCCGCGGCCTTAAGCTGGTCGCCTTGCCCGCCCGCTCGCCCGTGCCCTCCTCCAACCTCTCCGCGCCCGCCGCGCGACGGCTCGTCGCGCTGCTCGCCACCGCATTGGCCTACGGCCTGCTCGGGGCGGCGGCGCTGCGCCTGGCGATACCGCCCGGCTATGTCGCTGCGCTCTATCCTGCGGCCGGCGTCGCGCTGGCGGCGGTGCTGATCGAAGGCCGCTGGATGCTCGTCGGCGTTGCGCTCGGTGCGTTCGGCGTCAACACGCTCTCCGGCCCGTCGCTGGCGGCGCATCCGGCGATGGCGCTCTTCCTCGGCGCCGTGCTCGCCATCGGCGCCGTCGCGCAGGCCGGTGCAGGCGCGCTGCTGATGCGACGCGTGGCGCGCATGCCGCTGACGCTCGCCGAGCCGCGCGACGTCGTCGCGTTCCTGGTCGTCGGGGCGCTGTCGTGCCTGGTGAACTGCAGCTGGTCGACGACGGCGCTCTGGCTGGCCGGCCGCATGCAGCCGCCCACGCTCGCCTACAACTGGCTGACCTGGTGGACCGGCGACCTGCTGGGCGTGCTGATCGCGACGCCCATCGTGCTGTGCCTGTTCGGACAGCCGCGCGAATTCTGGGCGCCGCGGCGCTGGAGCGTCGGTGCGACGCTTGCCATCGCGACGCTGATGCTGGCCATCGGCGTCACCCAGGTCCTGCGCTGGAGCAACGAGCGCCTGCGCAGCACGTTCGACCGTGACGCCACGACGGCATCGCTGCTGCTCGACGCGCGGCTGCGCGAGCCGCTGGCTGCGCTCGCGGCGATGCGCAGCGTCGCGCTGGCCGATCCGGACATCCGGCGCGGCCCCTGGCGCGAAGCGACGCGCGACTGGCTGGCCGACGGCCGGCTGCGCGCACTCGGCTGGATCGACAAGGTCGCGCCCGCGAACGCGGCGGCGTTCGAGGAACGCGCCCGGGCCGAAGGCCTGGAGGGCTTTCATCTGCATGCAGCGGACGGTGCAGCGCCGAACGACCCGGCCGAGGCGTTCGTCGTGCGCGCGGTCGAACCGTTCGACCGCGTGCAGGCCATGCTCGGCCTGGATGTGACGTCGTTGCCGCAGGGGCGCGATGCCGTCCGACGCGCCGTCGAGACCGGCCAGCCGACCGCCAGCATGGCGTTCCGGCCGGGGGCGACGGCCGAAAGGGACGACATGGTCGTGCTGCAACCGGTGTATGCCGCCGATGCCGCGGCGCACGACGCCCGAACGGTGCGCGGCCTCGTATTCGTCGGGACGCGCGTGGGCACGCTGCTGGCCTCGGTGGCGCCCGACCTGCCGCCGTATCTCTCCATCTGTCTGCTCGACCGGACGGTGAACCCGCCGGCGCCGATCGCCGGGTCGCGGGCCGGTTGCGCGCCTCGGAGCGGCGACTTCGTCGACCGGCGGCCGCTCGACTACGCCGGCCGGCAGTGGGAGCTGCGCACCTGGGCCGCTGCGGACGCGATTCCCGGATCGTCGAATGCCGATGTCAGACTGTTCGCGCTCGTCGGGCTGCTGTCGGCGGCGGCGCTCGGCGCGTTCCTGCTCACCGTCACCGGACGGACGCGACGCATCGAGTCGGCGGTGCGCGAACGCACCGGGGCGCTCGAAAGCGAGATGCGCGAGCGCAGCGCCGCCGAGGCCGCACTGCGCGACAGCGAGCAGCGCTTCCGCAGCATCATCGACAACGTGCCGATCGGCATGCTCTACACCGACCTGCAGGGCCGGTTGATCCAGACCAATCCGAGCCTGTGCGAACTGATCGGCTACGCCGAGACGGAGCTGATGCGGCTGACGCCGGCCGACTACACGCATCCGGACGACGTCGCCGAGGACGCCGCGCTGAACGAGCGCCTGGTGCGCGGCGAGATCCCGATGTACCGGCGCCACAAGCGCTACGTCTCGAAGGCGGGTGCGATGGTCTGGGTACGCGCCACCGTCTCGCTGCTGCGCGACGCGAGCGGCCAGCCGCAGCGCATCGTCGGCGTGGTCGAGGACATCACCGAGCACCTGCGCCTGCAGGATGCGGAACGGGCGCGCGAGCTGGCCGAATCGTCGAGCCGTGCGAAGAGCGAATTCCTGTCGCGCATGAGCCACGAGCTGCGCACGCCGCTGAATGCGATGCTCGGCTTCGCGCAGCTCCTCGAGCTCGACCAGCGCGATCCGCTGGCCGAGCCGCAGCGCATGTGGGTCAGCCAGATCCAGCAGGCCGGCTGGCACCTGCTCGAGATGATCAACGACGTGCTCGACCTGTCGCGCATCGAGTCGGGCAACCTGCGGCTGCACACCGAGACGCTGGACGTCGCCGACCTCGCCGACGCCTGCCTGGCGATGGTGCAGGCCGACGCCGGCAAGCGCGGCATCACGATCACGCAGGAGCTGGCGCCGGGGTCGCTGTCGGTGCTGGGCGATGCGACCCGCGTCAAGCAGATCCTGACCAACCTGCTGACGAACGCGGTCAAGTACAACGTCGACGGCGGGCGCATCCATGTCAGCTCGCGGTCCAGCGATCCGGAGATGTCCGAGATCACCGTGACCGACACCGGGCTCGGCATGACGGCCGAGCAGATGGCCAATCTGTTCCAGCCGTTCAACCGGCTCGGCCGGGAGCGCACGACGCAGGAAGGCACCGGGATCGGCCTCGTGATCAGCCAGCGGCTGGCGGAGCTGATGGGCGGATCGCTGTGGGTGCGCAGCGTGGCGGGCCAGGGCTCGTCGTTCGTGCTGGCGCTGCCGCGCGCGCTCGACCCCGACACGGTGCGCTCGGCGTTCGATGCGCTGGCGCCCGAGCCGGCGGCCTATCACCGGCGCATCGTGCACTACGTCGAGGACAACGAGACCAACGTCGAGGTGATGCGCGGCATCCTCGCGCAGCGGCCGCAAGTCGAGATGCAGGTGTCGGTGACGGGGCTGGACAGCCTGGCGGCGATCCGCGCCCATCGTCCGGACCTGATCCTGCTCGACATGCACTTGCCCGACATCGGCGGGCTGGAGCTGCTGCACCACTTCAAGCAGGATCCGGGCACCGCGACGATTCCCGTCGTCGTCGTCTCGGCGGATGCGCTCGTGCAGCAGATCGAGGCGGCGTTCGAGGCCGGCGCATCGCACTACCTGACCAAGCCGGTCAGCGTCGCCGAGCTGTTGACCGTGCTCGACACGCTGCTCGAGCGCATCGAGACGCGCTACGGCTAGCTGGCTTCACTTCAGCCGCTGCGCCGGCGGCGCAGCACCAGCAACGCGAAACAGCCGGCGCTGATCGCCAGCGCAACGATGGCAAGCGGCCGGAACAGGTCGCCGATCGCGGCCAGGCCGTCGTGGAACAGCCAGTTCGGGATGCCGACGATCCAGCTCAGCACCTCGGCGTCGTCGACAGGGCCGCTGCGGTTGTCGACGTGGTGAATCAGCGCTCGGCCGGCGTTCTTGACGAGCCCCTGCAGCACGTCGTCGATGATCGTGATGCCGTACAGCCACCTCAGCAGCCCGTGGCCGACCGAGACGGTCAGCGCGAGCACCGCCACGCCCCAACGCTGCAGCCAGGCCGACGCGGCCATCAGCGCCAACACGATCGGCGACACCCAGAAAGTCGCCAGCACGATCCCGAGGGCGGCGCGCGCCAACCCGGCGAGGTCGGCCATGAAGAGCGAGTTCCAAGGCAAATGGGCCCAGCTCGACGCCCCGAACACGCGCGCGACCACCACCAGCGCGATCACCTGGCTCGCGATGGCGCCGATCGCCAATGCCAGCAGCGGCACGAACAGCAGGTGCATCAACAGCGTTGCGGCAATGCTCGCGCCGTGACCGGTCGGCAGCGACAGCCAGAACTCGATCGAGCGGTCCTGGTAGTCGCGGCGCGCGACACCGGGCGCGAGGAACACCGCGGCGGCCCCGGCGATGCCGACGACCACGGTCGTCACCGCCACGGTGGCGAACAGGAACACGCCGAGTGCCGGCATCGGACCGACGTCGACGGTCGAGAATGGCATCAGCAGCAGCACCAGCGCGATCAGCGGAGGCAGCGTCGTGACGACAAGCCAGCCGCGGTGGTGCTGGATCCATTCACGCTGCAACAGCGTCTTGAAACGTTCGGACATGGCGGTCTCTCCTTGCGGCGGCGGGCGATCAGGCCTGCGTACGGTTCATTTCGGGCGCGCGCGTCAGCGCGACGAACAGGTCGGCGAGGCTCGGCTGGAAGCGCCGGCCGAGCGCGGCGACCTCTGCCGGCGGCGCGCCGTCGAACAGCGCTGCGGCCTGGCCCTGCTGCCGGAAGCGCAGCAGCGGATGCGCGGCGGCGATGGATTCGGCGGCCTCCGGATCGTGGCTCAGGCCGACGAAGCGCCGGTCGATGTCGACGAGGCTGGTGCTCAACACGACGCGACCTTCGTTGAGCATCATCACGTCGCTGAGCAGCGGCTGGATCTCCTCGACCTGGTGCGTCGAGATCACGACGCTGCGCTCGCCGTCGCACCATTCGTCGATCAGCATCTCGTAGAACGCCTTGCGCGACAGGATGTCGAGGCCGAGCGTCGGCTCGTCGAGGATCATCACGCGGGCGTCGATCGCGGCGATGAGTGCCAGATGCAGCTGCACGACCATGCCCTTGGACAGCGACTTCACCTTCGCGCGCCGCTGGATGCTGGTGCGGCGCAGCAAGGTGCGCGCGCGATCGGCCGAGAAGCGCGGATGCAGGCCCTGCATCAACGTGATCAGCTCGTCGACGCGCGCCCAGCGCGGGAGGATCGCGACGTCGGGGATGTAGCAGACCGACTCGAGGAGTTTGACCCGGTCTTTCCGGGGATCCAGTCCAAGGATCGCCAGCGAGCCGCTGAACGGCAGCAGCCCGACCATCGCTTTCATCAAGGACGTCTTGCCGGCGCCGTTGTGCCCCAGCAAGCCGATGACCCGGCCAGGCGCCACCGTGAAGCCGACGTCGTCGACCGCCAGTTTCTGGCCGTAGCGGACGCTGACGCCGCGGGCTTCGATCAGGTTGGAACTCGTCGCGTCCATCATTGCTCCCACTTCAGTTCGTGCGGTTCGATGCCGAGCTGGCGCAGCCGGGCGACGATTTGCGGCCATTCGTGAGTGAGGAATCGCTCACGTTCAGTGTCTCGCAAGCGCTCGCGGGCGCCTGTCTGGACGTACATGCCGACGCCGCGGCGGCTTTCGACGAGGCCATCGTCGACGAGGATCTGCAGCGCCCGCCCGACGGTCAGCGGGTTCAGCAGGTAGCGGCTGGCGAGCGTGCGCACCGACGGCATCGCCTCGCCTTCGGGCGGGTCGCCGGCCAGCAGCTGATCGGTGAGCTGGTCGGCGAGCTGCCGGTAGATCGGCGCCGAGTCGTTCCAGACGTGCATGGTCTCGTTCCGAGGTGTGTTAGTGATGTAGAACACTGTAGCGATCACCGGCAGCCGCCGAAACCGCGTTGCGACAGGCTGCAGCAGCGGCCGACGGACGGTGCGAACCCCCGCCCGGCGGCGCGATCGAATCCATCACGGCGATCGTGCCGAGCTATCAGCACTCTCGATCGTCGAGTGCTAATATGTGCGGAACCGAAAGGGCCAAAACGTGTCTGATGCTTCCATGAACACTGCCCATGCTTTGACCATCCGCGACCCGTGGGCGCTGGTGCCGTCCATCGGCAACCTGGACGCCTACATTTCCGCGGTCAACCGAGTCCCGCTGCTCACCCACGACGAAGAAGTCGCCTACGCCAAGCGCCTGCGCGCCACCGGCGACATCGAGGCCGCCGGCAAGCTGGTGCTGTCGCACCTGCGCCTGGTCGTCTCGATCTCGCGCAAGTACCTCGGCTACGGCCTGCCTCACGGCGACCTGATCCAGGAAGGCAACGTCGGCCTGATGAAGGCCGTCAAGCGCTTCGACCCGGATCAGGGCGTACGCCTGGTCAGCTATGCGATGCACTGGATCAAGGCCGAGATCCACGAGTACATCCTGAAGAACTGGCGCATGGTGAAGGTGGCGACGACCAAGGCTCAGCGCAAGCTGTTCTTCAACCTGCGCTCGATGAAGCAGAGCCTGAAGGACGATGCCGACAACGCCGACACGCACCGCACGACCCTGACGCAGCACGAGGTCGACACCCTGGCGCGCACGCTCAACGTGAAGCGCGACGAAGTGCTGGAGATGGAAACGCGGCTGTCCGGCGGCGACGTCGCACTCGAGCCGCAGACCGACGACGGCGAGACGAGCTATGCGCCGATCGCCTACCTGGCCGACGAATCGACCGAGCCGACGCGCGTGCTCGAAGCCCGCAACCGCGACTGGCTGGCCGGCGACGGCATCGCGCTCGCTCTTGATGCCCTGGATGACCGGAGCCGCCGGATCGTCGAGGAGCGCTGGCTGAAGGTCAACGACGACAGCTCGGGCGGCATGACCCTGCACGACCTGGCGAGCGAATACGGCGTCAGCGCCGAGCGGATCCGCCAGATCGAGGTTGCGGCGATGAAGAAGATGCGCAAGGCACTCGCGCCGCAGGCCGTCGCCTGACGCCAGCGGTATCTTCGAGAACGAGAACGGCCCTTCAGGGCCGTTTTCCATTGAGGCTACATCATCGCCTTCAGGTCCGCGGCGAGCTGCTCCGGCGGCCCGCCGTAGCGCTCGAAGAGCCGCAACCGCCCCGTCGTGTCGAGCACGTACGACCCGGCGGTGTGATCCATCGTGTAGCTGCCCTCGGCCTTGCCAGGCACCTTCGCGTAGTAGACCTTGAACTCCTTCGCGGCCGCCGCCGTCTGCTCGGCGTTGCCGCGCAGCGCGACGAAGGTCGGATCGAAGCTGCCCATGTAGGCCTTCAGCACCTCGGCGGTGTCGCGCTCGGGGTCGACCGTGACGAACACGCCCTGCACCTTGTCGCCGTCCTTGCCCATGGATTTCTTGACCTGGGCGAGCTCGGCCATCGTCGTCGGACAGACGTCGGGGCATTGCGTGTAGCCGAAGAACAGCACGACGACCTTGCCCTTGAAATCGGCGAGCGTGCGCGGCTGGCCGTTCTGGTCGGTCAGCGCGAGGTTGCGGCCGAAGTCGGATCCGGTCACGTCGACGCCGTTGAAGGCCGGCTTGGCCGATGACGACAGGCCGAGGCGGTCACAGGCCGACAACGACAGCGTGGCGGCGGCCAGCAGCGGAACGAGGAGACGCTTCACAGCAGCGGATTCAGGTAGTGATCGAGCAGCAGCGCCGCGAACAGCAGCGACAGGTACAGGATCGAGTAGCGGAAGGTCCGGCGCGCCAGCACGTCGGAGTAGTTGCGCCAGAGGCGCCAGCCATAGCCGACGAATACCGCGCCGAGCACGACGGCGGCGACCAGGTAGAGCGGACCGCTCATCCCCGAGACGAACGGCAGCAGCGCGCCGGCGAACAGCACCAGCGTGTAGAGCAGCACATGCAGCCGCGTGAACTCCGAGCCGTGCGTGACCGGCAGCATCGGCAGCCCGGACTTGCGATAGTCCTCGGCGCGGTAGAGCGCGAGTGCCCAGAAGTGCGGCGGCGTCCAGAGGAAGATGATGAGGCACATGATCAGCGCCTCCGGGCCGACCTCGCCGCGCATCGCCGCCCAGCCGAGCACCGGCGGCATCGCGCCGGACGCGCCGCCGATCACGATGTTCTGCGGCGTCAGCGGCTTGAGGATCACCGTGTAGATGACGGCATAGCCGACGAAGGTGGCGAAGGTCAGCCACATCGTCAGCGGGTTCACGGCGACGTAGAGCAGCGCGCTGCCCGCCGCGCAGAGCACAGCCGAGAACACGAGCGCCTGCGCGCTGCCGAGCTGGCCGCGCGCGGTCGGCCGCCAGGCGGTGCGCGCCATGCGCGCGTCGATGTGCTGCTCGACCAGGCAGTTGAACGCCGCCGCGGCCGCAGCCACCAGCCAGATGCCGGCCACGGCCGCCAGCGCCCGGCGCCAGTCGGGCAGCCCGGGCACGGCGAGCAGCATGCCGATCGCCGCGCAGAAGACGATGAGCTGCACGACGCGCGGCTTGGTCAGCGCGTAGTACTGGCGCGCACGCGACGGCAGCGTCGTCGCGATCGGCTGGGCAAGGCTCTGGGTCATGGCGGAAAGCGGGCGGGCCATTTTACGAAGCCGCCCCAAGGCGACCGCTGCCCGTGGCCGATGCCAGTCCCGCCGACACCGGCATGCCTTGCGCCGACGCATGGACGCGCGCGAGCCATGTCGCCAGCAGCAGCATCAGCGCCGCGGCACCGCCGGTATGCGCCACGGCCGCGATCAACGGCCAGCCGAGCAACACGTTGCCGAGGCCGCTGGCCAACTGCCACAGGGCGATCGCGACGAGACCGCGGGCCCATGGCCGCAGCGCCGGCTGCGCATGCAGCCGCCACGCGAGCAGCAGGAGCGCCGCCAGCACGACGCCGGCGAGCAGGCGATGCGCGACGTGGATCGCGGTCAGCGCCGCGAACGGCAGGAACTTGCCGTCGGCCGATAGACCGAGCGGCCGCAGCAGCGTGAAGCCGGCCTCGAAGTCCATCGGCGGCCACCACGAGCCCTGGCAGGCCGGGAACTCGGTGCACGCCAGCACTGCATAGTTCGTGCTGACCCAGCCGCCGAGCGCGATCTGGGCGAGCGCCAGCACCGCCACGCCGACGACCGCGGCACGCAGCCCGCGCGACAGCACGACCGGCCGCGGCCGATAGCGCTCGGCCTGCACCGCCAGCAGCGCGACGAGGCCCAGCCCGCCGAGCAAGTGCGCGGTGACGATCGCCGGGTAGAGCTTCATCGTCACGGTCCATGCGCCGAAGGCGCCCTGGAGGCAGACCCAGACCAGCGTCGCGGTCGCCCACCACGGCGAGATCGCCGCCCGGCCGCGTCGCGCGATCGCCCAGCTCGCGACGGCCAACACGACGATCAGCGCACCGACCGTCGTCGCGAGGTAGCGATGAATCATCTCGATCCAGGCCTTCACGTGCGTCACCGGGCCTTGCGGCATCAAGGCCTGGGCGGCGTGGATGTCGGCGTGCGCGCCGAGCGGGCTGGCGTTGCCGTAGCAGCCGGGCCAGTCGGGGCAACCGAGGCCGGAATCGGTCAGGCGCGTGAAGGCGCCGAACAGCACGAGATCGAAGGTCAGGAACAGCGCGACGACGGTCAGCGCACGCAGCCGCTCGGCCGGCGTGCTGCCGCGCCAGCCGCGCCACGCCCACGCCAGGGGCACGAGTGCGAGCAACGCCCCGGCCGCCATGATCGCGGCAACCGGCGCGTAGTCGTAGGACGGCGGCACAGCCATCAGCGCCCCGGCGTGTCCCACGACGCCGAAGCCCGCAGCAGCCGGTCGACGTCGCGCTTCAGCTTGCCCGGCTCGGGATTCGCCGGCACGCGCATCATCCAGTTGCCCATCGGGTCGACGATCGCCATGTGCCCTTCGATCGCGCCGTCGCGGCCGGGCGTCAGCCAACCGGCGAGTGCCGCGCGCGGGACGCGCAGCACGGTCGTCGGCATGCCGGCCGAGATCGCCGCCAGCGTTTCGGCACGGGGAACGGCGGCGTCGTCGATCAACCAGACCTTGTCGACGCGATCCTTCTCGGCACCCAGCGTCTCGCGCAACTGGCGCTGCAGCCAGAGCTGCTTCTCGCAGGCAGGGTCGCAGGCGCCGCCGGCGACAACGACGAGCAACCACTGGCCCTTCAACGTGCCGGCCGGCACCGGCCGGCCTTGCAGATCGGCGAGCGGCAGGTCGGCCGGGATCGGACGCATCGGCTGGATCAGCTCGCTGTAGTTGGTGCGGCCGCTCGGACGCAGCACGTAGTAGGTGAAATACGACGCCACCACCGGCGCGGCGCAGGTCAGCAGCACGAGCAGCATCATCCACCGCCCGCGCGAGGTGCGGCGATCCGCCGCGTCGCCGAGTTCGGCCGGCGTCGGCATCGAATGCACCGCAAGCACCAGCGGTGCGGCCGCGTCACGCGCCGCGGCGGAGGCGTGGGCGGACGAGTTGGAACCAGACATAAAGACCCGTCATCAAGGCGGCCATCGCGAACCACTGGAAGGCGTAGCCGTAGTTGCGCTGCACGTCGACCGCCGGACGCGGCCAGCGTCGCTGCAAGCCGTCGCCGGCGGTGGCGGCGCCGTCGCTCTGCTGCACCGACAGCGGCCGCAGCGCGACACCGGATTCCACCGCAAAGGCGGCGAGGTCGAGATTCTGCCGGATCGTGCCTTCGGTTTCGTGGGCGAACTCGAACAGCCGAGTAGGCGGCGGGGCGACGATGCCTTCGACGTCGACGTCTCCGGTCGGCGTTTGCACCGGCGCCAGCACGGTGCGGTCGACCGAATTGCGCGGTATCCAGCCGCGCTGCACGACGACGGCATCACCGCGCGCCGTCAGCAGCAGCGGCGTCACGACATAGAAGCCCGGGTGGCCGTCCATCTGGCGGTTGTCGAGGTAGATCGTGTGGTCCGCGAGCCAGCGCCCGTGCAGCCGGATGCGGCGATAGGCCTGATCGGCGACTTCCGTTTCGTCGCGCGCCAGGTCGCGCTCGGTCAGCGCCGGCAGGCGGCCGCGCGATTCGCGCGTCGCTTCGAGCGCCTCCTTCTCGGCCGCCCGGTGCAGCTGCCAGACGCCGAGCCGCGCGGTCAGCGCGACGCCGACCACGGTGGCCGCAAGGATCGCAAGCCCGCGCCGGCGCGACGGCGTCAAGACCATGGCCGCGGCACGCGCCGATAATCGGCGCGGATGAAGTACCTCTTTGCGCTCGCCTTCGTCGGCATCCTCGGCGCGCTCGGACTGGCCGGGCTGTTCATGCTGCGCGACGGCAGAGACGGCAAGTCGAAGGGCCAGAACATGATGCGTGCGCTCGCGGTGCGCGTCGCACTGTCGGTGCTGCTGTTCGTCTGCATCCTCGTCAGCTGGCGGATGGGCTGGATCAAGCCCACCGGCATACCGCTAGGCCGCTGACGGGACGCTGCCGCCGGCCCATGCCGGCCGGCAGCACGGGAACCGTCAGGCCCAGTAGACGACGACGTAGAGGCCGAGCCAGACCACGTCCACGAAGTGCCAGTACCAGGCCGCGCCTTCGAAGCCGAAGTGCCGCTCGGGCGTGAAGTGGCCCTTCATCAGCCGGATCGTGATGAAGGTCAGCATCAGCATGCCGACGAACACGTGGAAGCCGTGGAAGCCGGTCAGCATGAAGAACGTAGAGCCGTAGGCGCCGGAGCTGAGCTTCAGGTTCAGCTCGGTGTAGGCCTCGTGGTATTCGTAGATCTGGCAGCCGAGGAACGAGATGCCGAGCAGCACGGTGATCCACATGAAGAAGATCGCGCGCGCGCGGTGGTTCGCGATCAGCGCATGGTGCGCGATCGTCAGCGTGACGCCGGAGGTCAGCAGCAGCGCGGTGTTGATCGTCGGGATCGGCCACGGCTTCATCGTCTCGAACGGCTCGACGATGTTGGCCGGCGAGCCGGTGTAGCCGGCGCCGGCGCTGGGCCACACCGCCTTGAAGTCGGGCCAGAGGACGGCGTTCTCGAGGTTGCCGAGGCTGGGCAGCGCGTGCAGCCGGGTCCAGTAGAGCGCGCCGAAGAACGCGCCGAAGAACATCACCTCCGAGAAGATGAACCAGCTCATGCTCCAGCGGAACGAGGTGTCGATGCGGTCGCCGTAGAGGCCGCCCTCGCTCTCGCGGATCGCCTGGCGGAACCACTGCTGCAGCACGAAGCCCCACAGCACGAAGCCGAACAGCAGCACCCAGGCGCCCCACTGGTGGTCGTTGACCCACTGCGAGGCGCCGAAGATCACGAAGAGCAGGCCGGTCGCCGTCAGCGCCGGATGGCGCGACGGCGCCGGGACGAAGTAGTACGGCGCCTTGCCGTGGGTGGTGGTCGCAGCCGACATCGGTTGTTCTCCTAGGATTCCCGGTATTGCGTTCGATCTTTCGTAGCCGTCACTTCGCGACGCCGCTCGCGAGCACCCAGTTGACGACCAGCACCAGCACCAGCACGAACAGCGCCGCGCCGATCACGCCGGCGATCACGACGTGCAGCGGGTTGAGCCGGCCGACGTCCTTCTCGTAGTCGCTCGACTTGCGCACGCCGAAGAACGACCACGCGACCGCGCGCATCGTCTGCAGGAACGAGCCCTTGCGGCGCACCGCATCGCGCAGGTCCTGCCCGGGCGCCTGTCGGGGGGCGTTCACGAGCGCGGCTCCTTGGTCGCCGCTTCCGGCGCCTGTGCGGCAGCCGCGTCCGGCGTGCCCTTGCCCGGCACTTCGAAGAAGGTATACGACAACGTGATCGTCTTGACGTCCTTCGGCAGCTTCGGGTCGATCACGAAGACGACCGGCCAGCGCTTGCTCTCGCCCGGCTTCATCGTGTATTCGCGGAAGCAGAAGCACTCGACCTTCTTGAAGTACGGCATCGCCTGCATCGGCGCGTAGCTCGGGATCGCCTGAGCCGCCATCGTCCGCTGCTGGATGTTGGTGAAGTCGTACATCACCGTCGTGAGCTCGCCGGGATGCACCTGCACCGAATGCTTCTCCGGCGTGAAGGCCCAGACGCCGCGCGCGTTGGCGTCGAACTCGACCGAGATCGTGCGGCTCGTGTCGACCTGCGTGTTGGCCTCGAGCGTGCGCGAGGTGCCGGATTCGTCGAGCTCGGACAGCGACAGCACATTGATGCCGAGCGCGGTGCAGATCGTCCTGTAGACCGGCACCAGCGCATAGCCGAAGCAGAACATCAGCCCGGCGACGACCGCGAGCTTGGCCAGCATGCCCCGGTTGTCGCGGCGCAGGCCGACGTCCTCGGGCTTCGGATCGGTGGTCAAGGCAGGATCGCTCAGATGCCGTAGATCGCGCTCTTCACGATGAACCCGACGAAGAGCGCAATCGCCACCGACGCCAGGATCAGCCCCAGGCGGACGTTGCTCTTCTTCTGCTCGGGCGTCATTGCGGCGCGCACGTCAGCCGATCACGTGGGTGGCCGCGGCGTTCAGCTTCGGCGGGTTCTCGAAGGTGTGGAACGGTGCCGGCGACGGCACTTCCCACTCGAGGCCTTCGGAGCCGTCCCACGGCCGCTGCGGCGCGCGTTCGCCCTTGCCGCGCAGCATCGGCACGACGACGAACAGGAAGAAATAGATCTGCGCGAAGCCGAAGAAGAAGGCGCCGATCGATGCGACCATGTTGAAGTCGGCGAACTGCATCGGGTAGTCGGCATAGCGACGCGGCATGCCGGCCAGGCCCAGGAAGTGCATCGGGAAGAACGCGACGTTGAACGAGATCAGCGACCACCAGAAGTGGATCTTGCCGCGCGTCTCGTTGTACATCACGCCGGTCCACTTCGGGCCCCAGTAGTAGACGCCGGCGAACAGCGCATACAGCGAGCCGGCGACGAGCACGTAGTGGAAGTGCGCGACGACGTAGTAGGTGTCCTGCAGCTGGATGTCGATCGGCGCCATCGCCAGGATGAGGCCGGTGAAGCCGCCCATCGTGAACACGAACAGGAAGCCGACCGCGAACAGCATCGGCGTCTCGAAGGTCATCGAGCCGCGCCACATCGTCGCGATCCAGTTGAAGATCTTCACGCCGGTCGGCACCGCGATCAGCATCGTCGCGTACATGAAGAACAGCTGGCCGGTGACCGGCATGCCGGTCGTGAACATGTGGTGCGCCCAGACGATGAACGACAGGATCGCGATCGAGGCCGTCGCATACACCATCGACGTGTAGCCGAACAGGCGCTTGCGCGCGAACGCCGGGATGATGGCACTCACGATCCCGAACGCCGGCAGGATCATGATGTAGACCTCGGGGTGGCCGAAGAACCAGAAGATGTGCTGGTACATCACCGGGTCGCCGCCGCCGGCCGGGTTGAAGAAGTGCGTGCCGAAGTGGCGGTCGGTCAGCGTCATCGTGATCGCGCCGGCGAGCACCGGCATCACGGCGATCAGCAGGTAGGCGGTGATCAGCCACGTCCAGCAGAACAGCGGCATCTTCATCAAGGTCATGCCCGGCGCGCGCATGTTCAGCACCGTGACGATGATGTTGATCGAGCCCATGATCGACGACGCGCCCATGATGTGCACCGCGAAGATGCCGGCGTCCATCGACGGGCCCATCTGCAAGGTCAGCGGCGCATAGAGCGTCCAGCCGGCCGCCGGCGCGCCGCCCGGCATGAAGAACGAACCGACGAGCATCAACGCCGCCGGGATCAGCAGCCAGAAGCTCAGGTTGTTCATGCGCGCGAACGCCATGTCCGGCGCGCCGATCTGCAACGGGATCATCCAGTTCGCGAAGCCGACGAAGGCCGGCATGATCGCGCCGAACACCATGATGAGCCCGTGCATCGTGGTGAACTGGTTGAAGAGCTGCGGATTGAAGAACTGCAGCCCCGGCTCGAACAGCTCGAGGCGGATCAGCATTGCCAGCGTGCCGCCGACCATCAGCATCGTGAACGAGAACAGCAGGTACATCGTGCCGATGTCCTTGTGGTTCGTCGCATAGACCCAGCGCTTCCAGCCGTGCGGGGCGTGGTGCGCGTGATCGTCGTGATGGTCGTGGCCGTGATCGTGGGCGTGGCCGCCCGGGGTGATGACTGCGCTCATGACGTTCCCAATCCTGTCGATTCAAATTCCGTTCGTGACGCTGCGGCTCACTTGCGCAGCGCGGCCACTTCGGTCGGCTGCACGATCTGCCCGGTCTTGTTCGACCAGTTGTTCTTCGTGTAGGTGATGACCGCGGCGAGCTCGGTGTCGGAGAGCTGCTTCCACGACGGCATGCCGAGATTGACGCGACCGTCGAGCACGGTGTGGATCTGCTGCGACTTGTCGGCCGCCAGCACCACCTGAGAGCCATCCAGCGGCTTGACCGGACCGCCGCCCTTGCCGTTGGGCTGGTGGCAGGCAGCGCAGTTGGCGGCGTAGACCTTCTCGCCGCGTGCGATCAGGTCGGGCAACGTCCAGACCTTGTTCGGGTCGTCCGCCGCGGCCATCATTTCCTTCTTCTTGCCGTCGACCCACTTCGTGTAGTCGGCCGCTGCCAGCACCTTCACGTGGATCGGCATGTAGGCGTGCTCCTTGCCGCAGAGCTCGGCGCACTGGCCGTAGTAGTCGCCGGGCTGGGTCGCGCGGAACCAGGTGTCGCGCACGAAGCCGGGGATCGCGTCCTGCTTCACGCCGAAGGCCGGCACCATCCAGGCGTGGATCACGTCGTTGGCGGTCGTGATGATGCGGATCTTCTTGTCGACCGGCACGACCAGCGGGTTGTCGACCTTCAACAGGTAGTCGTCCATCGGCGGCGGCTTGCCGGAATCGGACGCCTCGCGCTGGGCGAGATCCAGCGTCGAGACGAAACCGATCCCCTCGCCCTCGCCCTTCAGGTAGTCGTAGCCCCACTTCCACTGGGTGCCGGTGGCCTTGATCGTGATGTCGGACGCACTCGTGTCCTTCATCGCGACGACGACCTTGGTGGCCGGCAGCGCCATGCAGATCACGATGATGAACGGCACGACGGTCCAGACGATCTCGACGGTCGTGCTCTCGTGGAAGTTCGCGGCCTTCGCACCCTTGGAGCGGCGGTGCTTGAAGATCGAATAGAACATCACGCCGAACACGCCGATGAAGATCACCGAGCAGATGACCAGCATGAAGTAGTGCAGCCAGCGCTGGTCGGCGGCGATCTCGGTGACCGGCGTCGCCAAGTCGAGCTGGTTCACGCCCGGGCCGCCCGGCAGGTCGCCGACCGCCAGCGCCATCTGGCTTGCGACGAATGCGCCCAGGCCCAGCATGAGCTGGCCGACCCGGGTGCGCGTCGGCGTGATCCAGCGTGCTTGCATCGTTTTCATGGTTGCCACTTCGGTTTCGAATAATGGTGGTCGGCTCAGGCCGCGGCTCCACACGGCCCGCGGCGCAGCGCCCAGCGCAATTCATCGGCCAGCACCGAACGCAGTTCGGGGCGCAGGTAGCGTCCCACCGCGATGCGCCTGCCCTGGCCGGACAATTCGATCAGCGAGCCGTCGTCCCCCGCCGGCTCGACGCGGACCCAGTCGGGCACGAATTCGGCGCGGTCGATCCGGCTGCCCGACGCGCAGGCGACCGTGAGCCGGCCGGGCTCGAGATGGATGTCCTCGCGGTCGCCCGCATGACGTGCGTAGATCAGCAACGCGGCACCGACCGCGAGCAGTTCGATCCAGGCGAACGGCAGCACGTACGGCGCGCCGGCCAACCAGCAGACCGCGCCGATCGCGCACGCGACGATGCACAGCGATAGATAGACCGCCAGCAGCTGGCGCGGCGCCATCGAGCAGTTGCGCTTGAGCATCCAGTCCACCGAACCGTTGCCGGACGCCAGCTCGTGTCCGAAGCGGACCGGGCTCGCTGCCTGTGCGCGGCTCGAGGAAGGAGCGATGCTTGCTGCCATTGCGATGCTGCTGAAACTGCGCCGAACCGGACTCTCGTGTGGACGCCGTCCGCCAGACCGGCGCGAGGCACTCGTCGCCTCGATGCCCGCGCCGCTATGCCGCCCGGCGCGGATCAGCGTGGGATTTTAGCTCACGGTCCGATGCGGTCCCCGGCCCGCCCTCACCATCGCGCGCATGTCGTCGAGCGACACGCTCGTCTCGGTCGGTCCGGCACCGACCCGCGGCGCGCCCTTGAACGCATGGCCATAGGCGATCTCGATGCCGAGCGCGAGCTTGCCGTCCGGCCCGCGCAGCGCCTCGAGCGCATGGACGAGGCGCGCACGCCAACGCGGCGTGCGCAGGCCCCTGCAGCGCTGCGGCGCGGTGTTGCCGCCCCAGGCGCGCAGGTCCGCGAGCAGTGCGGCGGCGTCGTCCCAGCGCAGGGTCAAGATCTCCTGATCCATCACCGGATCGGCGAAGCCGGCGTGCACCAGCATGTCGCCGAGGTCGTGCATGTCGACGTAGTTCGGCGTCGGCGTCGGCCACCCGAGCCTTGCATACAGCGCGCGCATCTCGCGCAAGGTGCCGGGTCCGAGGCACGAGAACATCACGAAGCCGTCGACCGCGAGCGCAGACAGCCAGCGCGCGAACAGCGCGGGCGGATCGGCGGCCCACTGCAGCATCATGTTGGCCCAGACGAGCTGCAACCCGGTCGGCAGCGGATCGGCCTCTGCTTGCACCGTGACGCGCGGCGCCGTGAAGGCGGACCACCAGGCGCGCTTGGTCGACGCGGCACTGCGTTCGCGCAAGAGCGGCGTGGGTTCGACGACACAGCGCTCGGCCTTCGGATACTGCGCCTGGACCGCGGGTGCACCCGCGCCGAGGAACCCCCACCAGTCGATCCAGCGCTCGGGCTGGCGCCGGATGATCGCGAGCCGATCGGCCATGCGCCGGGCGACTTCCTGATGCAGCCATGGCGGCTCGGGCGCACGTCCCAGGCGCCGCAGGGTCGCCGCCACCGCGGCCGCGTCCAGCCCGCGGGCCGCATCGTCGGAACTCATGCGGGGCAGTATATTGAGCCGGTGCCGATGCCGTCCCCGCGCCCGACCTTGCCCCGGTTGCCCAGCCTGTGCGCTGTCTGCCACGGCTGGGGCCGGCAGCGCGTCTGCGCGCCATGCATCGATCGCCATGGCGGCGCGGGAGTACCGCGTTGCATGCGGTGCGCGCTCGAGGTACCCGACGGTGTGCGCGTGTGCGGCGCCTGTCTGCTGGAGCCGCCGCCGCACGACGCGGCCAGGGCTGCGGTCGACTACGTGCATCCATGGGACGGACTGGTCGCACGCTTCAAGTTCCAGGCCGCACTCGACCTGGCCGATGTGCTTGCGGGACGTCTCCTCGCTGCGGTCGAAGACGATCCGGCGCCGGACTGGCTGTTGCCGGTGCCGCTCAGCAAGGAACGCCTGCGCGAGCGCGGCTACAACCAGGCCTGGGAGCTCGGCCGGCGCGTCGCACGCATCCTGGGCTGCCGCACCGATCCGCACCTGCTGCTGCGCCTGCACGACCGCCCGCCGCAGCTCGCGCTGGCACGCGAGCGGCGCGCCGCCAACGTGCGCCATGCGTTCGCGATCGAGCCGGCACGCCGACGCGAACTGCAACGCGCCGACGTCGCGGTCGTCGACGACGTGATGACGACCGGCGCCACCGCCGCCGAGGTCAGCCGCGTGCTGCTCGATGCCGGCGCCGCGCGGGTGCGCTGGTGGGTCGTCGCACGCACGCCGCGGCCGGCCGATGCCTGATCGGCCGATGTTCAACATCGTCCTCGTCCATCCGGAGATTCCGCCCAACACCGGCAACGTCATCCGGCTGGCGGCCAACACCGGCTGCACGCTGCACCTCGTCGAGCCGCTCGGCTTCTCGATGGACGACCGGCTGCTGCGGCGCGCCGGGCTCGACTACCACGAGTACGCGCCGGTGCGGCGCCATGCGTCGTGGAGCGATTTCATCGCCGCTGCGCGGCCTGCCGCCGAGCGCCTGTATGCGTTCACGACCCGTGCGAGCCGGCCGTACGGCGAGGTCGCCTGGCGTGCCGGCGACTGGCTGGTGTTCGGCTCGGAGACCGCCGGCTTGCCCGACGACATCCGCGCCGCGTTCGCGCCGGCGCAGCGCGTGCGCCTGCCGATGCGGGCCGGCCAGCGCAGCCTCAACCTCAGCAACGCGGTCGCGGTGGCGGTGTTCGAGGCGTGGCGGCAGTGCGGGTATGCAGGCGGGGCCTGACGGCGGGCGCCTGCCGCTCCCCTTCAGCCATCCGGACCGCTGTCGCGCTTCCCCCCGACGGATGCCCAAAGAACCTCCCCCTGGCGCAGCATGCGTACGACATCGACGCTGCGCGTCGCGCCGAGTTTGCAGACGACTTGCTTGATCTGGCTGCGCACGGTCGCCTCGGCCGTGCCGTGCAGCGCGCCGATCTGCTCCGCCGTCGAGCCATCGGCGAGCCGCGCTGCGACCTTCGCTTCAGCAGGTGTCAGGCCAAACAGATTGGCAAGCGCGAAGGGATCGAGCGCGCTGACATGGCTCGGGTCGAACAGCGTGGCGAGTATCAGCGGCCGCTGACCGAACGCTCGCAGCACGACGCCGGGAATCAGCACCGACAAGTGCAGCCAGGCCGGCGGATCGGCGGCGGTCGCGCGTAGATCGACGACAGCGCTCGCGCCGTGCTCCGCCTGGCGCAGGCGATCGAAGTGTTCGAGAAACATCCGGTCGGTCCGGCCGCGTGTCAACACGAGGCAATTGCCGCGCCGGGCGGCGCGCTGTTCGCGGTCGAGTTCGAGCGTCGCGGCGCGGTTCTCAAACGTGATGAAGCGGCCGTCGTCGATCAGCCACATCGGGTACGGGAACGCATCCAGCAGCGCGTGACCCGCCAGCGCCTGCTGCATCAGCGATCGCGTGCGCTGGTGCGCCTGCATCGCCTCGCGCAGATGGTCGCCGAGACGGCGCGCCATCTCGCGCTCGTCGGCGTCGAGCGGGCCGCGCTCCGCCGGCAATTCGAGTATGAACGCGGTCGCTACCGTGTCGGCAATCGGGATGCTGACACTGGAGTTGTAGCGCGAGTCGTACGCCGGCAGGAAATGCTGAAAGAAGCGGTCTCTGGCGACGAAGGCATCGTCGAACGCCTCATGGCAATGCAGCCAGCGCCCGATGCTGGCTTCACCGAGGTCGATCACCCGCTGGCGCCGCGGGTCGATCAGGTAGTACTCGCGGAGGTAGCTCAGCATCGCATCGGCGAGATCGGGGCCGCCGCTGTGCAGGCCGATCAACTGGCCGCTGGCCAGGTCGAGCGTGTGTAGGATCGACGCCCGCGCACCGAACGCCGCCTGGACGCCCACGAGCGCGCGATCCCACTCGATCGCGCCCGTCGCGGCCCGGTAGAAGTCACCGACGATGGCGTCGAAAACCTGGTCGTTCATGGCCCCTCCCTCCTCAGGCCGATCGCCGCCGGCTGAGGCGATGACTTTAGCGAAAGGCGATCGCCGAATGGACCAACCCGGTCCAACCCCTAGTTGGAACTGATGAAGACCTCAGCGGACGGCCGACGCACAAAGGAGGTCCGGGGCCATCGGAGTTCGTGCCCTCTAACACATCGGGAGATCACATGCCTGAAGCTGCCGTCCTAGATACGTTCCCACAGACCGAGGATCGATGCCACGATGCGTTGCAGCAGACGTTGACGTCGGCAATCTCGGATCGACGCAAGCATCTCGCATACGCGTTCCTCAACGCAGCGCGTGCCTTCGATGAGCTCAAGCGCCTTCGCAAAGACCAAGGTGGACTGGGGTTGTCGTTCGCCGGATTCGAGGCAGAGCTTGACGGGTCCCAGTCCGCCGACGAGTTCTCCACACGTCTACGCGACAAGCTCAAAGAGGAGAAACTTGTCGAAAGCGAGTCCGACGCCAAGATGTTCCTGAGGTCAGAGCTTACCGATGGACAACTGCAAGCGTTCACGACATGCATGCTCAGCAGGTTCGGTGAGTCGTTCGTCGCGCTGATGCCGGGCTATGCCGACAAGGACGGGGTCATCGTCTCAATGGCATACAACTTCGGGAACGCGCCGCCGGAACCGGCCAGGCTAATCTGCCTGAATGGATCGGCGCGAGCAGATACCGAATTGCCGAAGTACGGACGTGGCCGGACCAGCTTCGTCGTGATTCCTGACAAGGACACGACCAAGGTACAAGTCACGGTAAACCTCGGAAATGCCGCCGCCCAAACGGTCGTGGTGCCCATTCCTTCTCCACCGTTGCTCCCGCCGGAACCGACAAGGCCGGAGTTGGACCCTCAGCGTGCACCCTGGGCGACATGGCCGTTGTTCGCAGGCAATCTCGAAGGTGAGCTACTCGATCTGAAAGATGATCAGATCGTCGGCTGGGCATGGGATCGCGACAACAGGACTGCAAGGCTTCGGGTGAACGTGTTTGCCACCAGCGAACAAGGGACCCACAGCCTGGTCGCGACTGAGATCGCCGATGAGGAAGTCGCCCGGGACATCGAGCAAAAGAGCGACCACGGATTTCGGGTCTCGCTGCTGAGGCGCGGCTTAAGGCGAGGGGAGAAATACCTCATCACCGTGGTCACCCATGGCACGCGGAACGGCCTCGGGACACGCTTGTACACCGCTGCCTAGCGGTCCTTGCCGAATCCAGTCTCCGATATCGACCGAGGCGGAGCGGCGATAGCCGATCCATCACGCCGGCTGTACGCCCGCCGCCTTGATGACCTTGGCCCATCGCTCACGCTCGGTCAGCATCAGGCTGGCCAGCCCTTCGGGCGCCGTACCGGACGCGCTGAAATACTGGCCCAGCATCCTGTTGCGCACGTCGTCGCTCTTGACGATGCGCACCAGCTCGCGCGAGACGCGCTCGACGATCGCCGTCGGTGTCTTCGCCGGCGCGAGCACCGCCTGCCAGGAGATCGCCTCGAAGCCCGCGTAGCCTTGCTCGACGAAGCTCGGCAGCTCGGGCAGCGCGCTCGCGCGGCCCAGCGTCGTGACGCCGAGCGCCTTCAGCTTGCCGGCGCGCATCTGGCCGATCGCGATGCCGGGCACCATGAAGGCGGCCTGCACCTCGCTCGTCAGGATCGCGCTGACGATCTGCGGGAAGCCTTGGTAAGGCACGTGCAGCAGCTCGATGCCGGCGCGCGTCTTGAAGAGCTCCATCGCGAGGTGCGATGCACTGCCGACACCGATGCTGCCGTAGTTGAGCTGGCCCTTCTTCTGCTTCGCGACGCGCACGAAGTCGGCGAGCGTGTCGGTGCCGAGCTTCGGATCGACGACCAGCACGTTCGGCGACGTCGCGACCAGCGACACCGGCGCGAGATCCTTGACGGGGTCGTAGTTGAGGTGGCGCGTCAGCATCGGCGCGGTGACGAGCGGCCCCTGGATCGTGAACAGCAGCGTGTAGCCGTCGGGCGCCGCCTGCGCCACCGCGGCGGTGCCGATGTTGCCCCCCGCACCGACGCGGTTGTCGATCACGATCGCCTGGCCGAGCGCGGCGCCGAGCGGATCGGCCACCATGCGCGCGATCACGTCCGGCGAGCTGCCGGGCGGGAACGGCACGACGAGCTTGATCGGATGGCTCGGCCAGGTGTCGGCGTATGCGGGGAGTGCCAGCGTGGCGACCGCGCCGGCGAGAAAGCGGCGGCGCGCCGCCACCACGGGGCCATTCATCGACACGGGCTCCTTGCTAGGCTAGATCTCGGCGCGCGCATCGCGCCCCATCAACCGCTCGAGCGCACCGGCCGGCGTCAGCGCGCCGCGCAGTACCTCGACGACCGCTGCGGTCACCGGCATCTCGACGCCCTTGACGCGCGCCCGCTGCAGCACCATCGGCGCGGTGTGCACGCCTTCGGCGACATGGCCGAGGTCGGCCAGGATCTTGGGCAGCGCCAGCCCCGAGCCGAGCCTGAGGCCGACCTGGCGGTTGCGCGACAGGTCGCCGGTCGTCGTCAGCACGAGGTCGCCGAGGCCCGACAGCCCCATGAAGGTCTCGGGCCGGCCGCCCAATGCGACGCCGAGCCGCGTCATTTCGGCCAGCCCCCGGGTGACGAGCGCCGCGCGCGCGTTCTGCCCGAGCGCCATCGCATCGGCGATGCCGGTCGCGATCGCCAGCACGTTCTTGACCGCGCCTCCGACCTCGACGCCGATCGGATCGGTCGACGTGTAGATGCGCAGATGATGGCGATGCAGCGCACGCACCGCCTGTTCGCACAGCTCGGCGTCGGGGCTGGCAGCGACCAGCGCGGTCGGCTGGCCGCGCGCGACCTCGAGGGCGAAGCTCGGCCCGGACAGCACGCCGGCGCGGAGTGCAGGCTGCACCGCGCGCGCCACTTCATGGCCGAGCAGCCCGCTGCCTTCCTGGAAGCCCTTGCACAGCCACAGCACCGGCACGTCGCCCGGCAGCTCGCGCAACCGCTCGGCGAGCCCGGACATCGGCGTCGCGACGATCGCCATGCCCATGCCGCCGCGCACGTGCGCCATCGCCTCGGCATGGTCCGCGGTGATGCGCAGCGCGGAGGGCAGCGCGACCTCGTTCAGGTAGCGCGCATTGCGATGCGCCGCGCGCATGCGCTCGGCCTGCTGCGCATCGCGTACCCACAGCATCGTGGGCTGATAGGCCGCCGAATGGACCGCCAGCGCGGTGCCCCAGGCACCGCCTCCGAGCACCGCGAGGTTCATTGCCGACGCGATCTCCCCGCGTCGGCCAGCGGAAGGCCGGTCGGGTTCAATTGGCGCTGGTGATGATGCCCGAGCCGTTGGTCTTGCCGGCCTGGGCCTGCTGCTGGGCTTCGTACATCGCCTGGAAGTTCACTTCCGACAGCAGCACCGGCGGGAAGCCGGCGCGCGTGCAGACGTCGGAGACGATCGCGCGCAGGTAAGGATAGATGATGCCGGGGCAGGCGATGCCGATGATGGGCTGCAGCTGCTCCTCGGGCAGGTTGCGGATCTCGAAGATGCCGCCCTGCTTGGCCTCGACGAGGAACAGCGTCTTGTCGTTGACCTTGGTCGTCACGGTGGCCGTCACGGTCACTTCATAGACGCCGTCGGCGATCGCGCCGGCGCCCACTGCGAGGTTGATGTCGACCTGCGGCTGGCCCTGCTCGAGCAGGATCTGCGGCGAGTTGGGCTGCTCGAGCGACAAGTCCTTGAGGTACAGGCGCTGGATCTGGAAAACCGGGGTTGCTGCTGCGGGTGCTGCGTCGGCCATGGAGTGCTCTTCGAAGGAATCGGGCTGTCCCGCGGCGACATGCCGGGGGTGAGGCGGGGCGGCATTATCGCCGAGCCCCTGTGCCGACCGTCCCCGCGGTCGCGGGCGTCAGGAAGCCAGCATGGGCACCAGGCCGCCGCGCTGGTCGAGCGCGATCAGGTCGTCGCAGCCGCCGACGTGGTGGTCGCCGATGAAGATCTGCGGCACGGTGCGGCGTCCGGTCAGCCGCACCATCGTGTCGCGCTCGGTCGGATCGAGATCGACCCGCACCTCGTCGATCGCCTCGACGCCGCGCTGCTTGAGCAGGGCCTTGGCACGCACGCAGTAAGGGCAGACCAGGGTCGTGTACATCTTCACCGCGGGCATCGGGACTCCTGTCGTCGGCTGCATGCAGGTCAGGCCGTCTTCTCGATCGGCAGGTTCGCTTCGCGCCAGGCGGCGAGCCCGCCGGCCAGCGCCTTCGCGTTCTCGAAGCCGAGCTTCTTCAGCGTCGACACCGCACGGCCGGCGCGTGCGCCGGTCGGGCAGACGACGACGAGCGGCAGCGCCTTGTTCTTCGGCAGGTCGCCCGACTTCTCGAGGCTGCCGAACGGCACGCTGCGCGCGCCGGCGGCATGGCCGGCGGCGAACTCGGCCGGTTCGCTGACGTCGATCAGCACCGCCTTCTCGCGGTTGATCAGCCGCACCGCATCGGCCGGCGTGATCCGCCCGCCCGGCCCGCCGCGCGCAATGGTGGGCCACACCAGCAGCCCGCCGGAGACCAGCGCCACGAGGATCAGATACCAGTTGTGGACAAGAAACTGCACGAGGTGGCGGGCGCCCGGCGACCGTGGAACGAAAGGGGCCGGATTATAGAATTCCGCTCCCATCGCCCCGGGCCATGCCCGGCATGTCCTCACACCCACCGGGTCCGCCCATGCACAAGCTCGTCCTCGTCCGCCACGGCGAATCGACCTGGAACCTCGAGAACCGCTTCACCGGCTGGACCGACGTCGGCCTGACCGAAACCGGCATCGCCCAGGCCAAGGAAGCCGGACGGCTGTTGAAGGCCGAGGGCTACGACTTCGACCTGGCCTACACGTCGGTGCTCAAGCGCGCGGTCTGGACCCTGTGGCACATGCTCGACGAACTCGATCGCACCTGGCTGCCGGTCGTCGACGACTGGCGCCTCAACGAGCGCCACTACGGCGCGCTGCAAGGGCTCAACAAGGCGGAGACGGCGAAGAAGTTCGGCGACGAGCAGGTGCTGGTCTGGAGGCGCAGCTACGACACGCCGCCGCCGGCGCTGGACGCGGGCGACCCGCGCAGCGAGCGTGGCGACCGGCGCTATGCAGCGCTCGGCCCCGGCGAACTGCCGCTGACCGAATGCCTGAAGGACACGGTGGCGCGCGTGCTGCCGGCCTGGCACGCCGATATCGCGCCGGCGATCCGCGCCGGCAAGCGGGTGCTGATCGCGGCGCACGGCAACAGCATGCGGGCGCTGGTGAAGTACCTCGACGGGATCTCGGACGACGCGATCGTCGGGCTCAACATCCCGAACGGCATACCGCTGGTCTACGAGCTCGACGACGAGCTGAAGCCGATCCGGAGCTACTACCTGGGCGATCCGGAAGCCGCGGCGAAGGCGGCGGCAGCGGTCGCGAATCAGGGCAAGGCCTGAGCCGCGGCTCTTCGCTCAAGGCTTCCCGGCCGGTCCCTTCACCACGGTGACGAACCCCTCCGGCCGGATGTGCTTCGCGTACGCTTGCTGCACTTCCTCGGCCGTCAGCGCGGCGTAGTGCCGCGCCGCGATCGTCAGGGCATCGAGCGGCCGCCCTTCGCTGGCGAGCGTGAGCAACTGCCCGCCGATCGCCGAGAAGCTCGCCTCGCTGAGCGGTATCTGGCGCAGCAGGATGCCCTTGGCGCGCTTCAGGTCGTCGGCCGAGATGGGCTCCGTCTGCATCTGCTTCAGGTCCTGCACGACGACACGGCTCGCGGCAGCGGCCTTGTCGGGGTCGCAGCCGTAGGACACGGTGTACGTGCTGCGGTGCTTGTCCAGGTCGAAACTCGTGCCGACGGTGTAGACCAACCCCGAGCGGTCGCGCAGGTCGCGGTACAGGCGTGAGGCATAGAAGCCGCCGCCGAGCACCTCGTTGCCGAGGTTGAGCGCATAGCGCTGCGGATCGTCGCGCGTGACGGCGATCGTCTGCGTCATCTGCACGCTCGCCTGCACCGCGCTCGTGTCGGGCACGCTCAAGTGGCTGGGCTTGTTCGGCGGCACCGCGGCATAGTCGACGTCCGGCGCCGGGCCGCCGGCCGACCAGCCGCCGAACGCGTCCTCGACGAGCTTCTTCGCCTCGGCCGGATCGATCTTGCCGACGATCACGATCGTCGTCATGTCGGGCCGGAAGGTCTGCGCGTAGTAGCGCTCGACCTTGTCGAGCGTCAGGCCCTTGACGGTCTTCGGCGTCGCATAGCGCAGCTGCGGATCGCCCGCCGGCAGCAGCGCCTTGATCGCGCCGATCTGCGCCAGGAAGTCGGGGGATTCGATCTGGCCGGCGACGAGACCGGCCTGCTGCTGCTGCACGATCGCGAACGCCTTCTCGGGCAGCGCCGGATGGAGCTGGCTGTCGGCCAGCAGCTTCAGGCCTTCGCCGAAATGCGATGCCGGCACCGACAACGAGAAGCTCGCACCCGAGCGCACCGTCGCGCTGATCTCGTCGAGCGCCTGCTGGAACTGCAATCGGTCGCGCGTCTTCGTGCCGAACGGGAACAGGCCGTCGAGGACGTCGGCCACGCCGTCGTCGCCCTTGGCGGCCTGCAGGTCCTGGTTCGTGCGCACCTTGCCGTACAGCTCGACGGTGTCGCTGATCGTCTCCGGCTGGACCACCAGCTTGAGCCCGTTGGCCAAGGTGTAGGCGACCGGGCTCAGCATCGAGCGCGGCACCGCGAGCTTGGCGAATGCCTGCTCGGCCCAGTCGGGCAGCGCCACCGGCTTGTCGGGCGCCGACGCGAAGCTCTCGGCGCCGCCGAAGCCCTTGCCCGCGGTCGGCTTGCCCGAGCTTTCGGGCGTCAGGATCGCGGTGACGGAGCGCGCCGGATCGAAGGTCGCCTTCGCGAGCGCATCGACCGCCGCCGGCGTCACCGCTTCGATCGCCTGGCGCATCGCATCGGGCGAGTCCAAGCCCTGGAAGGCGAGCGCGTACGACCAGGCGTTGGCCAGGCCGTCGACCGAGTTCTTCTCGAACTCCAGCGACGCGATCGCCTTGCGCTTGGCCGCTTCGACGAGCGCCGGGTCGACGCCCTTCTGCGCCGCATCGGCGAGGATCGCCTGCATGCGGCGCAGCACCGGCTGCGGATCGCCGCCGCGCGCGAAGATGCCGACGGCGCTGCCGGTGCCGGCCTCGGGATTGGAGTCGACCGAGAAGCCGCCGTACAGCGCCGTGCCGTCCATGCCCATGCCGAACAGCGCGGCGCGCTGCGACGCGAGCGCCTGGCCGAGCACGAGCGCGGTCGCATGGTCCTTGGACTTGAGGCCGGGCATCCGATAGCTGACGTAGACCGAGCCGTACGGGCTGTCGGTATTGAGCTTGACGGTCTTCGCCTCGACCGGCTTGAAGTCGAACGCCGGCCGCGCCGGCAGCGCCTTCTTCGGGATGTCGCCGAAGCGCGCCTTCACGGTCGCGAGCGCCGCGGCCGGGTCGACATCGCCGGCGATCACGAGGATCGCGTTGTTCGGCGCATACCAGCGCGCGTGGAAGTCGCGCAGCGCCGCGCCGGTCGTCTTCTCGAACGAATCGCGCGTGCCCAGCGGCGTGTAGGCGTACGGCGTGCCGTCGAAGAGCTGCGCCTGCAATTGCTCGTAGAACTTGTAGTCGGGGCTCGACAGGTCGCGCGCCACTTCCTGCTCGATCGCGCCGCGCTCCTTGGCCCACTCCTCGTCGGCCACGTCGAGGCCGCGCATGCGCGACGCCTCGGCGCGCAGCGCGACATCGAGGTCCTGCGCCGGCGTCACGAAGTAGTACTGCGTGACGCTGTGCGTCGTCGCGGCATTGAAGGCGCCGCCCATGTTGGCCGCGATCGCCGCGAGCTGGTCCTTCGAGAGGCCGGGGCTGCCGCGGAACATCATGTGCTCGAGCGCATGCGCCGTGCCGGGGAAGCCGGCCGGCACGTTGTCCGAGCCGACGAGGTAGTTGACCTCGGTCGTCACGACCGGCGCCAACGCGTTGCGGACGATGACGACGCGCAGGCCGTTGTCCAGCGTTGCGCGCGTCACGTCGTCGGCGGCGCGGGCAGGCGGCGTGCCCAGCCAGGCGAGCGCGCACAGCAGGGTCGCGGCGAACGCCGTCTGCGGACGGCGGATCGTTCTGGAGTCGTTCACGAGGGGGTCCTTTTCTTCCGGCCGCCAGGGGCCCGGCGCGGTCGGATCGCTTCAGCCCTGCGCAAGTTCCGGCGCCGGTGTCGGCACGGCGGCCGGCGGGGCGGCGCGGTCGCCGGGATCGACGCCGAGCGCATCGGCGATGGCCTCGCGCAACGACTGCGCCAGCGCGCGCCGATCGACATGCGCGGCCGGCCGCGCCGGCAGCAGCGCGACGCGCACCGTCACGCGTTCGCCGCCCGCCGTGCGCCAGAGACTCTGCGCGAGCGTCGTCGTGCCGATGAACTCGACCGCGCGGCTGACCGGCCCGTCCGCGTCGGAGAAACGCAGCGCGACCGGCTGCACCTGCGCCTCGGCCGCGATCGCTGCCTGCAGCAGGTTGGCGTGGAACGGCAGCAGGCCGCGGCCGTCCGATGTCGTGCCTTCGGGAAACACCGCCACCGTCTGGCCGTCGATCAGCGCCTCGGCCACCGCATGCACGACGCGCAGCGCGTCGCGCTTGCGTTCGCGCTCCAGGTACAGCGTACCGGCCGCATCGACCAGCCGCGAGATCACCGGCCACGACTTGACGTCGGCCTTCGAGACGAAGCGCGCCTGCGGCACGACCGCATGCACCGCCATCACGTCGAGCCACGAGATGTGGTTGGCGACGAGCAGCACGCCGCGCGTGCCGGCCGGCGCCGGTTCGCCTTCGACCTGCAGCGTGATGCCGAGCGTCTGCAGCATCTTGCGCGACCACCACCGGATGCGCGCCTGCCGACCCGCCGCATCGAGCGCGCCGAAGCGCCACAGCACGATCGCGAGGCCGTGCAGCGCGTGCAGCACGCAGCGCAGGAGCCGCCACGCGGCGATCCCGGAACGCGTCATGCGCCAGCTTCGTAGGCGACGTTGCCCGCGACGAGCGTGCAGCGCACCCGGCCGGGCAGTTCGTAGCCGGCGAACGGCGTGTGCTTGCTCTGGCTTTGCAGCGCCCGCGGCTCGACCTTCCAGTAGGCATCGGCATCGAACAGCACGAGGTCGGCGACGCCGCCTTCGACGATGCGCCCGGCGCTCGCCGACAGCGACCCGAGCGCATCGCCGATCGCGCCGACCGGCGCGGCGGTGACGGTCGCAAGCGTGCGCGTCAGCGGCAGCCCTTCGTCGGCGCCCCACTTCAGCGCCAGCGACAGCAGCAGCTCGAGGCCGGTCGCACCCGGCTCGGCCTCGGCGAACGGCAGGTGCTTGGCGTCCTCGCCGACCGGCGTGTGGTCGCTGACCAGCGCAGCTATCGTGCCGTCGGCGAGCGCGGCGCGGATCGCCGCCCGGTCGCGTTGCTGGCGCAGCGGCGGCGTGACGCGCATCGCGGCATCGAAGTAGCCGATGTCGACATCGGTCAGGTGCAGGCTGTTGATGCTGACATCGCAGCTCACCGGCAGGCCTTCGGCCTTGGCCTTGCGCACGAGGTCGATGCCGGCGGCGCTCGACAGCCGGCACAGGTGCACGCGCGCGCCGGTGTCGCGCACCAGCTCGAAGATCGTCGCGAGCGCGATCGTCTCGGCGATCGACGGCACGCCGCTCAAGCCCATGCGCGTCGCGAGCGGCCCCTTGGCCGCGACGCCGTTGCCCAGCCACGCATCGTTGGGCCGCAGCCAGACCGTGTAGCCGAAGGTCGACGCGTACTGCAGCGCGCGGTGCAGCACCAGCGTGTCCTTGCACGGCACCTCGGCCTGCGAATAGCCGACGCAGCCGGCTTCGGTCAGCTCGGCCATCTCGGTCAGCACCTCGCCCTCGAGCCTGCGCGTCAGCGCGCCGAGCGGGAACAGCCGTGCCAGATGCAGGTTGCGCGCACGGAACTTCAGCATCTCGACGAGGCCGGGCTCGTCGAGCACCGGATCGGTGTCGGGCAGGCAGACCAGGCTCGTGATGCCGCCGGCGACCGCGGCCGCCATCTCCGATTCGAGCAGCCCTTCGTGCTCATGCCCCGGCTCGCCGAGCCGCGCCGCGAGGTCGACGAGCCCCGGCGCGACGACGAGCCCCGACGCATCGATGCGCCGATCCGGCGTGAAGTCGCTGCTGACGCGCCCGACCGCGACGATGCGGCCAGCGGCGATCGCGATGTCGGCCGACTCGTCGCGGCCGGAAGCCGGGTCGACGACGCGGCCGTTGCTGATGAGGATCTTCATCGTCTTCTTCTATGCACCGATACCGCTCATGCCGTGTTCCCCGCGATGATCGACATCACCGCCATCCGCACCGCGATGCCGAACGTCACCTGCGGCAGGATCACGCTCTGCTTGCCGTCGGCGACCGCCGAGTCGATCTCGACGCCGCGGTTGATCGGGCCCGGATGCATCACGATCGCGTCGGGTTTCGCGCGCGCCAGCTTGTCGGGCGTCAGGCCGTAGTTCTTGAAGAACTCGCCGGCCGATGGCAGCATCGCGCCGCTCATGCGCTCGTTCTGCAGGCGCAGCATGATGATCACGTCGGCGCCGGCGATGCCCTCGGTCATGTCGTGGCAGACGCGCACGCCCATCTCCTTCAGGTCGCCCGGCACCAGCGTCTTCGGGCCGACCGCGCGGATCTCGGGCACGCCGAGCGTCGTCAGCGCGTTGATGTCGGAGCGCGCGACGCGCGAGTGCACGATGTCGCCGACGATCGCGACGGTGAGCTCGCGGAAGTCCTTCTTGTAGTGGCGGATCGTGTACATGTCCAGCAGCCCCTGCGTCGGATGCGAATGGCGTCCGTCGCCGGCGTTGACCACGTGCACGTGCGGCGCGCAGTGCTGCGCGATGAGGTACGGCGCGCCGCTCTCGCCGTGGCGCACGACGAACATGTCGGCATGCATCGCCGACAGGTTCGCGATCGTGTCGAGCAGGCTTTCGCCCTTGGCGGTCGACGAGCGCGCGATGTCGAGGTTGATGACGTCGGCCGACAGCCGCTTGGCGGCGATCTCGAAGGTCGTGCGGGTGCGCGTCGAATTCTCGAAGAAGAGGTTGAAGACGCTCTTGCCGCGCAAGAGCGGCACCTTCTTCACCTCGCGTTCGCTGACCGACAGGAAGGTGCCGGCGGTGTCGAGGATCTGCTGCACGACCGCGGCCGGCAGGCCTTCGATCGACAACAGATGGATCAGCTCGCCGTTGCGGTTGAGCTGCGGATTGCGTCGGCTGAGCATCGTCATCAGGCCAGTCGGGTTTCGATCTTGAAGCTGAAGCGGCCGTCGTCGGCGCGCGCGAGCGACAGCCGCTGCTGCGGCGGCACGGTGAGGCGCGCGGCCGACACCGCCGCGGCGATCGGCAGCTCGCGACCGCCGCGGTCGACCAGCACCGCGAGCGTGACGCTCGCCGGCCGGCCGAAGTCGTACAGCTCGTTGATCACCGCGCGTATCGTGCGGCCGGTGTAGAGCACGTCGTCGACCAGCACGATGCGCTTGCCCTTGACGTCGAACGGCAGCCGCGTGTGGTCGGCCGACGCGGACATGCCGCGCGAGTTGAAGTCGTCGCGGTGCAGCGCGCTCGAGATCACGCCGTGCTCGGCGAGGCCGAGGTCGCGTTGCAGCCGCTCGGCGAGCCATGCGCCGCCCGACCAGATGCCGACCAGCACGGCGTCCGGCGTCATCAAGGTGCGCACGCCCGACAGCAGGTCGGCATACAGCGCTTCGGCATCCAGGTGCAAGGTGCTCATGAGACGGATTGCAGGAACTGTTCGAGGATGATCGCCGCCGAGGCCGCGTCCAGATCGGTCGCTCCGACCGCGCCGGCTTCGGTCGTCGAATAGCGCTCGTCGACCTCGTGCACCGGCAAGCGGAAGCGGCCGTGGAGTTGGCGCGCGAAGCGGCGCGCGCGGCGCGTATTGTCGTGCTCGGCGCCGTCCGGATGGAACGGCACGCCGACGACGAGCGCCGCCGGCTGCCATTCGGCGATCAGCCGGCCGATCGCCGCAAAGCGCGCATCGCCGTCGGCGGCGATCGTCGCGAGCGGCTCGGCATGGCGCGTCAGCGTGTTGCCGCTGGCGACACCGACCCGCCGGGTACCGAAATCGAAAGCGAGAAAGGAAAGGGGCATGGGCACCGGAGCGGCAGCGCCACCGCTCATGCGTGACCCGCCTCCTGCGACAGCATGCGGGCGTCGATGCCGAGCAGCGACAGCGCGCGTTCGTAGCGCTGCTCGACCGGCGTGTCGAAGATGATCGCCGGCTCGGCCGTCACGTTGATCCAGCCGTTGCGCTGCATCTCGTCCTCGAGCTGGCCGGCGCCCCAGCCGCTGTAGCCGAGCGTGACCAGCACCCGCTTCGGGCCCACGCCCTGCGACAGCGCCTCCAGCACGTCCTTGCTGGTCGTCATCTCCAGGCCGCCCGGGATCTGCAGGTAGGAGTTGTAGTGCGCGCCTTCGCCGTCCTCGCTGGCGAGCCGGTCGTGCAGCACGAAGCCGCGCTCGGTCTGCACCGGGCCGCCGAAGTAGACCGGCGCTTCGGCGAGGTCGGCGCGGGCCAGCGACAGCTCGACCTTCTCGAACAGGTTCTTGAGCTTGATGTCGATCGGCTTGTTGATGACGAGGCCGAGCGCACCCTTCTCGGTGTGCTCGCACATGTAGACGACCGTCCCCGCGAAAGTCCCGTCGCCCATGCCGGGCATGGCAATCAGGAACTGGTTCGTGAAGTTGATGGTGGGGACGGGCTCATCGGCCATGGCGGGCATTTTATTCCTGCGCGAGACTCGGAGCGATGGACAAGCCCCTGGCCGGCGCGCTCGTGTGGCTGCGCCGTGATCTCCGCACGGCCGACAACGCGGCGCTCTACCACGCCCTGAAAGCCGCCGACCGGGTCTGGTGCGCCTTCGTGCTCGACCGCGCGATCCTCGATGACCTGCCGCGCGCGGACCGGCGCGTCGAGTTCATCGTCGAGAGCCTGGGCGACGTCGACCGCGGGTTGCGCGAACTGGCGGACACGCGGCTCATCGTGCGCCACGGACAGGCGGTGGACGAGATCGTCCGGCTCGCCGGCGCCCTGCACGTGCAGGCGGTGTATGCGAGCCACGACGACGACCCGGCTGCGCTGGCACGCGACGCGCAGGCGCGCGGCGCGCTCGCCGATGCCGGCATCGCATTGCACACGATGAAGGACCACGTGGTCTTCGAGCGCAACGAGGTGCTCACCGGCGGCGGCACGCCGTATGGCGTCTACACGCCGTACAAGGCCGCGTGGCTGAAGCGGCTCGAGCCCTACTACGCGCGCGCTTATCCGGTCGAGCGGCATGCGGCCGCGCTCGCGCCCTTGCCGCACGGCATCCCGGCCGGCATGCGGTCGCTGAAGGACATCGGCTTCCAGCCGACCAACCTCGCGCAGCTCAAGATCCCCTGCGGCAGCGCCGGCGCGGGCGAACTGCTGGCCGACTTCCTCGGCCGCATCGACGACTATGCGCACGCCCGCGACTACCCGGCGCTGAGAGGACCGAGCTATCTGTCGGTGCACCTGCGCTTCGGCACGGTGTCGATCCGCGAGCTGGTGCGGGCCGCGGTCGAGCGGACCGCGTCGCAAGGCGCCCGGACCTGGCTCTCCGAGCTCATCTGGCGCGACTTCTACCACCAGGTGCTGCACCACCATCCGCACGTCGTCACGCATGCGTTCCGGCCGGCCTACGACCGCATCCGCTGGGAGCACGGCGCGCAGGCCGACCGCCACTTCGACGCCTGGTGCGCCGGCCGGACCGGCTATCCGCTCGTCGACGCCGCGATGGCGCAGATCAACCAGACCGGCTACATGCACAACCGCCTGCGCATGGTGACGGCGAGCTTCCTGACCAAGGACCTCGGCATCGACTGGCGGCGCGGCGAGGCCTACTTCGCGCGCCAGCTCAACGACTACGACCTCGCCGCCAACAACGGCGGCTGGCAATGGGCCGCGTCGACCGGCTGCGACGCGCAGCCGTGGTTCCGGATCTTCAATCCGGTCAGCCAGAGCCGCAAGTTCGACCCCGCGGCCAAGTTCATCCGGCGCTACCTGCCGCAGCTCGCGGCGCTGCCCGACGCGCTGATCCACGCACCGTGGCAGGCACGGCCGATCGATCTGGAAGCCGCAGGCATCCAGCTCGGCCGCGACTACCCGGAACCCATCGTCGACCACGAGACCGCGCGCCGGCGCACGCTCGAGCGCTACGCGGTCGTCAAGGACGCCGCGTAGGCGGCGGCCGCGCCATCAAGCCGCGTTCGCGACGAGCGGCTGGGCGGCCGTGTAGCCGGCCACCAGCGCGAGCAGCTCTTCCTCGGCGTAGGGCTTGCCGAGGTAGTGGTCGACGCCGAGCTCGGCCGCATAGTCGCGGTGCTTCTGGGCGATCCGCGACGTGATCATGATGACCGGCAGCGCGCGCAGGCGCGCATCGGCGCGCATGTTGCGCACCAGGTCGAAGCCGTCCATGCGCGGCATCTCGATGTCGGACAGCACGACCGCCGGCATCTCCTCGGTCAGGCGTTCGAGCGCGTCCAGCCCGTCCTTCGCGACCGTCACGCGGTAGCCTTCGCGCGTCAGCAGCCGCTGCGTGACGCGGCGCACCGTCAGCGAATCGTCGACGACGAGCACGAGCGGCGGCTGCGCCGCCTCGGCGGGCAGCGGCAGCAGCGGCAGCGCGGGGGTCGCCGCATCGTGCAGCGCCGCGGTGGTCGCCGCGCGCGCCGCGTCGCCGTACAGCGCAGCGAGCGCCACCGGGTTGTAGATCAGCGCGACCGCACCCGACGCCAGCAAGGTCACGCCCGCCAGGCCCGGCAGCCGCGCGAGCTGCGGGCCGAGGTTCTTGACGACGACTTCCTGGTTGCCGATCACCTCGTCGACATGCATCGCGATGCGCTGCTGCGCGCTGCGCACGACGACCACGCTGCGCATGCGCGCCGTGCTCGGCGCGGCGCGTGCGCTCGTCTGCAGCAGGGCACCGAGCCAGAAGAACGGCACGCTGCGCTCGCCCAGCGTGTAGCTGCCGCTCGCGTAGGCGGCCTCGACCTCGCCCGGCGTCGCGCGCCGCACGATCTCGACCAGCGTCGACGGCACCGCCAAGGTGATGTCGCCGCAGCGCATCAGCACGACCTGCGTCACCGCGGTCGTCAGCGGCAGGATCATCTTGAACGACGTGCCTTCGCCGGCCGCGGTCGCGGTCTCGATGCGGCCGCCCATCGCGTTGACTTCGGAGCGCACCACGTCCATGCCGACGCCGCGGCCGGCGAGTTCGGTCACGGCCTCGGACGTCGTGAAGCCGGGCGCGAAGATCAGGTTCGCGAGCTCGGCGTCGCTCTGCTCGGCCTGCGCATCGATCATGCCGAGCGCGACACCCTTGGCGCGGATGCGCGCGAGATCCAGCCCGGCGCCGTCGTCGCGGAACTCGACGCCGACCTCGTTGCCCTCGTGCGTCAGCGCGACGATGATCGCGCCGGTCGGATCCTTGCCGGCGGCCTGGCGTGCCTCCGGCGCTTCGATGCCGTGCACGACGCAGTTGCGCAGCAAATGCTCGAACGATGCCGTCATGCGATCCAGCACGCCGCGGTCGACTTCGACGCCGCCGCCGACGATGTCGAGCCGCACCGTCTTGCCGGTCTCCTTGGCGGCCTGGCGCACGACGCGGTAGAGGCGATCGGACAGGCCCTCGAACTCGATCATGCGGGTGCGCAGCAGGTCGTCCTGCAGGTCGCGCGCGAGACGCGCCTGCGCCGCCAGATCGTCCTCGGTCGCTTCGACCGAGCGCTGCAGCGAGCGCTGCAAGGTGGCCACGTCGTTCACCGACTCGGCCATCATGCGCGTCAGCTCCTGGAAGCGCGTGTAGCGGTCGAACTCGAGCGGATCGAACTGCTCGGACGCTGCCTTGGCCGCCTCCATGCGCGTGCTCATCTGCGTCTCGGCCTGCAGCTCGATGTCGCGCAGCTGGCTGCGCAGGCGCTCGAGGTTCTCGGTCAGCTCGCCGAGCGAGCCGCGGATCTGGCCGACGCTGGCCTCGATGCGCGAGCGCGCGATGCTGACCTCGCCGGCCTGGTTGACGAGCCGGTCGAGCAGCGGCGCACGCACCCGCACCGCGGTCGGGCTGGCCGGCGCGACACGCTCGGGCAGCGCACGCGGCGCGCCGCCGGCCGGGGCGAAGCGCGACCAGTCGATCGGCGGCAGCTCGGCCGGCGGCACGGCGGGCGCGGGCAGCGCGAGCGCAGTGTCGGCAGCGGGCTCGGCAGACGGCGCCGGTGCGACCTCGTCGACCGGTGCCGGCGCGGCCGGTTCGGTGGCGGGTGCGGTTGCGGGTGCGGTGGCTTCGGCAACCTCCGGCGTCAACGGCGCCGGCTGGGTCGGCTGCGCATCGAGGAAGGCGGACGGCGCCTCGTCGAGCAGCACCTCGAGCGGCGGCAGTGCCGCGGCCTGGGTGCTCTGCGGCGCTTCGTCTGCCGGCGCGGCGACCGCGCTCTGCGGCGCCGCGTCGCCGGCGCGGAGGCGTTCGAACGCGTGCGTCAGCAGGTCGCCATCGCCCTGCAGCGCGTCGACCGCGGCGGCATCGACCGGCGGATGCGCGAGCACCCGCTCGATGCGCGTCTCCAGCCGGTGCGCCATTTCGCCGAGGCGCATCGCGCCAGCGAGCCGCGCGCCGCCTTTCAGCGTGTGCAGCGTGCGCATGCAGGCAGCCGGCGGCGCTGCGGCATCGGGTTGGCGCGACCAGTCGCGCAGCTGGCCGGCGAGTTGCGGCAGCAGGTCGGCGGCCTCTTCCTCGAAGATCGGGAACAGCTCGGGATCGATCGAGTCGACCGCGTCGATCGCATCGCCGAGCGGGCCGGCATCGCCGCGGTCGACCGGTGCCGCCGGCAGCGCCGGCTCTTCCGGCAACGCACCGAGCGGCTTCAGCTCGCCCAGGCCGAGCGTCGCGAAATGCGGCGCCGGCGGTGCATCGCGCTCCGCGGCAGCGGGCTCGTCCGCGATGGATTCGGCTGGCGCGGCCTCGAGCGGCACCGCGGCCTCGAGCGGCGCGGCCGGCATCTCGAACGAAGGGAGCTCGGCCAGGGCCGATTCGACGGACGGCACGGCGGTCGGCGTCGGCTCCGGCACGTCGCCGAGCACCGGATCGGTTGATGGCAACGCGCCCGGCGCGGTCTCGAACGCAGCCGCTTCCAGCGCCTCGACCGCCGCCGCGGGCTCCAACGGCGGCTCGAACGGCGGGGCAGCCGCTTCGGCAGCCGCGACCGGCGGCTCCGCGACGACGGGCGGCGGCACGCTCGTCGAGACGCCGTCGCCGAGACCCGCGGCGCGCGTGTCCATCACGAGCTCGGGCACCGTCGTCTCGTCGATCTGCGATAGCGAGATCAGCGGCAGCTCCGGCACGAGATCGCCCGGCTGGGACGTCTCCGGCGGCAGCTCGGCGGCCTGCGTCGCGGCTTCGAGGCGCAGCGCGGAGCTGCGCTCGTGGTCGGCCAAGCGCTCGAGCAACTCGGGCGCCGGGCTCTTCAGGAAGCCGGCGGCGAACTGGTGCAGCAGGCGCCGGATCTCCTCGGCGGCGTCGATGAACAGCGCCGCTTCGTCGGGCGTGCCGTGGCCGATCGCGAGCGAGCGTGCCTGCGCATGCTCGAGCGAACGCGCAAGCTGCGACAGTTCGGCGAAGCCGACCGTCGCGGAGCTGCCTGCGAGCGAATGGGCGAGTGCGACCGCGGTCTCGCCGATCGGTCGTTCGAGCTCGAGCGACCATTCGGCCAGCTCGATCGACAAGCGCCGCGACAGCTCGTCGGCCTCGTTCAGATAGATGTTGAACAGCGGGATGCTGATGCGCAGCGGCCCGACGATCTTGACGAGCTCGTCCTCAGTGGCCGGTGCCGGCTCGGTGGCGGCAGGCGCCGCCTCGCCGGCAGGCGCGCCCAAGTCGAGCACGATGTCGAGGTCGCCGCCGGATGCGGCGACGGGTTCGGCGACGGGCTCGCGTGTCGGCGCGACGCTGCCCCAATCGGAAGACGGCGCGAGTCCCTCCAGGATGGATTCGGCAGGCTGGGCCTCGCCGAGATCGAGATCGACCGCGAAGCCGGATGGCCGTTCGGCGGCGGCCGGCTCCGGCACGATCTCGGGCAGCGGCATCGGCTCGGTCGCGGCCGATCCGGCCGTGCCGGCATCGAACGGGTCGAGCAGCGCTTGCGCGCTCGAATCGAACCGGATCACTTCGTGCGGCGGCAGCGACGCCGGTGCCGATGCAGTCGCCGCGGCCGGATCGAGCGCCTCGTCGGGGCCGAGGTCGAACTCGAAGGTCAGGTCCGGGCCGGTGACGAGGTCGAGCGGCGGATGCTGCGACACGCCGAACTCGAGGTCGGCGGCACTCGGCAGATCGGGCGGCAGCAGCATCGGTGCCGACGCGTCGGGCGCGGCTGCGGGTGCGGCTTCGGACGGCGCGTCCGTGAGCAGCTCGAACGCGACCTCCTCTTCGACCGGCGCCGCGTCCAGGACGTCCGTTGGAGGCACCGCCTGTTCGGCGACCGCGACCTCTTCGACGGCCGGCGGCGGCGCGTTCAACAGGTCGGCGGCGGCCTTCACCGTGCCGGCGTCGTGGCTGCCGGCGCGTCCCGCCGCGATGTCTTCGACCCAGGCGCCCAGGTAGCCGAGCGCCCAGCCGGTGAATTCGATCAGCGCCGGGCCGGCCGGCTGCTGGCCCGCGAGCAGCGTGTTGTAGACCTGCTCGCCGGCCCAGGCGGCTTCGCCGAAGTCCTTCAGCCCGACCATGCGCGAGCTGCCCTTGAGCGTGTGGAAGGCGCGCCGCAGCGTCGTCAGCACCTCGAGCTCGCCCGGCGCCTGCGCGAGTTCAGCACTGGCGGCACGCGCGCCGTCGAGCACCTCGCGCGCCTCCTCGAGGAAGACCTCGCGCATCTCCTCGTCTTCGTGCAGATCCTGCGCGCCGAAGTCGAGCGTGATCGGCGCGGCGGCCGTGCGCGGCGCTTCCGGCGCGAGCGCGACCGGATCGGACGCCGTCGTGACGAAGTCGACCAGCGCCTCCGACAGCGCGCCGCGCGCCGCCGCCAGCTCGGCCGCACCGGCCGAGCGCTCGAGCGCCTCCTGCGCCTTCTGCACCGTGTCGGCGAGGTCGGTCTGCGCGGCGGCCCGGGCATCCTGCGACAGCCGATCGAGATCGCGGTGCACGTCCTCGATCGGCACGTCCTCGCGCACCGACGTGAAGGCCAGCATCTGGGCCTGTTCGATGAGCCGCAGGTCGATCACCGGCGGCGCCGGCTCGGCCGGACGCGCCGGCGCGGCACGGCCCATCAGCGGGCTCAGCGTACCGGCGTCGGCGTCGAACACGAAGAGCGATTTGGCCATCTGCGGCTGCACGCTCAGCATGTCGATCAGGAAGCCGAGCGCGCCCAGGTTGCCCGCCAGGCGATCGAACACGCCGGCCTGGCCGACGCGTTCCGGGTCGACCTCGGTCGTGATCAGCCCGTCGACGTCGTCGCGCATGCGCACCAGTGCGGCCGACGCCTGGTCCATGCCGAGCACCGACAGCACGCCGCGCATCGCCGACAGCTGGTGCGGCACCGGGATCAGCACGTTGCGGTCGTCGGGCTTGCGGAAGAACTGGTCGATCAGCTTCTCGGCTTCCGACAGCGATGCACGCAGCTCCTGCACCACGCTGCCCATCGTCTGGCGATCGGAGACGCGGCGGTACAGGTCCTCCATCCAGCCTTCGAGCGGCTCGGGCGACCGTCCCTGACGCACGCCGGCGAGGCGCTGCGCGAGGCGCTCGACGCGTCCGGCGAGTTCGGGAGCGTCGAAGTCGCCGTCCTCGAGCGCCGCTTCGATGTAGAGCAGGCTGGTCGCGACCTCCATCGCGAGCGGCGCGCCGGGCGCGGCGAACGACTGCTGCGTCAGCGCGATCGCCTGCTGCAGCTCGCCGGCGAACGCCTCGCCGTGCGGGAAGATGCGCTTGAGCGAATCGCCGACCAGGGCGAACTGCTCCGACAGGCCGGCGAGGCGATGCATCTCGCCGCCGGCGACCGCCGACCAGGCTTCCTTGGCGGCCGCGACACGCTTGCGCGCCTGCAGGATCAGCGCCGGGTCGAAGCGGCCGAGCGAGCTCGCCGCATAGTCGGTCGGCACATGGTGCACGAGGCCATAGGTCTGGCGCACCGCGGCCAGCCGCGGCGCGCGCCGGCCGTCGCCCGGCGACGCGCTCTGCGCGCAGAAGAACAGCAGGTCCTGCGCGAGCCGTTCCGAGACTTCGAACTCGCCGCGCTCGAGCGCGCGGAACTGCGCGAGCAGCCGCGACGCGACGCGCTTGCTGTAGACATCGAAACCGAGCAGGCCCTGGGCCTGCGCCTCGAACATCGCCGCCGCGAGCTTCCACAGCGTCGCGACGTCGCCCGATCCCGCGCCGGCGCCGAGGCCGGCGCACAGCTCGCCGATGCGCGCCGCGACCGCCTGCGGCTCGGTGCCGCGCATCAGCGGCAGGAGTTGCGATTCGAGCGCGGCGTGGCTGGCGGCATCGACCTGCCGCGGCTGCGCATGCGCATCGGCCGGCAGTTCGCGCCAGCGCCAGTCGACCGGCCAGAGATCGGCCGGATGCACGCGATCGGCGCCCGCGCTTTCCTGTACCGCGCGGTACTGCGGGAACAGCGCCAGCTCGGACACCGGCTTGCCGGCGAGGCGCCGACCGATGAAGTCGAGCAGCGCGAACGACGCGTACTCGATATCGCCGACCACCTTGGCGGTCAGCTTGTGCGGCTTCGCGATGTAGCGCTGTACGGCGTTCTCGCTCGCCCGCAACAGGGTCGCCGCGGCCGGCAAGCCGACCAGTTCGAGCGCGCCCGCGCCCTGGTGGAGCTGGTTGCGCGCCGTGCGCAGCACGGCCGGATCGACCGCATCGATGTCGGACGCGCCGGCCGCTTCGGCCTCCTTGACGAAGCGCCGCAACGCCTTGTGCGCCGTCTCCAGCGAACGCCGCAGCTCGTCGTGGACCCACGACAGCGCGGACAGGTCGTCGCCCGAGCCGCCGTGCGCGGCGCTCAGGTTGGGATCGGGGCGAATCGAAAGGTCCATGACGTGGAGGCGCTCAGTCGATCTTGAAGCGGGCCACCGACTGCTTCAATTCTTCGGCCGTGCGCGACAGTTCGCGCACCATCTGCGCGGTCGAGCGGGTGCCTTCGCCGGTCTGCTCGGTGACCGCGAAGATGTGCTGGATGTTGGCGGCGACGACGTTGGCCGACTGCGCCTCGGACAGCGCCTGCGTCGAGATCTCGCCGATCAGGTCGGCGAGGCGGCGCGACACGCGGTCGATGTCGGCGAGCGCCGCGCCCGCGGCGTCGGACAGCCTGGCGCCTTCGACCACGCCCTGCGTCGAGCGCTCCATCGCGCCGACCGCATCCTGGGTGTCGGTCTGGATCGTCTTGACGAGCGCTGCGATCTGGCGCGTCGCATCGCCCGAGCGTTCGGCCAGCCGCTGCACTTCCTCGGCCACGACCGAGAAGCCGCGACCCGCTTCGCCCGCCGACGCCGCCTGGATCGCCGCGTTCAACGCCAGCACGTTGGTCTGCTCGGTGATGTCCGAGATCAGCTCGGTGATCTCGCCGATCTCCTGCGACGATTCGCCGAGCCGCTTGATGCGCTTGGAGGTTTCCTGGATCTGATCGCGGATCAGGTTCATGCCGCCGATCGTGTTCTGCACCGCGCGCAGGCCCTGGTCCGCGGCATCGAGCGACTGGCGCGCCACCGCGGCGGTTTCCTGCGCCTGGGCCGACACCTCGTTGATGCGACCGGCCATCTCGAGCACCGATTCGCCGGTGTCGCGGATCTCGCGCAGCTGTTCGCTCGATGCCGCGAGCAGTTCGGTCGACGTCGCATCGACCTGCTGCGTCGTGTCGGTCACGCGGCCGACCGTGCCCTGCACCTGCGACACCAGCGAGCGCAACTCCTCGACGGTGTAGTTCACCGAATCGGCGATCGCGCCGGTGATGTCCTCGGTGACGGTCGCCTGCTGCGTCAGGTCGCCCTCGGCGACCGCTTGCAGCTCGTTCATCAGCCGCAGGATCGCCGCCTGGTTCGCGTCGTTGACACGCTTGGCCTCCTGCTCCTGGCGCTCGGCTTCGAGGCGCTGCTTCTCGGCCAGGCCGGTACGCAGCGACTGGTCGCGCACATAGAGGCGCAGCGTGCCGGCCACGCCGAGCACCAGCATCGCGGCGAACAGCGCCAGCAGCGCGACCGTCGGGCCGCCGAAGCCGGTTTGGCTGCCGAGCTGCTGCTGCACGTTCTCGAGGCCCTTGCGCAGCGGTTCGCTTTCGTCGATCAGCGCCTTGTGCGCATCGCGTGCCGACACCAGGCCCTGCAGGTTGCTCAGGATGGAGCTCGCCTCGGTGCGCGTCTTCTCGTACTGCGCGAGCAGCTCGGCGAGTCGTTCGCGCGTCTGCGGATCGCGCGTCGCCGGCAGGCGCAATTCGGGGTTGCCGTCGACCAGGCCCTGAGCGATCTCCTTGAACGTGTTCAAGTCCTTGCCGAGCAGGAACACCGCCTCCGGGCTCACGCCTTCCATCGTCATGAACTCGTTCGCCGACTTGCCGATGCGCTGCGTCAGCATCACGAGCTGGCCGACCGCCGACAGCTCGGCCGGCGAGGCCTCCTGCTGCAGCTTCATCGACGACACGGTCTGCGCCAGCTCGAGCAGGTCGGACGACTGCCGGTTGATCGCGCGCAGCGACTGGCCGACCTGCGTCAGCACCTTCTGGTCGGCGAGCACGGTCTTCGCGCCCTTGTCGGCCTGGTCGACCATCGGCAGGATCGCATCGATCGCCGGCTGCACGCCGGCCGGTGCGGCCGGGATGTCGCCGCTGCCGTCCTTCAGTCCGTGGACGTTGCGCACCAGCACCTCGGCGCTCTCGCGCACCTCGGGGAAGGCGCTGGCGCTGCCGACCAGCGCCTGCGATACCGACTTGGCCAGCCGCTGCGACTGCATCAGCGCCTGACCGCTCGCGCCGACCTGCGCCGCGCTGCGATTGGCCGCGAGCAGCGCGAGCACGGTGATGACGATGAGGCCGACGAGGCCGATGCCGATCATCGCGATGAGCAGGCGTTGCTGCGCCGCGGCCGGCCAGCGGCCGATCAGCGGCAGCGCGCCGCCGGCATCGGCCGCGGCGGCGGCTTCCGGCAGGCGCGTCTCGGCATAGTCCGCGAGCTCGGACGGCGCGGCCTCGGTGATGATGGAGCTGTCGGGTCCGCTCGTCGCGTGCGCGACCGAGACCTGTTCGGGCGGCACCAGCGTGTCGGGCAGCAGCAGATCGGGAATGTTGCCGGAACCCGGCGTCGGCGCATCGGGCAGCTCGAGATCGGGCGTGCGCGACGATCCCGGCGGGCCCCCCCAGCCCTTGATCGTGTTGAGCAGGCTCATACCCTGGCCTCCGGTCGTTTCGCGACCACGTCGCCGCGGGAGGGAGCGCCGCCTTCGGGCGGGCGGGCGGCGGCGCTCACAGGCGCCCTCCGTCCATGCGCAGCGTCGTATCGGTGGAGTCTGTCATCGGGTCCCTCTTGCGGTGGATTCGGTCATCCGGCGACGATGCGCAGGAAGCTGGCGTCGCCGGCCAGGTCGGCCAGGTTGAGTTCCTGCCAGGCTCGGCCGGCGCGGTCGCGGTAGCGCGTGCCGACGAACGCCGGACGCGTGCTGCCATCCTCGTCCTCGGCGCTCAGGTCGGCTTCGCCGCGCAGCCCGGCGAGGCGATCGACGAGCAGCGCGCAGTTGATCTCGAGGCTCGGGTTGAACCCGACGAAGCGCGCCTGGTCGCGGCTCGCATCGGCCGACTTGACGCCGAGAAAGCCCGCGAGGTCGACCACGCCATGCAGATGGCCGCGCAGGTTGGCGACGCCGAGGAACCAGCGCTGGCTGTGCGGCACCGGCTGGATCGACGTCGGCGTGAAGATCTCGCCGGCCTCGCGCAGCGGGAACAGGAAGCCGCGCGCGCTGCATTCGACCGCCAGCCACGACTTGCCGCGCTCCTCGAAACGCGCCGCCGACAGGCGTTGCGCAAGCCGGCTCTGGAGATCGCGCAGGGCTTGCTTGTTGGCCATGGGTGCTGCTCGGTCGCGTCGCTCGGTGCGTCAGTCGAACGCGCGGATCTTCACCAGCAGCTCGTCCGCGTCGACCGGCTTGACGATGTAGTCGCGCGCGCCCTGGCGCATGCCCCACACCTTGTCGGTCTCCTGGTTCTTGCTGGTGCACATGATCACCGGCACGCCGGCATAGCGCGGGTCGCGCGTGATCGAGCGCGTGAGCTGGAAGCCGTTCTGCCCCGGCATCACGACGTCCATCAGGATCAGGTCCGGCTTGTCCTCGGCCAGGCGCCGCATCGCCTCCTCGCCGTTCTCGGCGGTGCGCACGGCGTAGCCGCGCTTGCCGAGCAGCTCCGACAGGTGGTGCAGCTCGGTCTTGGAGTCGTCGACGAGGAGAATCTTGCGTATCGGCATGAAAAGTCGTCCTAGGCCGGCAGCCGGCCTGAAGGCTCGAGGCGACGTGGCCCGCGGTCCATGGCGGAACGATCAGGCGGACCGCCGATGCTGCTCGACGGCCTGCAGCAACTGGTCCTTCGTGAAGGGCTTGGTCAGGTAGTCTTCCGAGCCGACCATGCGGCCGCGCGCCTTGTCGAACAAGCCGTCCTTGGACGACAGCATGATCACCGGCACGTTCGCGAAGCGCACGTTGCGCTTGATGATCGCGCAGGTCTGATAGCCGTCGAGACGCGGCATCAGGATGTCGCAGAAGATCAGGTCGGGTGCGTGGTCGTTGACCTTGGACAGCGCATCGAACCCGTCCTCGGCGAGCAGCACCTCGTAGCCGCCCTGCTTCAGGAAGATCTCGGCGCTGCGGCGGATGGTGTTGCTGTCATCGATGACCAGCACCTTCACGCCTGCGGGATCCGCGGGACTGTTCAACACGCACTCTCCTCAACGACATGGCTGGCGCGGTGGGTTCCGCCCGTGGTGTGTGGTTGTCGGCGCTCCGGTCCGAAAGATGAGGCTTGTTTCCTTCTCCCGCCGATGTGCGCGTCAGACCTGGACCATCTCGAAGTCTTCCTTGCGGGCGCCGCACTCGGGGCAGGTCCAGTTCATCGGTACCGCCTCCCACCGCGTACCCGGTGCGATGCCGTGCTCCGGGTCCCCGACGGTCTCATCGTAGATCCATCCGCAGATGAGGCACATCCAGGTTCGGTGATCGCTCACAAGTCGGCCTTCCCTTCACTACAATGCTTTCACATTGTAGCCAAGCCCTCTGCGAAAAAAGCAAGTCTCCGTAGGCACCTACGCAACATTCTTCACGTTCGCCTAGAAGTCCGGCCGAGTCCTTGGACGACCTCGCGCAGCGCCTCCTTCCGCAGCCATCGGGCCTCCTCATGAGCACAGATCCCCACCCCGCCGAAAGCGATGATGCCGACGCCGGCGCCGAGCAACCGGCACCCGCCTGCGCGATGGTCTTCAACGCCAGCGACCCGAGCGGCGCCGGCGGCGTCGCCGGCGACGTCGCGACGATCGCCGCGATGGGTGCGCATGCGCTGCCGGTCGTCACCTCGATCGTCATGCGCGACACCGCCGAGATCTTCGACCACCACGCGATCGACACCGAAGTGATCGCCGAGCAGGCGCGCACCATCCTCGAGGACGTGACGATAGGCGCCTGGAAGGTCGGCTTCCTCGGCTCGGCCGAAGGCGTCAGCGCGGTCGCCGAAGTGCTTTCGGACTATCCCGACGTGCCGCTCGTCGCCTACATGCCGAACCTGGCGTGGCTCGAGGAGGACGCGCAGCAGGCCTACCTCGATGCGTTCCGCGAGCTGGTGCTGCCGCAGGCAGAGGTGCTGGTCGGCAGCCACCAGACGCTCACCGACTTCCTGCTGCCCGAGTGGGACAGCGAGCGTCCGGCGTCGACGCGCGAGCTCGCGGTCGCCGCCGGCGAGCACGGCACGCGCTTCGTGCTCGTGACCAGCGTGGCGCTGCCGGACCAGCATCTCGACAACGTGCTCGCGTCGCCGCAAGGCGCGATCACCGGCGAGAAGTTCGAGCGCTTCGACGTCAGCTTCGTCGGCGCCGGCGACACGCTGGCGGCCGCCTTGGCGGCGCTGCTCGCGTCGGGCGCCGAGCTGCATGCCGCCGTCGGCGAGGCGCTCGCGTTCCTCGACCAGGCGCTCGACGCGGGCTTTCGCCCGGGCATGGGCAACGTCGTGCCGGATCGCTTCTTCTGGGCCTTGCCGCCCGAGGAGGGAGAGGACGTCGACGACGATGGCGGCGCCGAGCCGGACGACGGCGCGACGCAGACGCCGAAGAGCCCGCGGCACGTGCACTGAGTCGCCGGAGCGAAGTCGCCTATGAAATTGCGCAGCGCAGGCGACTCGCTCAGAACCTGCTCAGTCTGCAAAGCCGATCGATTTTGCTCACAGGTTCTGACCCGATGACCTCCAACAACGAACTGTTCGCCCGCGCCCAGCGCGTGATCCCCGGCGGCGTCAACTCGCCGGTGCGCGCGTTCCGCGCCGTCGGCGGCACGCCGCGCTTCATCGCACGGGCCGAGGGCGCCTACCTGTACGACGCCGAAGGCCAGCGCTACATCGACTACATCGGCTCGTGGGGCCCGATGATCCTCGGTCACGGCCATCCGGCGGTGCTGGAGGCGGTGCAGAAGGCCGCCGCCGACGGCTACTCCTTCGGTGCGCCGACCGAGCGCGAGATCGAGCTCGCCGAGGCGATCCTCGCGCTCGTGCCTAGCGTCGAGCAGCTGCGCCTCGTCAGCTCCGGCACCGAAGCGGCGATGAGCGCCTTGCGGCTGGCGCGCGGCGCGACCGGCCGCACCGCGATCATCAAGTTCGAAGGCTGCTACCACGGCCATGCCGATGCGCTGCTCGTGAAGGCCGGCTCGGGCCTCGCGACCTTCGGCCACCCGACCAGCGCCGGCGTGCCGGCCGATGTCGTGCAGCACACGCTGGTCCTCGAATACAACAACGTCGCGCAGCTCGACGAGGCCTTCGCGCTGCACGGCGGCGAGATCGCCTGCGTGATCGTCGAGCCGATCGCCGGCAACATGAACTTCGTGCGCGCATCGCTGCCGTTCATGCGCCGCATCCGCGAGCGCTGCAGCGAGCACGGCGCGCTCTTGATCTTCGACGAGGTGATGACGGGCTTCCGGGTCGCGCTCGGCGGCGCGCAGAGCCTGTATGCGGCGCAGATCCCGGGCTTTTCGCCCGACATCAGCGTGTTCGGCAAGGTGATCGGCGGCGGCATGCCGCTGGCGGCGTTCGGCGCGAAGCGCTCGGTGATGGAACTGCTCGCGCCGCTCGGGCCGGTCTACCAGGCCGGCACCTTGTCGGGCAATCCGGTCGCGACGGCGTGCGGCCTCGCGACCCTGCGCGAGATCGCCAAGCCGGGCTTCTTCGATGCGCTGGCCGAGCGCACGCGCGCGCTCGTCGCCGGCTTGACGGACGCCGCGCGCGAGGCCGGCGTGCCGTTCTCGGCCGACAGCGAAGGCGGCATGTTCGGCTTCTTCTTCGGCGCCGAGCTGCCGCAGAACTACGGCCAGGTGATGGCGACCGACCAGGAGCGCTTCAACCGCAGCTTCCACGCGATGCTGGAGCGCGGCGTCTACTTCGCGCCCGCGCTCTACGAGGCCGGCTTCGTCAGCGCGGCGCACAGCGCGGCCGACATCGACGCGACGATCGCCGCTGCGCGCGCTGCACTGCGCTGAGGACCCTAAGTACCCTCATTCGCAAATACGGCCACTTGATGAAATCGATGCATTTCGGGTCAGGGCAAGGCGCAAACCGCAGCGATACCTCATGGTATCGCGAGGATTTGCAACGCCGCCCTGGCCCGAAAGGCGCGATTTCATGTGGCCGTATTTGCGAATGAGGGTACTACTAAGCTCAAGAGACTGGAGACAAGCCGCATGGCGGCCTACCGCGCGGCGGTGTTCGACATGGACGGCCTGCTGCTCGATTCCGAGCGGCCGATC
>JAFEEF010000029.1 GCA_018241265.1 Pseudomonadota bacterium | reverse complement strand
ATGCACAGTGCGCAAGACAAAGAGCTATCACATCTGGCGCAACTCTACGCGAACGCGAACGCGGACGCGGACGCAGGTCGCGAGGGGCGCCTTTTGGCGCTGCTGGCCACACGCCTGGAAAGCGCTGACCTTGCGCGCCTGCAACGCTGGTTCGGGTACGAAGCCGTATGGCGAGCTGTGCACGACTGCAGCCCCGAGAAGTTGTCGGACTTCCAGGCCCATGTCGTCGAAGCCGGTGCGCCCGTCATCGCCGGCTTGGCACCGGCCGGAGGCCTACCCGGGATGGTCGGCGCACCGGTGACGAATAGTCAAGTCGCCATGGGCGCCATGGGCCTCGGAGCCACCCTTGCGCGTTACTACAACTACACTCCTGTCGAGATATACCTCGATCTCCGCACGGCCCCGATTGGCGCCCTGGCCGAGGCTCCGGCTCTCTATGAGACCGGCGCGATCCTTGGCACCTACGCCGGAATCGCGTGGACCGGAGGCTGGGCTATCGGCACGGCAATGGGCACACTCATGCAAGAGTACCACCCGACGTTGTGGGACACGATCGGCGGTACAGCCAATCAGATGGTGGAAAACCTTAGCGCCGCCTGGAATCAGATCACGCAACAGGGAAACATCGAGCAGGGCATGGGCTTGGCCTTCGGCATCGGCAGCACGCCAACAGTCTCGATGGAGACGACGGGCGGCGACTATGGAAACTCTTTCGGGTGGGAGACGGTGTATTCCGCCGCCGGTTCCGGTTGCAACGCGGGCCAGCACGGCGGTAGCTGCAACCCCAAGCCAGAATAGGATGCGCGTATGCGAAAGATCATCGCTTTCACGCAGTTCGCGTTTCTCGTGAGCTGCGCCGTCGTAGTCGCTTACCCGACGCCGCTCGCGCGGCATGTGTGCCTTTTGCTGTTGTTCCTGGCACTACTACCTGAAGCAGTGCGTATGTGGCCGGCCTTGCGCATGACCTCAGCGCAGATTCACCAGTACAACGTCGCAGTCGCTCGACAGGATGCATTGCCGAAGCGTACGTTGCTACAGCACGCGACTATCTGGGTGGCGCTGATCATGGCTTTCGTGCTGACTATCGGCCAGTACTGACCATGTAGGACCCTAGCAAGATTCCAGCGGAATCACCCCCTGGGCCTCGTAGGCCCTACCCTTCGCCACCCCTGCGATCGGGGCGTACGCGCGATCTGGCCAGCTCCGCGAGCAATTCCTTCAGCTCGGTCTGGATCGCTTCGATGCGCAAGACGACCCGACCAATGTCGGCGGCCGGCACCAGCGGTTCGCCGACCAGGCGAGGCGGCTCACTCGGCGCGACGGTGGCTGCCTCGATCGCGATGATCAGGTCTGGGTCGTCCGCCATCGATCGGTCGCTTTCACGCGACGACGCGGAAGGCCATCGGCCAAGGAGCGATGTCGGGCATCTCGCTGCTGGTGATCGTGCAGGCCACGCTGAATTGCTCGCCGACCGGCAGAAGATCGGGGTCGCTGATCGCGACGCGCGCGCGTACCGTTGCACCGTCTCGAGTCTGATCTGATCATCCACCGTGACGCCGTCGGGCGGTGAAGAGCCGCAGCGAACTGCCGCAAACAGGCCGAGCAATACGAACGCGATGGCAGCGATCGCGCCGACAACAAGCTTGTCGATGGGGCGCAGTAGAGCTTGCCTCTGAAGGAATCGGCATCTATCGGCATGGGCGCCCCAAGGTCTGGCAACGCCAACGGCATGCTGACGCGGGAAGCCAGCGGTACAGCGTTGGCACCGACACGCCCAGGTTCTCAGCAACGTCCTTCGGCGGCACACCGCTGGCAAGCAGTTTCCTGGCCGAGGCGATCTTGCTGTCGGTCGTCTGCCGCTTGCGCCGGCTTCTGCGGCCCGAGTTGGCGGGCAGCCTCAAGGCCGGCGCGGGTACGGCTTGCTCAGTTACGTAGGTATCTCAGCGAACGCGAAAATGGTGGGGACGGCGCGTCGAGAAAGACTTTGCGGAGTTCGATCAGTTCCTGCCTTCCAGGGCAAGCCCGAAGCGCAGGGTGTAGAGCCGATCAAGCGCAGAGAGCGACTGTGCGAACTCGCTGGCTTCCCAGCGGCCCTTACTGCCTATCCGCAGAACTTGCGTCTCTGCATCCACGGCGCCCGTCAGCAAGTTGATCCAGCGCGGCGACAGATTCATGTCCCCCAGCAGCTTCATGCGCTGGCGATCTGAATCTCGCGTTCCTCCGCGCGCCAGGCCGCGTAGCGCAGCGCCTGCATGACATCCTCGCGTTCGAGGTATGGATAGTCGGCCAGGATGTCATCGACACTGCGGCCGGCGCCGATCTGGCCGACCACCGTGCCGACCGTGACTCGCATCCCGCGGATGCAGGCCTTCCCGCCCATGACCTCGGGCTGCTGGGTGATGCGATCAAGTTGTGCCATGACCATTCCACTATTGAAACTCGGTCTCATACTACTCTGGTCGCGCTGTACAAGGCATTGGGCGGCGGCTGGAACGAGACCGACTAGGGGCCACCGGACGGCAGCGCGTACGCGATCACATAGTCGCCGCTGCGCGTGCCGAGGCCCGCATGGCCGCCGGCCGCGATCACGACGTATTGCCTGCCGTCGACCTCGTACGACATCGGGTTGGCCTGGCCGCCTGCCGGCAAGCGTGCACGCCAGACGACCTTGCCGGTGCGTTCGTCGATCGCGCGCAAGTAGTCGTCGGCGGTCGCGCCGATGAACACCAGTCCGCCGGCCGTCACCATGTTGCCGCCGATGTTGAAGATGCCGGTCGGCAGCGGCAGGTTGGCATGCGTGCCGAACGGCCCCGTATCGCGCGTCGTGCCGATCGGGTGCTGCCAGACGATGCGCTTGGACACCAGGTCGATCGCGGTCAGCGTGCCCCACGGCGGCGGGTTGCACGGCACGCCGATCGGGTTGAGCCAGGGATGCACGCTGCCGACGTACGGCGTTCCGTACTGCGGCGCGAGCCCGCCGCCGATCTTCGGCTCGTTGCCGTTGCCGTTCCATGGCGGCACCAGGCCCTTGGCCTCGGCCGGGCCGCGCGGCGCCAGCGAGATCAGGAACGGTATGTAGTTGGCGTTGGCGATCAGCAGCTTGTTCTGCGGATCGATCGATGCGCCCTGCCAGTCGATCACGCCGTCGAAGGCCGGATAGACGATCGTCTGCTGCAGCTGCGGCGGCGTGAACTGGCCCTGGTAGATCGAGCGGCGGAAGGTGATGCGGCAGGCGAGCTGATCGAACGGCGTCGCGCCCCACATCGCCGCTTCGGTCAGGTTGACCGGCGCGAGCGACGGCATGCCGACCGAGAACGGCTGCGTCGGCGAAGTGCGGTCGCCGTTCACCGCGCCCTGCGGCACCGCGATCTCCTGGACTGCCGAAATCGGCTGGCCGGTCTCGCGGTTCAGCATGAAGAGCTCGCCGCGCTTGGTGGTCTGCACCAGCGCCGGCACCGTCGTGCCGTTCGGCCCCGGCAGGTCGACGAGCGACGGACCGGTCGGCACGTCGAAGTCCCACAGGTCGTGGTGGACGTTCTGGAACGTCCAGCGCGGCGCGCCGGTCTCGATGTCGAGCGCCACGGTCGAGCTCGAATAGCGGTCGTCGAACGCACGCCGCTGGCCGCCGTAGTAGTCGGGCGTCGCATTGCCGGTCGGCAGGAAGACCAGGCCGCGCTGCAGGTCGGCGGTGTAGATGCCCCAGGCGTTGGGCGTGCCGCGCGTCAGCTCGTCGTTCGGACCGGGCTTCCAGTTCTGCGGGTCGTGGCCGACGTCCCAGGCCCAGACGAGCGCACCGCTCTTCGGGTCGAAGGCGCGCACCGCGCCCGAAGGCTCGAAGGTCGCCTGGTTGTCGTAGATCCAGCCGCCGAGGATCACGCGGTCGTTCACGACCAGCGGCGGCGACGTCACGAAGTGGAACCCGGCGGCGACGTGGCCGAGGTACTGCCGCAGCGAGATGAAGCCGTGCTCGCCGAAGTCCTCGCACGGCTTGCCGGTGCGCGCATCGAGCGCGAGCAGGCGTGCATCGAGCACCGGCGCGATGATGCGTTCGGCGCACGCGCCGCTGCCGCCGTTCGGGTCGCGCCAGTAGGCAACGCCGCGACAGGCGAGATAGACGTCGGCGCTGGTGTCGGCCTTCGGGTCGTACGACCAGCGCCGGGCGCCGGTGCGGGCATCGAGCGCGACGACCCAGCTGTGGCCGGTGCAGACATAGAGCGTGTCACCGACCTTGATCGGCGTGTCCTCGAAGTTGAACTCGTGCCCGGCATCGGTACCGCCCCGGTCCTCGCCGGCACGCATCAGGTCGCCGGTGCGCGCGGTCCATGCGACCTTCAGGTCGCGCACGTTGCCCGCATTGATCTGGCCGAGCGGCGAATAGCGGTCGCCCTTGGTCGTGCGGCCGTAGTACCACCAGTCGCCGGGCGGCACGCTGCCGTCGACAGCGGGACTGCTCGCGGCATCGGCCGCGGCCGCCAGCTTCGCCTGTCCCTCGATGCCGCGCGGCTCGGTCGCCGCGAAGCCCAGCATCGCGACGACCAGCAGCACGGCGATGCCGAGCGTCGCCGCTGGCGCACGCCCCGGCATGAAGGCGCGCCGCACCGGCGGCAACAGCAGCCACGAGCCGAACAGCACCGGCACGACGAGGCGCGGCTCGAGCTGCCAGACGTCCAGCGAGACTTCCGAGATCGACCACGCCAAGGTCGCGAGCAGCAGCACCGCATAGAGCACCATCGCCATCGGACTGCGACGCCATGCCAACGCGGCGACCCCGAGCAGCACGAGGCCGGTGATCACGTAGTACCAGCTGCCGCTCAATCCGACGAGCCAGGCGCCGCCTGCCGCGAAATACAGGCCGCCGAGAGCGAGGAAGAGGCAGGTGACGTAAGGCCGCCGCCGCGATGCGACGACCGGCGGAGCAACGGTATCCATCCCTCTAGTCGACGCCGGAACGCGGCATCGCGCCACAGGCGGCGACCGCGCCGGACTGTCGGACGGGCAGCACCTGCGTGCTGCGCTGTAGGTCGTTGCCTACAGCCGAATCATCTTCGGCGCACGTGTCCGGATCGGATGCGGCCGACGAGCATGGCGCAGCGTGCGCTGGGACGCCACGCCGCCGCATCCCTCCCATGCCGCAAGCCTTTGCGCCTCGTGTCGAACTGCTGGTCAAGTGCGTGTCGTCGCCCTCTTCGTCGGTGGCGCGATGATCTTCGGCGTGCTGGTCGACCGAGGACGCACCGACGACGACATCGGCGCCGCGATACGCCAACCGGTGCCGTTCAGCCACAAGCACCACGTCGGCGACGTCGGCCTCGATTGCCGCTTCTGCCATGTCACGGTCGAGACCCAGGCGTCGCCCGGCATGCCGAGCGCGCAGCTTTGCCTCACCTGCCATTCGCAGCTCTACGCCGACCAGCCGATGCTCGCGCCGCTGCGCCAGGCCGTCGCGTCGGGACAGCCGATCGGCTGGACGCACGTCTACCGGCTGCCCGACTACGTCTACTTCGATCACAGCGTGCACGTCGCCAAGGGCGTCGCCTGCATCGAGTGTCATGGCCGCATCGACCAGATGCCGCTGGTGGCCAAGCAGGAGTCGCTGAAGATGCGCTGGTGCATCGCCTGCCATGAGAACCCGGTGCCGCATCTGCACCGCGCCGGCGACATCTACTCGATGGCCGAGGGGCGCTTGAGCGAGTCCGAGCTGCACGGCCTCGCGCAGCTGATGCGGATCGAATCGCGGCGCCGCCTGACGGATTGCTCGACGTGTCATCGATGAACCCCAACCCCGCGCCCAACCCCGGGCTCGACATCGCGCTGCCGTGGCCCGAGCTCGCGCGGCCGACCCGGCGCAGCGTCGTGCAGTGGCTGGCCGCGGCCGCTGCATTGGCCGCGGCCGGCTGCACGCGGCCGCCGACGGATCGCATCTACAGCATTGCGCGCTCGCCCGAGTTCGAAGTCGATGGCGAGCCGATCTACTACGCCAGTGCCTGGCTGCGTGCCGGCCATGCGCACGGCGTCCTGGTCGGCACGCAGCAGGGCCGGCCGATCAAGGTCGAAGGCCACCCGCTGCATCCCGCGAGCCGCGGCGGCACCGATGCGCAGATGCAGGCCGCGATCCTCGACCTGTGGGATCCGGACCGCTCGCAAGCCGTGCAGCAGCGGCGGACCGGCGGCATGCCGTCGGCGTCGACATGGCAGTCGTTCATCGAGGCCTGGCGCGCCCGGCCGGGCGATACGCCGCTGCATGTGCTGACGCCGTCGTTCACGTCGCCCTCGATGGCCGCCGGGCTCGCCGCGCTGCTCGCGGGCGCGCCCGGCTCGCGCTGGTACCGGCACGATGCGCTGGGCGACGATCCCTCGGTCGCCGGTGCCGCGCTCGCGTTCGGCCAGCCGCTGCGTGCGGTGCATCGCTTCGATCGCGCATCGCTGATCGTCGCGCTCGGCGGCGATCCGTTCGACGATCCGCGTGCCGGCCTACGGCATGCGGCCGATTGGGCGCAGGCACGCGCTGCGGCGATCGATGCTGAACGACTGCCTGCGAGGCTGGTCGCGCTCGAGACCACGACCAGCCTGTTCGGCACCCGCGCCGACGAGCGCTGGGCGTTGACGCCGGCTGCGATCGAGCGTGTGCTGTGGAGCGTGGCGGCGATGACGTTGCCGGATCTCGCCGGCGGCCCGCCGCCCGACGAGCGCCTGCAGCCGATCGCCGCACGCCTGTCGGCCTTGCTCGCGCGGCACGGCACCGGCGCGCTGCTGTGGGCCGGCACCAGCCTGACGCCGGCGTCGCATGCGCTGGTCCATGCACTGAACCGGCATGCCGTCACGCCGGCCGTCGCCTGGATCACGCCACCCGATCACCACGATGCGCTGGGCGACCCCGGCACCTTGGCCGATCTCGTCGGTGCGATCGGCCGGCAGCAGGTGCAGACCTTGCTGATCATCGGCGGCAATCCGGCGTACGACGCACCGGCGCAGATCGGCTACGCCGCAGCGCTCGACCGCGTGCCGTTCAGCGCGCATCTCAGCGATCGCGTCGACGAGACCTCGCGGCGCTGCAACTGGCACCTGCCGTGCAGCCACGCGTTCGAGCAATGGGGCGACGCGCGCGCCTGCGACGGCAGCGTCACGTTGCTGCAGCCGGCGATCGCACCGCTCTACGACAGCCGCTCGCCGTTCGAGTTGCTGGCGATGTTGAGCGGCAATGTCGCCGCCGTGGATGCACTGTCGCTGCTGCGCGAATGCTGGCGTGCGCAGGCGTCCGGCGACTTCGACCGCTGGTGGCGCGACAGCCTGCGCGCCGGCGTGGTGGCCGACACGGCAGCGCAGTCTGTCGTGCCGGCAACGGCGCGTCTCCCTGCAGCGCCGTCGTCGACGACCACCGGCGATGCACTGCAAGGCCTGTTCGTCCTCGACGCATCGGTGGGCGACGGCAGCGGCGCGAACAACGCCTGGCTGCAGGAACTGCCGCGATCGGACTCGCACATCACCTGGGACAACGCATTGCAGCTCGGCCCGGTGACCGCGCGCGCCCATGGCGTGGCCAGCGGCGACGTCGTGCGCGTGCAGGCCGGAAGCGCGAGCATCGACGTGCCCGTCTGGGTGCAGCCCGGCCATGCCGAGGGCGCGGCGACCTTGCCGATCGGCTATGGCCGCAGCGCCGCCGGCCGCATCGGCAACGGCATCGGCGTCGACGCCGCGGTGCTGCGGCCCGCGACCGGTTGCGTGACGCCGCTGCGCATCGAGCGCACCGGCGGCAGGCACGACTTCGCGCGCACGCAGATCGAGACCGACCAGCACGGCCGCGGCGTGGCACGCGTCGGCGCGCGCCAACCGCCGCCGCCGCAGCTTCCTACGCTGTATCCGCCGCAGCCCGGCGAAGGCCGCGCCTGGGCCATGACGATAGACCTCGATGCCTGCATCGGCTGCAACGCCTGCACGATCGCCTGCTAGGCCGAGAACAACATCGCGACGGTCGGTCCCGACGAGGTGCGTGCCGGCCGCGTGATGCACTGGATCCGCGTCGACAGCTACCGCGACGCGGCCGATCGCGCGATCACGCAGCCGGTCCCGTGCATGCATTGCGAGAACGCGCCGTGCGAACTGGTCTGCCCGGTCGGCGCGACGGTGCACGACAGCGAAGGCCTGAACCTGCAGGTCTACAACCGCTGCGTCGGCACCCGCTTCTGCTCGAACAACTGCCCGTACAAGGTGCGCCGCTTCAACTTCCGCCAGTACAGCGACGTCACGACCGAGACGCTGAAGTTGATGCGCAATCCCGACGTCACGGTGCGCTCGCGCGGCGTGATGGAGAAGTGCACCTATTGCCTGCAGCGACTGTCGCGCGCACGTCGCCACGAGCAGCGGACCGGCGAGGCGCTGCCGCGCGACGGCGTGCGCACGGCCTGCCAGACGGCCTGTCCGACCTCGGCGATCCGCTTCGGCGACCTGAACGACCGCGGCAGCGCGGTCGTGCAGGCCAAGGCCTCGCCGCGCCACTACGCGATGCACGAGGACCTCAACACCCGGCCGCGCACGACCTACCTGTCGCGGCTGCCGCCGCTGGCGCCGGAGGATGCATGACGCTGCCGGTCGACAGTGCCCCGCACGACCGGCCGCAGGACGTCCTGCACGGCCGCTGGGGCTACGCCGGCATCGGCGACAGGATCGCCGCACTGGTGCTCGAGCGGCCGCTCGGCTGGCGCTGGCTGCTCGGCTTCGGCATCACCGGCCTCGGCACGCTGATGCTGCTGACCGCGATGGCCTACCTGTTCGCCGAGGGCATCGGCATCTGGGGCGTCGACATCCCGGTGGCCTGGGGCTTCGCGATCGCCAACTGCGTCTGGTGGATCGGCATCGGCCATGCGGGTACCTTCATCTCGGCGGTGCTCCTGCTGCTGCGGCAGCGCTGGCGCACGTCGATCAACCGCTACGCCGAAGCGATGACCTTGTTCGCCGCGGCGATGGCCGGGCTCTTCCCGCTGCTGCACCTGGGCCGCCCGTGGTACGTCTACTGGCTAATGCCCTATCCCGACACCATGGACCTGTGGCCGCAGTGGCGCAGCCCGCTGGTCTGGGACTTCTTCGCGATCGCGACCTACATCACGGTGTCGTTCCTGTTCTGGTACGTCGGGCTGATCCCCGACCTCGCGACCTTGCGCGACCGCGCCCGCGTGCGCTGGAAGCGGCTCGCGTTCGGCCTCGGCGCGCTCGGCTGGCGCGGCGAGGCGCGCCAGTGGGAACGGCATCAGCAGGCCTACCTGCTGCTCGCCGGCCTGGCCGCGCCGCTCGTCGTGTCGATGCATTCGGTCGTGTCGCTCGACTTCGCGATCGGCAACACGCCGGGCTACCACTCGACGATCTTCCCGCCGTACTTCGTCGCCGGGGCGCTGTACTCGGGCTTCGCGATGGTGCTGACCCTGGCGATCCCGCTGCGCCATGCGTTCAAGCTGCAGGACTTCATCACCGAGCGCCATCTCGACAACGCCGCGAAGGTCCTGCTCGCGACCGGCGGCCTGCTCGCCTACGCTACGCGGCCGAGGCGTTCTGCGCCTTCCTCGGCGGCGACCGCTACGAGATCGCGATGCAGGTCTACCGCTGGACCGGCCCCTATGCGCCGGTCTATTGGGCGATGGTGACCTGCAACGTGCTGATACCGCAGGTGCTGTGGTCGCGCCGCGTGCGCCGCCATGCGGGCGCGCTCTTCGTCCTCAGCCTCGTGATCAACCTCGGCATGTGGATGGAGCGCGTGATGATCGTCGTCTCCAGCCTGAGCCGCGACTACACGCCGTCGGCCTGGCGCATCTACCTGCCGACCGGATGGGACTGGGTGCTGTGCGCGGTGCTGGCCACGCTCAGCCTCGTCGACTTCGCGGTGCGCCACGCCGATCCGGCGCGGCTGCAGCCCGCCGATCCATTGCGGCCGCCGGTGATCGAGCAGACGAACGCGCCGCCGGCGCGCGGAATCAGTTGGTGCCCGACGCCTCGCTGGCCGCCGCGCTCGCGGCCTCGATCGCATCGCTGCGGATCTCGGCCTTGAAGCGGCTCTTGAGCGCCGCGTAGTAGGCCTGCGACTCGGCATCGGCCCAGGCCTGCGCATACTGCCCTTGCGCCGCCTTCGCGTCGCCGGCCGCGGGATCGCGACCGAGCACCTTGGTGACCTTGACGACCGCATAGCCGAGGTCGCCGAGATCGGCGCCTGCGAAAGCGGGCAGCTTGTCGGCCGGCGCCTTCAGGATCGCGTCGATCACTTCGCGCGGCTGGTCCTTGGTCTGCGCGCGCGACACGACGATCGGCGTGCCGCCCATCGGCGTTGCCGCATTGCTGCGCAGCGCGGCGAGCAAGGCCTCGCCCTGCTTGCGGGCGAGCGCCGCCGACTGGATCATGACCAGCCGGTCGTGGATCTTCGTCTTCACGTCGGCGAGCGGCAGCTGGTGCGCCGCCGTGTACCGGAGGATGCGGCCGGAGACGAGCTGGTTCGGCGCGGTCTCCACCGCTTCGGTGTTGCGCTTGGTACGGATGCTGTCGGCCGAGAACAGCGCATCGAGGAACTTGCTGCTGGCCAGCGGACCGACGGTGCCCGGCTTCGGCGTGTGCGGCACGTTGTTCGCGGTACGCAGATCGACCTTGAACTTCTCGACCGCCGGCTTGAAGGTATCCGACTGCTCGTAGACGGTGTTGCCGAAGTCGACCGCCAGCTCCGAATAGCGCTTCTGCGCGAGCTGGTTCTTGACCTCGTCCTCGATCTGCTTGCGCACCGCGTCGAAGGCTTGCTTCTCGCCGCCGCGCGCGCCGGTGACCTCGATGATGTGGTAGCCGAAGTCGGTCTCGATGACGTCGCTGATCTGACCCGGCTTCAACGAAAAGACCGCGTCCTCGAACGGCTTGACCATCTGGCCGCGGCCGAACCAGTCGAGGTCGCCGCCCTTCTCGGCCGAACCCGGATCCTGCGAGTTCTTGCGCGCCACGTCGGCGAACGACGCGGGATTCTTCTTCACCTCGGCGAGCAGTTCCTCGGCCTTGGCCTTCGCCTTGGCGCGATCGGCCGCCGGCGCCGACTTGTCGACCTTGATCAGGATGTGGCTCGCGTGGCGCTCTTCGGGCGTCGTATAGCGGGCGGCGTTCTGGTCGTAGTACTTGTGCAGATCGTCGTCGGAGACGGTGATGCTCTTCTTCACGCTGTCGAGGTCGAGCACGACGTATTCGATGTCGGCCTGCTCGGGCGCCTTGAACTGGTCGGCGTTGGCCGGATCCTTGTAGTACTTGTCGATGTCCGCATCGGTCGGATTGACCTTGTCGACCGAATCCTTCGCATCGAAGCGCTGCACCTGCGCCTCGCGCTGCTGCAGCATCGCGTCGAGCGCGGCCGAGGTATCGGCGAGCGTGGCGATCACGCTGCCGTCCACGCCGGCCAGCACCTGGCGCACCGCCAGGCTCTGGCGGTATTGCTGCGCGAACATGTCGGACGTCATGCCCTGCGCGGCCAGCACTTCCTTGTTGATGCTGCCGTCCGGATTGCGCAGCATCTGCAGCTGCGGGTCGCTGCTGAAGAGATGTTGCAACCGGTCGTCGGTCACCGCGAGGTTCAGCTTGTCGGCCGCGACCAGCATCACCCGGTCTCGCACCAGCGCCTCGAGCGACTTCTTCTTCATGTCCGGCGTGTCGAAGATCTTCGGATCGAAGTTGGGCATCTGCTGGCGCAGCCGCTCCATCTGCTGGCGCTGCGCCGCTTCCCATTCGCTGCGGGTGATCTTCTGGCCGGCCACCGTCGCGACCGTCGGGTTGTCGCCGTTGCCTGAACCGGTATAGCTGCGGATCCCGAAGAACACGAACGACGGAAAGATCAGCAGCACCAGCAGGAACTGCATCATGCGCGTGTGCTTGCGGAAGAAGTCGAACATCGAGAGCCTCAATCAGCGCAACGGCATCGCCATGGGCCGCGATGCCCGTGCGGCGATGGCGCGCCGCAACATGGGGATGTAAACAGCAGAGCCCAGATGCAACAAAGGCGAACCGAGGTTCGCCTTGAGCTGGGCAGGCCGGGATTCTATCCGAGCCTTGTATCGTCCCGCGCGTTGGGTCGCCGGGTTCGCCGCGAGCTCTCCTGCGGCCTTCTTCGGTGGTGGGTGCTGAGGGGTTCGAACCCCCGACCTACGCCTTGTAAGGGCGCCGCTCTACCAACTGAGCTAAGCACCCGAAGCGATGTTGCATGGCGGCAAGCCGGGGTGCGAGCGGCCGCTCATTGCCTGTCGGCTGATGCCTGTCAGTTGAGCGCGTCCTTCAGGGCCTTGCCGGGACGGAACTTCGGAACCTTGGCTGCCTTGATCTTGATCGCCGCGCCGGTGCGCGGGTTGCGCCCGCTGCGTGCCGCGCGCTTGCCGACGCTGAAGGTACCGAAGCCTACGAGGGACACGGTGTTGTTCTTCTTCAGCGTCGACTTCACACCGCCGATGACGGCCTCCAAGGCACGCGCCGCAGCGGCCTTGGAGATGTCCGCCTGCTTGGCGATGTGTTCGATCAGTTCTGTCTTGTTCACGAGTCTGTCCCCCTCTGAAGGTAGCTCACGACGATGCGGGCGGTGGGTGGGTGGCTGCGCGGCTCGGGGCTGGCTAAGCATCGCGCGCGGCGCGAATGATTACAGCCTTGCACTCAGCGGGTGTCAAGCGCGGATGCGGATTCTATGCGTAATCCCCTGCACCGATTCGCGGGGACGGGCCCTTGCAGGACGCGCTCCGATCGTGCACTGCATTCAGCGCGCCGACGCCTTCACGACGAGCGCCACGCCGCTGGCCGTGAGCAGCATGCCGAGGGCCATCACCCACGTGAACGGTTCGTCGAACAGCAGCCAGGCGAGCAGCGCAGTGCATGGCGGCACGAGGTACATCAGGCTCGCGACCTCGGTGGCCGCACCGCGCTGCAGCAGCAGATAGAGCAGCGAGCTCGCGCCGAGCGTGAGCGCGAGCACCGACCAGGCCAGCGCGCCGATCATCTGCGCATGCCAGTCGACGTGCTCCGGCTCGAGCAGCGCAAGCGGCAGGCTCACGAGCAACGCGGCGCCGAGCTGCACGACGCTGGCGGTCCGCACGTCGCAGGGCCTGACGTGATGCTTCTGATAGAGCGTGCCCGCGGTGATGCAGAGCAGCGCGAGGATCGCCAGCGCCAGCGTGGCGGCCGACATCTCGCCGCCGCCGAGCTTGCGCCACACGACCAGGGTCAGGCCGGCCAGTCCGAGCGCGAGGCCGAGCCACTGCACGGCCGTGACGTGCTTGGCATTCGAGTCGCGGCCGCGCGACGCGGTCCAGATGGCGGTCAGCACCGGCTGCAGTCCGACGATCAACGCGACCGTGCCTGCACCGAGACCGTGCTTCACCGCGGCCCACACGCCGCCGAGGTAGCCGGCGTGCATCAGCATGCCGGTGACGGCGAGGTGCGACCATTGCGCCGGCTGCCGCGGCCACGCGGCGCGCGCGATGGCGATCCAGATCAGGAAGCAGACGATGGACAGCGCATAGCGCAACGACAGGAAGGTCAGCGGCGGCGCGTGCGGCATGCCGTAGCGCGCGACGATGAAGCCGGTGCTCCAGATCACGACGAAGACCCAGGGCATCGCGCGCAGCGGCAACGAACGCGCCGGCTCCGTGCGGCCGACAGCCGATTCGAGCGACGTCACTGGCGCGTCCGGGCGCGGATTTCCGGCAGCGCCTTCTGCAGGTAGTAGACCATCGACCAGATCGTCAGCACCGCCGACACGTAGATCAGGATCGTGCCCCAGAACTGCGTGTCGATCAGGCCGAACAGCCGGCCGTGGAACAGCAGGAACGGAATCGCGACCATCTGCACCGTGGTCTTGACCTTGCCGAGCATGTGCACCGCGACGCTGCGCGACGCGCCGATCTGCGCCATCCATTCGCGCAATGCCGAGATCGCGATCTCGCGGCCGATGATGACGAGCGCGATCAGCGCGTCGACCCGATCGAGCTCGACCAGCACCAGCAGTGCGGCGCAGACCAGGAACTTGTCGGCCACCGGATCGAGGAAGGCGCCGAACGACGACGTCATGTTGAGGCGCCGCGCGAGGTAGCCGTCGGCCCAGTCGGTCAGCGCGACGATGATGAACAGCACCGTCGCGATCAGGTTGCACTCGGTCGATGCGAGCGGCAGACGGAACACGCCGACGATGAGCGGGATCGCGACGATGCGCGCCCAGGTGAACAAGGTCGGCAGGTTGAAGAACATGGGCCGATTGTGCCGTGCCGTGCCGTGCCGGTGCCTGCACCGCGTCCGGCAGCGGCGCCGGCCCCGGCGTACTCAACTCGGTTCCAGCGAGCGCGGCTTGAAGCGGCGCTCGTCGTTGAACAGGAACGTCTCGACGAAGCGCCACGGCCGCGGCAGGTGCGACACGTTGCCGAACGGCGCGGCGCGCTCGAGCGCGGCGATCGCCAGATCGGTCGTGTCCTCGGCCTGCGACGGCAACCGGAGCGCCTCGATGCGGCGGATGCTGCCGTCGCCGTTGAGTTCGACCTGCAGCACCGGAATCGCGAGCAGCGGCTCTTCGACCGGACCGACGTAGGTCGCCTCGGGATTCGCGGCGACGAGCCGGTGCGCCGCCTGCAGACGCAGCTCGTCCCAGCTTCCGGCCGCTTCCGGCGGCGGCAGTATCGATGCCATGCCGTCCGATGGCGGCGATGCATCGGATGGAGCGGGCTGCCGCCGGCGCAGCAGCCGATCAATGAAGCGCACGATAGATCTCCTCGGCGAGTTCCTTCGAGATGCCGTCGACGCTCGACAGGTCCTCCACGCTCGCATGGCCGACCCCGCGCACGCCGCCGAAGCGCTGCAGCAACCGTGCGCGCTTCTTCGGGCCGACGCCGGGTATGTCCTCGAGCTTGCTGCCGCCGGTGCGCACGCTGGCGCGCCGCGCGCGCATGCCGGTGATCGCGAAGCGATGCGCCTCGTCGCGGATCTGCGCGACGAGCATCAGCGCCGCCGAGTCCTTGCCGAGATGGACCTTGGGCCGGCCGTCGGCGAACACCAGCTCCTCGAGCCCGACCTTGCGGCCCTCGCCCTTCTCGACGCCGGCGATGCGCGACAGCTCGATGCCGAGCTCCTCGAAGACCTCGCGCGCCATGCTCACCTGGCCGCGGCCGCCGTCGACGAGCACGAGGTCGGGCAGCCGCGCCTCGCCCTTGCTCGCGGCTTCGACGAGCTTGGAATAGCGCCGCACCAGCACCTGGCGCATCGCCGCATAGTCGTCGCCCGGCGTGATGCCGCCGATGTTGTAGCGGCGGTATTGCGCGCTCTGCATCTTGTGCTCTTCGAAGACCACGCACGAGGCCTGCGCCGATTCGCCCGCGGTGTGGCTGATGTCGAAGCATTCGATGCGGAAGCGCTCGATGTCGTCGACCGCGATGTCGAGCGCATCGATCAGCGCGCGGGTGCGCGCCTGCTGCGAGCCCTCTTCGGCCAGCAGTTGCGCGAGCTTGATCTCGGCATTCTTGATGCACATGTCGAGCCATGCGCGCCGCGGCTCGCGCGGCTGGTGCTGCGCGGTGACCTTGATGCCGCTCTGCTGCGACAAGGTCTCGATCAGCGACTTGTCGACCGCATGGCTCAAGACCAGCAGTGGCGGCACGCTGCCCTCGAGGTAGTGCTGCGCGATGAAGGCCTCGAGCACCTGCACCTCGGGCGACGGGCGGGTCTTGCCGTCCTCGGTCTCGTCGGCGTCGATCGCGAGCGCGTCGTCGACCTGCTTCGGAAAGTACGGCCGGTCGCCGAGGTGGCGGCCGCCGCGCACCATCGCGAGGTTGACGCAGGCGCGGCCGCCTTCGACCTTCGCGGCGAGGATGTCGGCATCCTTGGTCGGCACGCCGGTGTTGTCCTCCACCGCCTGCTGGTGCAGCACGCGCGACAACGCGCCGAGCTGGTTGCGGATCTCGGCCGCCTGTTCGAAGCGCAGCGCATCGGCGTGCGTCATCATTTGCGCCTGCAGGTCGTCGATCAGCTCCTGCTGGTCGCCGCGCAGGAAGCGTTCGGCATGCGCGACGTCGAGCGCATAGTCGCCGGCGTCGATGTTGGCGACGCAGGGCGCCGAGCAGCGCTTGATCTGGTACAGCAGGCAGGGTCGCGTGCGGTTGGCGAACACCGTGTCCTCGCAAGTGCGCAGCTTGAACACCTTCTGCAGCACCTGGATCGTGTCCTTCACCGCCCAGGCGGTCGGGAACGGCCCGAAGTAGCGATGCCGCGTGTCGACCGCGCCGCGGTAGTAGGCGACGCGCGGGAATTCGTGCGTGACGATCTTCAGATACGGGTAGCTCTTGTCGTCGACGAAGCGGATGTTGTAGCGCGGCGCGAGCGTCTTGATCAGGTTGTTCTCGAGCAGCAGCGCCTCGGCTTCCGAGCGCACCACCGTGGTCTCGAGCCGCGCGATGCGGCCGACCATGTGCTGGATGCGCGGGTCGGCGTGGAACTTCTGGAAGTAGCTCGAGACGCGGCGCTTCAGGTCGCGCGCCTTGCCGACGTAGAGGATCTGGTCCTGCGCATCGAAGTAGCGGTAGACGCCCGGCAGGCCGGGCAGCGCCGCGACGTCGGCCATCAGCCGGGCGCGCTGGTCTTCGTGCGGCAGCGCCGACGCGGCGTCGTCTTGTTCGGTGATCGAGGACGTCATCGCGAACGATTGTGCCGCGCCGGGATAATCCTGCGCCCATGACGGCACGCCTGTGGGACCTGTACTGCCGCGTCGTCGACAACTGGGGCGACGTCGGCGTGTGCTGGCGGCTGGCCGCCGATCTGGCGGCGCGCGGCGAGTCGGTGCGGCTCCGGATCGACGATGCATCGGCGCTCGCGTGGATGGCGCCGCACGGCATGCCCGGCGTCGGCGTTCTGCCGTGGACCGCTGCGCCGCCGGACCTCGAGCCGGGCGATGTCGTGATCGAGATGTTCGGCTGCAGGCTGCCCGACGCTTTCGTCGCCCGCATGGCCGCGCGCACGCCGCCACCGCGCTGGATCAACCTCGAATACCTGAGCGCGGAGGACTACGTCGAGCGCTCTCATCGCCTGCGATCCCCGCAGACGACAGGGCCGGGTGCGGGCCTCGTCAAATGGTTCTACTACCCCGGATTCACGCCGGCGACCGGCGGATTGATCCGCGAACCGGACCTGATGCAGCGTCGGGCGGCATTCGACGCGCGCACCTGGCTGCGCAGCCTCGGCATCGAGCCCGATGACGGCGAGCAGCGCATCAGCCTGTTCTGCTACCCGGGCGCGCCGCTCGAACGGCTGCTCGACGCGGCCGCGCGCACGCCGACGCTGCTGCTCGCCACGACCGGCGCAGCCGCCGACCTCGTGCGCTCGCACCTCGGATCCGACCTGCGGTGCGGCCGGTTGCGTGCCGTCGTGCTGCCGGCGCTGAGCCAGACCGACTACGACCGCCTGCTGTGGGCCTGCGACCTCAACTTCGTGCGCGGCGAGGACAGCTTCGTGCGCGCGCAGTGGGCCGGCGTGCCGTTCGTCTGGCAGATCTATCCGCAGGCCGACGACGTGCATGCCCGCAAGCTGCACGCGTTTCTCGACCGCCATCTAGCCTTGGCCGACGATGCGGCGTTCGCGGCGCGGCTGCGCGCGCTCTGGTCGGCCTGGAACGGCCTCGCGCCGGCGCACGAAGCCTGGCCGGAGCGTGGCCGCTGGTCGGCGCTTGCCCGCGACTGGCGGGAAACGCTGCTGCGCCAGGCGGATCTCACGACCCAGCTCATCGCTTTCGTCGACGACTCGCGCTACAATTAGCGGCTTTGCGCGCTGTGTCTTTTTCCGGCGCGCAGCCAGCAAGTCAGGCAGGCCGAACCAGGACCTGCCTTGCGCGCAGCCCCAGCGCCACCCATCATTCACCGGAACCCGAGAACCGCTATGAAGCTCGCACAGGAAATTCGCGCCGGCAACGTGATCATGCAGGGCAAGGACCCGATGGTCGTCCTCAAGACCGAATACAGCCGCGGCGGCCGCAATTCCGCCACGGTGCGCATGAAGCTGAAGAGCCTGCTCAGCAACTCCGGCACCGAAGTCGTCTTCAAGGCCGATGACAAGATGGACCAGATCGTCCTCGACAAGAAGGACTGCACCTATTCCTACTTCGCCGACCCGATGTACGCGTTCATGGACGCCGAATACAACCAGTTCGAGGTCGAGGCCGAGAACATGGGCGACGCGATCCAGTACCTCGAGGACAACATGCCGGTCGAAGTGGTCTTCTACGACGGCAAGGCGATCTCGGTCGAACTGCCGACGTCGCTGGTACGCGAAATCGCCTACACCGAGCCGGCCGTCAAGGGCGACACCTCGGGCAAGGTCATGAAGCCCGCCAAGCTGAAGACCGGCCTCGAGATCCCGGTGCCGTTGTTCGTCGAGACGGGCGACAAGATCGAAATCGACACCCGCACGCACGAGTACCGCAAGCGGGTCTGAGCACACGAGAGTTCGATGGACGACGGGCGCCTGCGGGCGCCCGTTTGTTTTGGATGCATCATCCGTCGCCATGCCGTTCGACTTCGAAGCCGCCGTTCAGGCACCCTTCCGCATGCAGCCGGGGCTGCGTCGCCTCGCCGCCGGCAGCCGGCAGCTCACGCCGGCCATGCCGGGCGATGCGGCCCATGCGGAAAAGCTCGCGGTGCTGCGCGACGACGCGCCGCGCGCGCTGCTCGAAGCCGTCGGCTTCGATCCCGCGCCGGCGCTGCGCGCGCTGGCACAGCAGGCCGAACGCGAGCATCCGCAGGCGTGGCACGGCGACGGCGTCGATACCGCCTGCGCGCCGCTGCTCGGCGCCGAAGCAAAGGCCGGCGAGGTCAGCGGTCCGGCCGACGTCGCCACGGTGCTGCGCGCCCTGCCGCCCGGCTGGCGCGCGCCGGCGCTGCTCGCGCTCGCCTTCGCCGACGACTTCGCGATCGTCGATGCGGCGAGCGGCACGATCCCGTGGCTCGCCGTCTGCCTGCCGTCGCACTGGGCGCCGGAACAGAAGATCGGGCGCAATTTCGCCGAGGTCCACGCGCCGGTGGCCGACAACCAATTGCTGATCGGCGCCGGCGCCGCCCTGATGCGCCTCGTGACCGGCGCCGAGCGCTGGGAGCGCTTCGTCTGGACCATCACCGGCGACGGCGTGCTCGATCATCATCCGCTGCGCCATCCGAAAGGGCCTTGGCCCGGCGACCCGGCACGCATGCATTTCCGCAGCGAGCACCAGACCTTCATCCCGCTGCCCGAGCGGGCTCAGGCGATGTTCACGATCCGCGTCGAGACGCGCCCGTTGCCGGACATCGCCGATACGCCCGAGCGTGCGCAACGTCTGCACGATGCCATCGCGACGATGAGCCCGGCCGTGCTCGCCTACCGCGGCCTCGAGGCGCCGCGTGCGGGCTTGCTGGCCTGGCTGGCTGCGCGTGCGGGTGCGCGTGCAAGCGCGCAATGAATGAAGTCGATACCCATCGTCGCGGCAGAGCTCGCTCGCGATGACCGCGGCGTACCGTACTCGTCCGAGTACGGCGATGTCTACCACCCGCACGCCGGCGCGCTGCAACAGGCACGCCATGTCTTTCTCGCCGGCAACGACTTGCCCGAACGCTGGGCCGGCCGCGCGCGCTTCGTGATCCTCGAGACCGGCTTCGGCCTCGGGAACAACTTCCTCGCCACCTGGCAGGCCTGGCGCGGCGATCCGCGGCGCTGCGAGCGCCTCGTGTTCCTGTCGATCGAGCAGCGCCCGCTGCGGCGCGGCGATCTGGCGTCGATAGCGCGGCCGCGCGAGCTGCAGTCGCTCGCCGAAAGGTTGGCCGAGCGCTGGCCGCCGCTCGTGCCGGGCCTGCATCGCCTGGCGTTCGACGACGGCCAGGTCGAGCTGCTGCTGGCGTTCGGCGACATCGAAGCCTGGCTGCCCGAACTCGTCGCGAGCGTCGACGCCTACTATCTCGACGGCTTCGCGCCGGCGCGCAATCCGCGCATGTGGAGCGAGCGCGTCTGCAAGGCGCTCGGACGCCTCGCCGCGCCCGGTGCGACGCTCGCGACCTGGAGCGCGGCTCGTGCCGTCCGCGAGGCGCTGACCACGGCCGGGTTCGAGGTCCGCAGCGCGCCCGGCGCCGGCGGCAAGCGCGACATCACGCTCGCGGAGCACCGGCCGCGCCACCAGGCGGCTCGTCCGGCCGCGCGCACGCCGGCCGGCACCGAGCGCCGCGCCGTCGTCGTCGGCGGCGGCCTCGCGGGTTGCGCCGCCGCTTGGGCGCTGGCGGCACACGGCTGGCAGACGGAGGTCATCGACCGCCATGCGCAGCCGGCGATGGAAGCATCGGGCAACTGGGCCGGCCTGTTCCACGGCACGGTGCATGGCGAAGACGGAACGCACGCCCGTTTCAATCGGGCCGCCGCGCTGGCCGCCGCCGACACGATCGCGGCCGGCATCGCCGCCGGCCACTTGCGCGGCTCGGCCGGCGGACTGCTGCGCATGGAACACTCGCTCGACGCCGATGCGATGCGCAACGTGCTCGATCACCAGCGGCTGCCATCCGACTACGTGCAGGCGCTCGACGCGCGGGACGCGAGCACCGTCGCCGGCCTGCGGCTGGATCGTCCGGCATGGCTCTACACGCGCGGCGGATGGGCCGAACCTGCCGCGCTGGCGCGCCATCTGCTGGACCTCGCCGGCCCGCGCGCGGCCTGGCGCGCCGAACAGCCCGTCAGCGGCTTGCAGCGGCGGGGCGGCGAGTGGCAGTTGCTGGCCGCCGATGGCCGGGTGATCGCCGCCGCGCCGGTTGTCGTGCTCGCCAACGCCAACGCGGCCGGCCGATGGCTTGCAGAAGCAGGCTGGCCGGTCGTCCCGGTGCGCGGCCAGTTGAGCCGCATCCGCGTCGGTGCCACGGCCGCGCCGCGCCTGCCGCTGGCCGGCGCGGGCTACGTGCTGCCGCCGATCGACGGATGGCTCTGCTTCGGCGCCACCAGCCAGGCCGGCGACATGGATCCGTCGGTGCGCGCCGCGGACCATGCGACCAACCTCTCGCAACTGAGCCGGCTGATCGGCGACGTACCGACCGACGCCTCCTGGGAAGGACGCACCGCATGGCGCGCGGTCAGCGCCGATCGGCTGCCGGTCATCGGCGCGGCGATCGATGCCGCCGCGCTCGACGGCATGCGCCTCGACCAGCCGCGCCATTTGCCGCGCCTGCCGGGCCTCTACGTACACGCCGCACTCGGCTCGCGCGGCTTGAACTGGTGCATGCTGGACGCCCGCCTGCTTGCGGCCGTGATCAGTGGCGCTCCCGCGCCGCTGGAAGCCAGCCTGATCGATGCGGTCGATCCGGGGCGCTTCGTCTCACGCCGCCACAACCGTCGATCCGTGCCGGATTGAGCACGGCCTCGGCCGCGCTCAGGGTTGAGGCTGCTCGGCCTCGGCCTGCGGCTCGCCGGGAGCCTCGGACGCATCGTCGCCGGCTGCCGTTCCTTCGTTCTGCTTGCGCTCGGCCTTTTCACGCAGCTTGTCTTCCTTCTTCTTCTTCTTGGCCAGCTCGCGCTGTCGCTTCTCGAACGAATAGTTGGGCTTCGCCATGCACATCCTCCCGTGACGGGTGCTGAAATTGCGAGAGCTGCAAGATTACGCGCTTTTCCGACGTCCAGCGCGTACGTGCCGCTCAGAAATCCAAAGTACGGACGCCGACTGACGTGCCGAGCAGACAGGTCTGCGCGCGATGGCGCGCGAAGATCCCGACGCACACGACGCCGGGCCACTGGTTGATCTCGGCCTCGAGCGCCGCCGGATCGTCGATGCGCAAGCCGCGCACGTCGATGATCGGATGCCCGTTGTCGGTCGTCACGCCCGGCCGCACGACCGGCTCACCGCCGAGCCGGCGCAGGCGCCGCATGATCTGTTCGGTCGCCATCCCGATGACTTCGATCGGCAGCGGGAACTTGCCGAGCCGCTCGACGAGCTTGGACTCGTCGGCGATGCAGACGAACCGATCCGCCAGGTCGGCGACGATCTTCTCGCGCGTCAGCGCCGCACCGCCGCCCTTGATCATGCAACCAGCGTGATCGATCTCGTCGGCGCCGTCGACATACAGCGTCAGGCGCTCGACCGCATTGGTGTCGATCACCGCGATGCCGGCCTGCCGCAGCCGCTCGCTGCTCTGCTCGCTGCTGGACACCGCGCCGGCGATGCGCACCGGCATCGCCGCCAGCGCATCGATGAAGCGGTTCACCGTCGAGCCGGTGCCGACGCCGATGATGCTGCCCGGCTCGACCAGCGCCGCCGCGGCCTGGCCGACGAGGCCCTTGAGTTCGTCCTGCGTCATGAATGGAGATCCTTCGGTGCGACCGGCACGCCGACCATCTGCTCGGGCCGGATCCACGCGTCGAACTGCTCGCCGGTGACCCAGCCCGACGCGAGCGCCGCCTCGCGCAAGGTCGTGCCCTCCTTGTGCGCCCGCTTGGCGATCTGCGCCGACTTGTCGTAGCCGATGTGCGGGTTGAGCGCCGTCACCAGCATCAGCGAGCGCTGCACCAGTTCGCCGATGCGCGTGCGGTCGGCCTCGATGCCGCGCGCGCAATGCTCCTCGAAGCTCTTCGCGCCGTCGGCCAGCAGCCGCACGCTCTGCAGCAGGTTGTGGATGATGACCGGCTTGTAGACGTTGAGCTCGAAGTTGCCCGACGCGCCCGCGAGATTGATCGCGACGTCGTTGCCCATCACCTGGCAGCCGAGCATCGTGAGCGCCTCGCACTGCGTCGGGTTGACCTTGCCGGGCATGATCGAGCTGCCCGGCTCGTTCTCGGGGATCGTGATCTCGCCGAGCCCCGAGCGCGGCCCGGACGACAGCCAGCGCACGTCGTTGGCGATCTTCATCAGCGAGGCGGCGATGGTCTTCAGCGCGCCGTGCGTGAAGACCATCGCATCGTGCGCGGCGAGCGCCTCGAACTTGTTCGGCGCCGACTCGAACGGATGACCCGTCGCCCGCGACAGCTCGGCCGCGACCCTGGCGCCGAACTCCGGATGCGCGTTGAGCCCGGTGCCGACCGCCGTGCCGCCGAGCGCCAATTCGCGCAGGTGCGGCCGTGCGGTGCGCAGATGGCGGATGCCGTGGTCGATCTGCGCGACCCAGCCCGAGATCTCCTGGCCGAGCGTCAGCGGCGTCGCGTCCTGCAGGTGGGTGCGGCCGATCTTGACCACGTCGAGGAACTCGCGCGACTTGGCGGCGAGCGTCTCGCGCAGGATCGCGAGTGCGGGGTGCAGGTGGTCCTCGATCGCGACCACCGCGGCGACGCTCATCGCGGTCGGGAACACGTCGTTCGAGCTCTGGCCGCGGTTGACGTCGTCGTTCGGATGCACGAGGCGCGCCTCGCCGACCGGCCCGCCCATCAGCTGCGACGCGCGGTTCGCGAGCACCTCGTTCATGTTCATGTTGGTCTGCGTGCCCGAGCCGGTCTGCCACACCGACAGCGGGAACTGGTCGGCATGCCGGCCGGCGAGCACCTCGTCGGCCGCGGCGACGATCGCATCGGCCTTCTTCGCGGCGAGCGTGCCGAGCTCGCGGTTGACGACCGCTGCCGAGCGCTTCACCAGCGCCAGCGCGCGGATCAGCTCGGGCGGCATGCGCTCGGTCGAGATGGCGAAGTGGTGCAGCGAGCGCTCGGTCTGCGCGCCCCACAGGCTCGCGTTCGAGACCGCGATCTCGCCGAAGGTGTCGCGCTCCATGCGCACGTCGGTTGGGGCTGTCATGACGATGTTCCTGTCGTTGGAGACCGCATTTTCCCGCATGCGCGTGGGCGACAATGCCGCGCCCGTTCCGATGCCCTATGCCGCTCGTCCCCTACCCCCTCGCCCGCCCCTTCCTCTTCAGCCTCGATCCCGAGCGCGCCCACGAGCTGACGCTCGATGCGCTGGCGCGCTGGCAGCGCACGCCGCTGCAGTGCCTGTGGCAGGAGTCGCGGGTCCGCGATCCCGTCGAGGTCGCCGGCCTCAGGTTCCCGAACCGCATCGGCCTGGCGGCCGGGCTCGACAAGAACGGCCGCTGCATCGACGCGTTCGGCGCGATGGGCTTCGGCTTCGTCGAGGTCGGCACCGTGACGCCGAAGGCGCAGCCCGGCAATCCGAAGCCGCGCATGTTCCGACTGCCCGAGGCGCAAGCGCTGATCAACCGGCTCGGCTTCAACAACGACGGCCTCGCCGCCTTCGTCGCCAACGTGCGGCGCGCGAGGTTTCGCTCGGGCGGCGGCATCCTCGGACTCAACATCGGCAAGAACGCGGCGACGCCGATCGAGCGCGCGGTAGACGACTACCTGCTCTGCCTCGACGGTGTCTATCCGCACGCCGACTACGTCACCGTCAACATCTCGAGCCCGAATACGAAGAACCTGCGCGCGCTGCAGAGCGACGACGCGCTCGATGCGCTGCTCGGCGCGGTCCAGGAGCGCAAGGGCGCGCTCGCCGCGCAGCACGGCCGCAACGTGCCGATCTTCGTGAAGATCGCGCCCGATCTCGACGATGCCCAGATCGATGCGATCGCAGCCACGTTGCGCCGGCATGCCATCGACGGCGTGATAGCGACCAACACGACGATCGCGCGCGACAAGGTGGCACACCTGCCGTACGGCGGCGAGACCGGTGGCCTGTCGGGCGCACCGGTGTTCGAAGCCTCCAACCGCGTCATCGCGGCGCTGCGCCGCGCGCTCGGCGCGGGCTATCCGATCATCGGCGTCGGCGGCGTGATGAGCGCATCCGATGCGCGCGCCAAGATCACCGCCGGCGCCGATCTCGTGCAGATCTACACCGGCTTCATCTACCACGGGCCGGCGCTCGTCGGTTCGGCCGCGCGCGCCCTGGCGTCGGGTAGACGCTAGCGCTGTCGTCGCACGGCGCTGCGTAACATCGAGCCGGCCGGAGCTTCCGGTGAAGAGGTTCGGATGTCGATCACGAAGGCGGCGCGTCGGAGGGCTGCGCGATGGCTGGCGGCGACCGGCCTGCTGGCCGCGCTGCCGGCGTGGAGCCAGGACGCCGCGGCGCTCGCCGCGCGCCTCGCCGCACTGCGCAGCCAGCTCGCGAACAGCGCTTTCCAGCATCCGCTGCACATGGAATCGGCGCAGAACGGCGACGAGCTCGAAGGCAATGCCTATGCCCTCATCGAGCAGCCGTTTGCCGTCGCTGCGCCCGCCCTCCAGGGGGCCGACCATTGGTGCGACATCCTGATGCTGCATCTCGACGTGAAGGGCTGCCGGCCGACGACGGCATCGCCGCCGCATCTCAGCGTCGCGATCGCGCGCAAGTACGACCAGCCGATCGCCAACGCCAACTGGATCGACTTCAGCTACGAGCCGGCGGCCAGCACGCCGGGGTACCTGCTCGTGCGCATGCACGCCAAGGAAGGCCCCATGAGCACGCACAACTACCGCATCGTGCTCGAGGCGATGCCGGCGGATGCGAAGCACACGTTCATCCACCTGTCCTTCTCGTACGGCGCAGGCTTCGCGGCGCGCCTCGCGATGGAAGGCTACTTCGCGACCTTCGGCCGCAGCAAGGTCGGCTTCAGCGTCGTCGGCAAGAAGGCCGACGGCAGCCCGATCTACGTCGGCAACGTGCGCGGGCTGATGGAGCGCAACACGATGCGCTACTTCCTCGCGATCGACGCGTACGTCGACGCCTGGCCGCTGCCGGCCGCGGCGCAGCCCGAGCAGCGGCTGCAGAACTGGGTCGCCGGCGCCGAGCGCTATCCGATCCAGCTGCACGAGATGGAGCGCGACGAGTACCTCGCGATGAAGCGCCGCGAGATGCTGGCCGCGACCGCGAAGCCGCTGCCGACAGCGCCGTCGCCTGCACCTGCACCTGCACGAGCGAATCCCGGCACGTATTGATCCGGCGGTGACGCGGAGCGGCAGGTCTGGGGGCGCTCCTATCAGAAGCAATCGAGCGTCGGGAACCGGTCGTCGGCGTCGATGCAGGCCGACACATACATTGCGACGCCGAGGTCGCCGGTCCACAGCGAGAGCCAGCGCTGGCCATGCAATGCGGCCTCGCGCTCGACCTGCATCAGCGCGTGCATCGCGTAGGCACGCGCGCGGGCGAGCCAGCGGGCGTCGCCGGTCATGCGATGCAGCTTCAGGAACGCATGGCCGTTGCCGGCCGTGCCGTGGCAAAGTCCGGCGCCCTTGGCCAACGGGCCGGCGCGCCACACGGCCTCGCCGGCCTTGACCAGCAGTGCTCGCAGGTCGGGCGAGGCGCAACGCGCGAGGCGGCAGACGATGCCCGGCGCGCCATGGCAGTCCTGCACCAGGAGCTTGCTGGGCCAGCCGCGCGCGACGCGATCGAAGACCGGCTCCCAGTTGACGGCGCCGTCCTCCTCGAGCGCGAGCGCCTCGAGCGCCCGCAGCGTGCGGCGCTCGAATGCTTCGACCTGCGAGGCCGGGAGCCAGCGCGCACCGCGCAACACCGCATAGACGTTGCCGGCAAAGCCGTGCCCGGCGCCGACGTAGCAGGCGTCGCGACCGAGCGTCTGCGTCCAGATCCACACGTCGTCGTGGCCGGCGAGCGGCTCCATCTCGTCCCACAGCACGTCGATGCCGCGCCGGTAGACGTCGAGCCAGCGCTCGTCGCCGGTGCGCTCGTGCATGTGCAATGCCACGACCAGCGTGCCGGGCGATCCCCACAGTTGCTCGCGCGTCGGGTTGCGCAGGTTGTCGACGACGAGGCCGTACAGCGCGTCGGCGATCGCCGGCGAAGCGTCGGCCCGGAACTGCAGCAGCAGGACGCCGGCCTCGCCGAGCAGGAAGGACCGCGGGTCGTTGCCGGCGACCTCGTTGTAGCGGCGGCCGTGCTCGATGAGCGACGGCTTGACCGCATCGTACGACGGCGACGCATGGCCGCGCTCGCGCAGCCGGTCGAGCGCCCAGATCACGCCGGCGGCGCCGTCGTAGAGGCTCGCCGACGGCACGCCGACCGGATCGCCCTCCTCGTGGTCGCGCGGATGACGCGGCCACAGCGTGCGCTCGTCGAAGCGCGCGCAGGCATCGGCGACGATCGCATCGATGCCGGCGCGTGCCCGCGCCTCGTCCCACGCTACCGCGGCCAGCGGCTCGTGACGCGCCGGCTCGAACAGCGCCATCGCGTCCCTGCGTCAGTGCAGCGGCACGCCGGTCTTCTCCTGCAGTTCCTCGCGGCTCACGCCTTCGGCGATCTCGACCACCTTCAGCCCCTGCGGCGTCACGTCGATCACCGCGAGGTCGGTGATGATGCGGTTGATGACCGACAGGCCGGTGAGCGGCAAGGTGCACTTCGGCAGGATCTTCAGGTCGATCGAGCCGTCCTTCTTCTTCGCGACGTGCTCCATCAGCACGATCACGCGGCCGACGCCGGCGACGAGGTCCATCGCGCCGCCCATGCCCTTGACCATCTTGCC